>NZ_AP022584.1:609761-914641 GCF_010731675.1 Mycobacterium marseillense
CGACCCGGAAGATCGACGTGTAGAGCGTGGTGTCGTGGGTGCGGATATCCAGCCCCGGGGTATCGGCATGCGGGGCGAGCAACTCCACGGACGTGCGGCAGCGGGCGATGACGGCCTCGCCGATGCCTTCCTCCTTGCCGCGCAGGATCGTGGTGGCAGTGTCAGGATCCCCGACGAGAAACCGCACCGCCACACCGCGGGCGGCGGCGTCGAGCAGAATGTCGAGGAAGCCGTCGAGGGTGTCAAACAGGAACGTGGCCGCCAGGACGAGGATGTCGATGCCGGTGGTGGCGTCGCCGAAATGCTGCTGCCACGTCGTGATCGGCAGCTGGGTGCGGCTGGCATACAGCGTCGCGGTGAACGGACCACCCAGCGACGTCGTCGCCAGCGCGCTCGCGGTAGGGGCAGGATACTGGTTGGGCCACAGGTTGTGCGGTGTGCAGCCAAGCAGCTTAGCGGCGCGGCGGGCGTTGTCCTCGCGGACGTTGTAGTCGATGTTGGCCAGCCAGCGGCGCACCGTCTTGATATCCACGCCCACCGCAGTGGCGAACCTCTGTGGGGAGAGTCCCTTGGCGTGCAGCCGTTGGGTGAGGCGATCGTTGGGGATCGTGGCGGCCTCGGCGTCGCCGTCCTGATCGCCCGTCGTCTCAGCGCACATCTTTCCGTGTCATCCCTGTCCATCCTCAGCGCGTGGTTCCTAGTTTGCCATGCGACTGCCGCCGCCCCGCGGCGGTGATGCCCGTCCGATGCCCACGGGCATGTCCCTGTCGTGTCCGAAATGTCTGCGGCAGTGTCGGCAATGCCTGCCAACGTCCCTCGCTACGTCCGCGATGTCCACGTGAACTGAGCCCAGCGCCGCAACGGGGCGCAAACAGATCACGAAAGGAACAGCGGGACAATGCGTTTAAGAATCGACACATCAGGCACACGGTTCATCGTCACCCGAGCGGCCGAGCCGCGGCTGAACTTCGAGACCGGCAGCCCAAAAGTGGACACCGCCACCGGCGTGCCACTGTATGCCGCGCAGCTGTTGGCGTTGGATGACACCGGTGGTGAAGTGCTCAACGTCACCGTCGCCGGGGATCCGAAAGTGACAGTCACCCAACCTGTTTCAGTCGCGGGTCTGGTTGCTATCCCTTGGGCTCAAGGTGATCGCAGCGGCGTGGCGTTCCGTGCCGACGCCATCACCCCCACCAACCCCGCGGCTGCGCCGAGCGATCAAGCGTCCCGCGCGCAGAAATAACCCCATTTGCTGGGGCGCGGCGCTCGTGGGTGTCGCGCCCCAGCACGTGAGCTGCTATCGACCATTCACTCACCAGAGGGACGCTTGTCATGGCATCAAACTACAAAAACAGCAAGAACTCTCAATCCAACGACGACGACTGGATCACCGACCTCATCCTCTCACTGTTCAAAGCGGCCGGGTATCTGCTGTGGTGGGCGGTCCTGTTCCCGGCCATCAGCATCCCGATCATCGCCAGCGTGGCGATGGCCATTACCCATGGCTCACGCGCGGGTCTGATCATCGGTATTGCTTTCGCTGCCGCGTATGCGGGCTGGGCGTGGCTGGACCCGCGATCGTTTCACGGATGGGTCACCGAGCCGGTGCGGCGGCGCTGGTTGACCTGGTCGCGCTACACCCGCACCTGGCAATCGGTGTGCACCCTGCACGGCCTGACCGCCACACTTGGCGAACGCACCTTGGTGCCGACCTTGCAGTCGGTGCGCATCGGCAAGACGACCGACGTCCTGGCGCTGCGAGTGGTCACCGGCCACTCCCTGGCTGATTGGCACAAGCAATCCGAGGCGCTAGCCGCCGCCTGGCGTGCCGACCGGATCGCCATCCGCGCGACCGCGCCCGGAGAGCTACGCATCACCCTGATGCGCGGCGACGTGCTGGCCGACCCGATTGCCCTGCCCATGCCCACGACGGCGACTGCGGTGGATGTGGGGTCGCTGCGGGTCGGGATCACCGAAACCCGCCACTGGTGGCACCTACCTCTGCTTGGCCACCACCTGCTCGTGGCTGGCGCGACCGGCGCGGGGAAAGGTTCAGTGTTGTGGTCACTGATCGCTGGCCTCGCCCCCGCCGTGAAAACCGGACAAGTGCGGCTCTGCGTCATCGACCCGAAAGGCGGCATGGAACTGGGCGCCGGAGCACCCATGTTCACGGTGTTCACCCACGACGCCACTGGCACCACCCTGTACCTGCTGCGGCAACTAGTGGAGGTGATGCACGCCCGCGCCAATCGGTTACGGGGCAAGACGCGCATGCACACCCCGACTCCGACTGAGCCGTTATTCGTGGTGGTGATCGATGAGATCGCCGCGCTGACTGCGTATGTGACCGACCGCAAGGTGCGCAGCGAAATTGAACAGCTGTTGGGCCTGCTGCTCTCCCAAGGCCGGGCCGTCGGCATTTCGGTGGTGGCAGCGGTGCAAGATCCGGCCAAAGACACCCTGCCGATGCGGCAGCTGTTTACCGTGCGAATCGGGTTGCGGTTGACCGAAGCCACCCAAACCACCATGGTTTTGGGCCAGGGCGCCCGCGACGCGGGGGCCGACTGCGATCACATCCCCGACACCACTCCCGGTGTGGGCTACATGATGATCGATGGCACGGCCCAACCGGTGCGGGTACGGGCATTTCACGTCGCCGACCACGACATCGCCACTCTGGCAGCACGATTCCGGCCACCTCGTGCCGCGACCCGAACCAACCAGTCCAACAGCGGGCGCACCGACACCGCCCGGGGTCAACGGTGACTACTGCAACGACAGCCCCCACGCTGGTGTTGCCCGGGGTTCCCGGCTCGATCGACACCAATGCGGTGGTGGATCAGATGGTGCGCCGCGCGTCCTCGACGGGGTTCGAATCGTGGTGGCGGCGCGCGGAATCTGTTGGCTTCTGCGCCCACCCCATCCAACTCAGAGGTACCGACGAGATAGGCCGCGATCGGGTGGTGTGGACACGGTGCAACAACCGCCGCGCACAGGTATGCCCATCGTGCTCAGACCTGTACGCCCGCGACACGTGGCAGCTCGTGCACGCTGGCACCGCCGGCGGCCACCACAACATCCCCGCAGCAGTGGCCGATCGTCCGCAGGTGTTCGTCACCCTCACCGCACCTAGCTACGGGCCTGTTCACGCCGCCGCGCGTGCAGGCGACAAGAAGCAGCGTGTGTGTCGCGACCACCACCACACTGGCGGCTACCGCCGATGCCCGCATGGGAAACCACTGTGGTGCAGCACAACCCACGGCGAAGGTGATATCTATGCGGGACAGCCGATCTGCGCGGACTGCTACGACTACACCGGGCATGTCCTGTTCACATGGCACCTGCCCGAACTGTGGCGACGCTTCACCATCACCCTGCGACGCACACTGCGCCGAGAGCTACGTGCTTCGGGCGCCGACCCGGATGCGGTGCAGGTCAGCTTCATCAAAGTCGTCGAACTGCAAGCCCGGCTCATCCCGCACATTCATGCCCTGATCCGCCTCGACCCGCCCGACAGCGATGACTCTGGCGGTCATGACTGGCATGCGCCCCTTGCGGCAACCGAACTGGCCACCATCATCCAACAGGCCGTTCGAACCGTGGCCGTGACGGTCACCGACTCATCCTCAAATACAGCGACACGCTCATCCTCAAATACAGCGACACGGGTGATCAGGTTCGGCACACAAGTCGACACCCAACCCATCGACAACCGGCACGCCGGCACGGACGGCTCTGCTGTGCAGGAGGATTCACCACACGGCGGGGTTCTTCCAGGCCGCCGCGTAGCTCGCTACCTCGCGAAATACGTCACCAAATCCTTAGCTGACGTCGGGATCAGCGCGCGACGCATCTCCACCGAGGCCATCGCTGACCTCGATGTCTGCGACCACGTTCGGGCGATCCTGACCGCCATCAGCCAACTCGCCGATAAGGGACTGGCCGGTGTCGGTCGGTGGCTGCACACCCTGGGCTACCGGGGCCACATCACCAGCAAATCCCGCCGCTATTCCACCACGATGACCGCGCTGCGCGAACGTCGCGCGGCCTGGACCCGTGAACAACGTTTAAAAAGCACTGCGCACCAACATGATCTCGGCCTCGACTCCACCGATGGCGATGATCTGGTGGCATGGGAATTCGATCGTGCCGGCCCCACCAGCCTCGGCGACCGGACCCTCATCTACTCCGCGGCCGTCCAACACATCCACACCCGCCGCATCGGACTGATCGAAGTCCGTGGCCAAGCCCGCAATCAACAATGGGATCCGCCAGGGGGAAGCGATGGCTGACAGGTCCCGAGCAGCACGTGCTCGCTCCGGGTGTGACGCTCGTCCCGATGCGCCGACGGTGTCAGAGGGGGGTGTTGAAATTGTTGTGCCCAACCAATATCGACTTCCGTCCGAGGCCAACCGCGCGCTGGTACACGTGATAATGGCTGTGCGGGACCGGATGCTTGGATCAGGGAGGGGAGTGGCGTGAGCCTGAGGTTCGCCTTCTATGGCCGAGTGAGCACGGAGGACGCTCAAGACCCGGAGGCGAGCCGCAGCTGGCAGAAGCGGCGTGCCATGGACCTGATCACTCCGCACGGCGGATTCATCGCCGCCGACTACTTCGATGTGGGACAGAGCCGTTCACTGCCGTGGAAGCGCAGGCCAGAGGCGTCACGTCTGCTTGCTGATGTCGCTTGTCGGGACCGTAGCTTTGATGCCGTAGTGATTGGGGAACCCGCCCGTGCGTTCTACGGGCCGCAGTTCGCGCTCACCTTCCCTGTCCTCACGCACTACGGAGTTGGCCTGTGGGTACCCGAGGTCGGCGGAGCGGTCGATCCCGGCTCCGAGGCACACGACCTGGTGATGACTCTGTTCGGCGGCATGAGCAAGGGAGAGCGCGCTCGAATCCAGATGCGCGTCCGTACGGCGATGTCAGCACTCGCGCACGACACCGCCAGATATCTCGGTGGTCGACCACCCTACGGTTACCGGCTCGTCGATGCCGGCCCGCATCCAAACCCTGCCAAGGCCAATCTTGGGCAGCGGCTTCACCGCCTCGAACCCGACCCCGCGACATCTTCGGTCGTCGAGCGGATCTACCGCATGTACGCCGACGGAGCGGGCCTGCGCTATATCGCGCAACGGCTCACCGACGATGGTGTACCGTCACCGAGCCAGTACGACCCGGCACGGAATCGGCATCGTGACCCACGAGGATGGTCCCATTCGGCGATCCGCGCGATACTCGACAACCCGGCGTACCGCGGTATCCGTGTTTGGGGCAAGCAGGAGAAATACGAGGTTCTGGTCAACCCCGATGATGTCGCTGCGGGGTATGAGACTCGTATGCGGTGGCGTGATGAGGCCGACTGGATCGCACCAGAACGCCGCACGCATGAAGCGCTGATCCGTGACGAACTAGCGCAGGCTGTTCGTCTTCGGATGCAGGCGCGGCGGGGTCCCGGTCTTGTTTGCAGCAGAGAGTCAACAGTGCCATATGCACTGCGTGGGCTGCTGTTCTGTGCCGCATGTGGACGGCGGATGCAGGGCGCTGCCCGCGCCGGGAAGCGAACAACACGCATCCTCTACCGTTGTGAGCTCGGTAAGTCGCGTTCGGTACCCGCGGACCTGAGTGATCACCCGCGCACCGTCTACCTCCGTGAAGATGAGGTGACTGCGCGACTTGACGAATGGATCGCCACCCTGGCCGATCCGGCCGACTTGGCACGCGGGCAAGACGCGGACCCGGTAGCAGGGGCTGGCTACGCGGCCTTGCGGCGCCAGCTCAGCGAGGCGAATGCGAAGGTTGCTGCTCTGGTTACCGCCGTGGAGTCTGGTGTGGCCGTTGAGGATTTGACTGTTGCATTGCGCCGCCGCACCGCCGAGCGCGACGAGCTGAAGGTCCGTCTTGAGCAAGCGGAGCGACCTCGCGTCATGACTGCCGCACAAATCAGCGAGTTGGTTGAGGAATTGGGCGGGCTGTCAGCAGTGCTTGGTGAGGCAACCGGGGCGGAACGCGCTCAGGTATACGCAAGCCTGGGCCTGCGCCTCGACTACGACCCGCATCTTCAGCGAGTCACGGCGACTGCCGACTTAAGTCGTGTCGCCGGACGTGTCCGAGGGGGGACTTGAACCCCCACGCCCATTAGTAGGGCACTAGCACCTCAAGCTAGCGCGTCTGCCATTCCGCCACTCGGACAAGACCAAACCAGCATGGGTTGGCAGCTAAGGCTATCGGATTGCTCGCCGCGAACCCAATCCAGCTCCCCGGGACGTCGCGATGCTCGGCATCGAGCCGTCCGGCCGTGGCAATGGTAGGAAAGGGGGTTGTGACCATTCAGAGCGGGACGACCGAGGCGCCGACCAACCGCAGCGACGACGTGGTCGAGGTGGTCAGCAAGCTGATCCGGTTCGACACCACCAACACCGGTGAACCGGAGACCACCAAGGGCGAGGCCGACTGCGCCCAATGGGTCGCCGAGCAACTCGCCGAGGTCGGCTACGCCCCGCAGTATGTCGAATCCGGCGCCCCGGGCCGCGGCAACGTCTTCGTCCGCCTGCCGGGCGCCGACTCCTCGCGCGGCGGGCTGCTCATCCACGGGCACCTCGATGTGGTGCCGGCCGAGCCGACCGAGTGGAGCGTGCACCCGTTTTCCGGCGCCATCAAAGACGGCTTCGTCTGGGGCCGCGGGGCGATCGACATGAAGGACATGGTCGGCATGATGATCGTGGTGGCCCGGCAGTTGAAGCGGGCCGGCATCGTGCCCCCGCGCGACCTGGTGTTCGCGTTCATCGCCGACGAAGAGCACGGCGGCACATTCGGGGCGCAGTGGCTGGTCGACAACCGGCCGGACCTGTTCGACGGGGTCACCGAGGCGATCGGCGAGGTGGGCGGGTTCTCGCTGACCGTGCCGCGCCGCGACGGGGGCGAACGCCGGCTCTATCTGATAGAGACGGCCGAGAAGGGGCTGTCGTGGATGCGGCTCACCGCCCGCGGCCCGGCCGGCCACGGATCGATGGTGCACGACCAGAACGCCGTCACCGCCGTCGCCGAGGCCGTCGCCCGCCTGGGCCGGCACCAGTTTCCCCTGGTGCTGACCGACACGGTCGCGCAGTTCCTCGAGGCCGTCAGCGAAGAAACCGGGCTGACCTTCGACACCGACTCGGGCGACCTGCGGGGAGCGGTCGAGAAGCTGGGGCCGATGGCCCGCATGCTCAAGGCCGTGCTGCACGACACCGCCAACCCCACGATGCTCAAGGCCGGGTACAAGGCCAACGTTGTCCCCGCGATCGCCGAGGCGGTGGTGGACTGCCGGATCCTGCCCGGGCGCAAGGAGGCGTTCGAGGCCGAGATCGACGAGCTGCTCGGACCGGACGTGACCCGCGAGTGGATCAAGGACTTCTCGTCCTATGAGACCAGCTTTGACGGTGACCTGGTCGACGCGATGAACGAGGCCGTGCTGGCGCTGGACCCGGACGCCCGGACCGTGCCGTATATGCTCTCCGGTGGTACCGACGCGAAATCCTTCGCGCGCTTGGGTATTCGCTGTTTCGGTTTCAGCCCGCTGCGGTTGCCGCCGGACCTGGATTTCACCGCGCTGTTCCATGGCGTCGATGAACGGGTACCCATCGACGCGTTGCGGTTCGGCACCGATGTGCTGACCCACTTCCTGACCCACTGCTAGTTGACGAACGCACGCCGATCATTCGAGAGGACCGTTATGAGCACTGCGCCCGACCCGTACGCATCGCTGCCCCAGCTGCCGACGTTCACGTTGACCTCGCAATCGGTCACCGACGGTCAGTCGCTGGCCAAGCCCCAGGTCAGTGGGATCATGGGCGCCGGTGGTGAAGACGTCAGCCCCCAGCTGAGCTGGTCGGGATTCCCGGACGGGACCCGCAGCTTCGCCGTCACCGTCTATGACCCCGACGCGCCGACGGCCTCCGGGTTCTGGCACTGGGCGGTGGCCAACCTGCCCGCCGACGTCACCGAGCTGGCCGAGGGCGCGGGCGACGGCAGCAACCTGCCCGGCGACGCGCTGACGCTGGTCAATGACGCCGGGCTGCGCCGCTACCTGGGCGCCGCGCCGCCGGCCGGGCACGGCCCGCATCGCTACTACATCGCCGTGCACGCGGTGGACACCGACAAGCTGGATCTGCCCGAGGACGCCAGCCCGGCGTTTCTTGGGTTCAACCTGTTCCAGCACGCCATCGCCCGCGCGGTCATCCACGCCACCTACGAACAGAAGTAGGACAGGCGGCTCGCCGGCTCAGCGAGCCGCGAAAGTGCAACCTACCGACGCGTGTACTCGCGAAAACGCGTCGCCCACTGCACTCCCGCGCGGCTCAATGAGCCGCTGAGCCGACCGCGTCACTCACCGAGGTGAACCCGCGGTCGCGCAGCCGCCGCGCGATGCCGTCGTGAATCTGCTTGGCCCACAAGCCGCCTCCGTAGATGAAGCCGGTGTAGCCCTGCAGCAGCGAGGCGCCCGCGGTGATCCGCTCCCAGGCGTCGTCGGCGTTCTCGATGCCGCCCACGCTGATCAGCACCAGGCGGTCACCGACCCGGCCGTGCAGCCGGCGTAGCACCTCGACCGCGCGGCGCGCCACCGGCGGCCCGGAGATGCCGCCCGCGCCCAGCGCCTCGACGCCCGGCGTGGTCAGGCCGTCGCGCGACACCGTGGTGTTGGTGGCGACGATGCCGGCCAGGCCCAGTTCGACCGCCAGGTCGGCGATGGCGTCCACGTCGGAGTCGGAGAGGTCCGGCGCGATCTTCACCAGCACCGGCTTGGTCGTTTCGGCCAGGACGGCCGCCAGGATCGGCCGCAGCGACTCGACCGCCTGCAGGTCACGCAAACCGGGGGTGTTCGGCGAGCTGACGTTGACCACCAGGTAGGACGCCAGCGGGCCCAGCAGCCGGGCGCTGGCCCGATAGTCGTCGACGGCCTGCTCGGCCGGCGTGGCCTTCGTCTTGCCGATGTTGACCCCGATCGGCACCTCCGGGCGCTGGCGGGCGAGCCGCAGCGCCAGCGCGCCGGCGCCGAGGTTGTTGAAGCCCATCCGGTTGAGCAGGGCCCGATCTGCGGGCAGCCGGAACATGCGGGGGGCCGGGTTGCCGGGCTGCGGGTTGGCGGTAACCGTCCCGACCTCGGCATGCCCGAAACCCAGTGCGCCCCAGGTGAGTACGCCCAGACCGTCCTTGTCGAAGCCGGCCGCTAGGCCCAGCGGACCCGGGAAACGCACCCCGAATACGGTGCTGGCCAGCGCCGGATCCCTCGGGGCCAGCAGCCGGCGCAAGGCCCGGCGCGTCCACGCGGCGGACGTGAGGCCGCGCAGAAAGCCGAAAATCAGCGTGTGAATGCGCTCGGGCGGGATCACGAAAAACAGCTGTCGCAGCAGGCCGTACAGCCGGTGGCCCTCGCGTGGCCGGTCGGGTGTCACAGTTCCGGCTGGTCGGGCCGTCGCCCCTCGTAGCCGGCACCGTCCAAGCGAGACTTCTTGCGGCGCAACAACACTCGCCTGCTTCCGTCGGTGTAAAGGCGCACCCGGGTCAGCTCCCAGCCGCGGTATTCGGCCTCGATGGACAATCGGGTCGACGCGCTGACCCGGGTCACCTCCGGGGGCAGGCGCAGCGGCACCCATTCGTATTCGTCGGACATCTCGGTGTCCCAGCCCGCGGGGAGGCGGCTGTGCCGCGCCGCGGTCAACGCCTACCCGCCGCGTGGTCGACGACCTGAACTCCCGCACCGGATCCCGACACCACGTACAAGGTGTCTGACGCCTCGTCGAAGGCCAGTGAGTTGGGTTGCTGCACGGTCGGGTAACGCACCTTTTCGACGGGAATTCCGGTGGACAGGTCGTAACCAATGACGATATTGGAAACGGTCTGCGAAACCCAGGCTAACGCGCGGGAACCGGCCAGGCCGTAGGGCGCCTGGTCGACCGGGTAGGCCTGCCGCAGGATCAGCGGGTCCACGCCGTACACCAGCAGCTGGCCGCCGCGGGTGTCGGCGACCAGAACCCGGCCCAGCGCGTCGGCGGCCATGGTGGTGGCGCCCCTGCCGGCACGCAGGGCCTGCTGGACGTGGCCGTCGGCGTCGATCGTCGTCACCGACGTCTGCCCGCGGTCCAGAACCACGGTCGTATTGCCTTGTGTGGCAAGACAATCGACGCGCGCGAAGATCTTGTTGCGATCGGTGACGCTCGCGCTGCTCACCGCGTTCGGCGTCGGGGAGGTGAGGGTATAGACGGCGCCGTCGGCGCTGCCCAGCACGAGCCTGCCGTCGGCGCGTTGGGCCACCGCGGTGAATTCGGTTTGGGCCGCGTCGGTGACGCTCACCCGTGCCGTGTGGCCGCTGGACAGGTCGACCGCGAAGTAGCCGCCGCGCGCCGCGGCGTAGACGGTTCCGTGGCCGTCGTCGGTCAACGCGGTGGCCGGTCCCGGCAGGTCGACGACGCGCGGCGGGGCCTGCGGGTCATCGAAAACGGTGAGGCCGCCCGGCGCCAGGACCGCCAGGTGGCGGGTGCCGGCGTCGAACACCGCCGCGGTGGCGTGGCCGGCCAGCGGGTGTACGGCGCCGGCCGGCGGTTGCGACGCCGGCGGCGACACGGCCGCCGCCGCGGGTTCGATGGTGCGCGGCGCGCCGGCGAGCGGATTCGACGAACAACCCACCGTCGCGGCGAGCAAAACCGCAACGCCCAACAAACCGCGTTGAGCTGCCAACTTGTGGCGCCCGGGTGGTGACAGCAATTGTTTTCCCTCTTGGTGCGGCGGTGGAACACAAATTCTAAGGAACGCGGTCGCGCCCAACAGGGCCATGCTGCCCGCCTCTCGCCATACCGGCGAGGTATCGTCGGCTCATGGCCGTCACCGCTGACCGTCATATGACGCAGAAAGAGTTTGCTGTCGAAGACATGTCGACAGGTATTTTCGCTAGCGGATACGGACAAGTCGGTGATGGGCGAAGTTTTTCGTTCCATATCGAGAACGGATCCCTAGTCGTCGAGGTTTACCGGCCGCGCCTGGCCGGGCCCGTTCCGCAGGCCGACGAGGTGGTCGCCACCGCCGTCCGCGGCCTGGTCGATATCGACCTCACCGACGAGCGCAGCCTGAGCGCGGCGGTGCGCGACTCCGTGGCGCACGCGGCGCCGGTTTCGCGCTAGGCGGCCGCCCGCGTCGCGCCAGTGATGATCGCAAGCGCGGCGTAGCCGGGTGCAGCGGGTCGCCACCATCGGACCAGTCATTCGCGGACCCGCGCACCGGGTAGCGTCGTGGTCGACATGACCGTCATTCTGTTGCGACACGGCCGATCCAGTTCGAACACCGCGGGCATTCTCGCCGGTCGTTCGGAGGGCGTCGACCTCGACGACAAGGGCCGTGAGCAAGCCGCCGGCCTGATCGACCGGATCGGTGATCTGCCGATCCGGGAATTGATCACCTCGCCGCTGTTGCGCTGCCGTCGCACCCTCGAGCCGCTGGCCGACGCGCTGTGTCTCACGCCGCTCGTCGAAGACCGGCTCGCCGAAGTGGACTACGGGGATTGGACCGGCCGCAAGATCGGCGAGCTGGTGAGCGAGCCGTTGTGGAAGGTCGTGCAGGCCCACCCCAGCGCTGCGGTGTTTCCCGGCGGCGAGGGCCTGGCGCAGGTGCAGGCACGGGCGGTGGCCGCCGTCCGCGAGCACGACCGCCGGCTGGCCTCCGAGCACGGTGGCGACGCGCTGTGGGTCGCTTGCACGCACGGTGATGTCATCAAGGCGGTCATCGCCGACGCGTACGGCATCCACCTGGACGGCTTCCAGCGCGTCACCGCCGACCCAGCGTCGGTGAGTGTGATCCGGTACACCGAACTGCGCCCGTTTGTGTTGCACGTCAACCACACCGGCGCGCGGCTGTCCGCCGCGCTGCGGGCCGGGCCGACCCCGAAGGAAGAGGCAAAGGCGGAAACGGACGGGCAGTCCAACGGCGAGCCGCAGGCACCACCGGCCGCCGGGGTGCCGTCCAGCGACGCCGTGGTCGGCGGTTCGACGGATTAATTCGGCTGCCACCACTATCGGATCGCACGGCGACGGCAACAGCCGGTATTTTGGAGGTGCCATGTCCCGCGCAATTCACGTCTTCCGCACGCCCGACCGCTTCGTGGCCGGGACCGTTGGCCAGCCCGGAAATCGCACGTTCTACATCCAGGCGGTGCACGATGCCCGTGTGGTGTCCGTGATCTTGGAGAAGCAGCAGGTTGCCGTGCTGGCCGAACGCATCGGCGCGCTGTTGCTCGAGGTGAACCGCCGGTTCGGCACGCCGGTTCCGCCCGAGCCCGCCGAGGTCGAGGACCTCAAACCGCTGATCACGCCCGTGGATGCCGAGTTTCGGGTCGGGACCATGGGCCTGGGCTGGGATTCGGAGGCCCAGACCGTGGTGGTCGAGCTGCTGGCCGTCACCGATGCCGAGTTCGATGCGTCGGTGGTGCTCGACGACACCGAGGAGGGTCCCGACGCGGTGCGGGTGTTCTTGACGCCGGAGTCGGCGCGGCAGTTCGCCACCCGCTCCAACCGGGTGATCTCGGCGGGGCGCCCGCCGTGCCCGCTGTGCGACGAACCGTTGGACCCGGAGGGACATATCTGCGCACGCGCCAACGGCTATCGGCGCAACGCGCTGCTCGGGTCTGACGATGACCCCGAGGTGTGACGACCATGAGGTGTTGCGGAACGGCGAGCTGACGGTCATCGGACGGATCCGCTCGGCCAGCAACGCCACGTTTCTGTGCGAATCGACGCTCGACGAGCGCGCCGTGCATTGCGTTTACAAGCCGGTTGCCGGCGAGGCGCCGCTGTGGGACTTTCCGGACGGAACGCTGGCCGGCCGCGAGCGGGGCGCCTACCTGGTGTCGGCGCAATTGGGCTGGAACATCGTGCCCTACACCATCATTCGCCACGGGCCGGCCGGGCCGGGCATGCTGCAACAGTGGGTGCAGCAGCCCGGCGACACCGTGGACACCGATCCGCGGCCGGGCCCGGATCTGGTCGACCTGTTTCCCGCGGGCAAGGCCCAGCCCGGCTATCTGCCGGTGTTGCGCGCCCACGACTACGCCGGCGACGAGGTCGTGTTGATGCATGCCGACGACATCCGCCTGTGGCGGATGGCGGTGTTCGACGTGCTGGTCAACAACGCCGACCGCAAGGGCGGCCACGTGCTGCGCGACCTGGACGGCCACATCTTCGGGGTGGACCACGGCGTGTGCTTGCACGTGGAGAACAAGCTGCGGACCGTGCTGTGGGGATGGGCCGGCAAGCCGATCGACGGTCCCACCCTGACGGCCGTCGCCGGCCTGGCCGAGGCCCTCACCGGCTCGTTCTGCGACGAACTGGCCGAGCACATCACGTCCGCGGAGATCGCCGCGCTGCGCATGCGCGCCCAGGCGCTGCTGGACAATCCCGTGATGCCCGGACCCAACCGGCATCGCCCGATCCCGTGGCCGGCTTTCTAGGGACGGTCGCGGCGATCGGTGAAGGCCGCGGCGCGGCGTCGGCGATACTGAACCGGTGAGCCATGCCCCCGACGACGAGTCGGACGAGATGACCGATGCCGCGCTGGCCGCCGATCTCGCCGCCGAAGCGGGGGAGTTGTTGCTCAAAGTCCGCGACGAAGTCGGCTTCGGCTATCCGTGGGCGCTGGGCGACGCGGGTGACAGCCTGGCGAACGACCTGATCCTGCGGCGGCTGCGCGTCGAGCGGCCCGGCGACGCGGTGCTGAGCGAGGAGGCCTACGACGACGGGGCCCGGCTGCAGCACGACCGGGTGTGGATCATCGACCCGCTGGACGGCACCCGCGAGTTCTCCACGCCGGGCCGCGACGACTGGGCGGTCCACATTGCGCTGTGGCAGCGTCCCAGCGACGGTCGGCGCGAGATCACCGACGCGGCGGTGTCGTTGCCCGCCCGCGGCAACATCGTCTACCGCAGCGACACCGTGACCGCCGGCACCGCGCGCGTCGGCGTCACCGACACCATTCGCATCGCCGTCAGCGCCACCCGCCCGCCGGCGGTCCTGCACCGGATGCGGCAGGCGCTGCCCATTCAACCCGTCGCGATCGGCTCGGCGGGCGCCAAAGCGATGGCCATCATCGACGGCGACGTCGACGCCTACGTGCACGCCGGCGGCCAGTGGGAGTGGGACTCGGCCGCCCCGGCCGGGGTGGTGATGGCCGCCGGGATGCACGCCTCGCGGCTCGATGGGTCACCGATGCGCTACAACCAGCTCGACCCGTACCTGCCCGACTTCGTGATGTGCCGCGCCGAGCTGGCACCGATCCTGCTGGGCGCCATTCGCGACGCGTGGCGCTAAGGGCGATTCCGGGCCGCATCGTCCTCGCGCTTAGGCTGATTGCCATGCAGTCGTGGTCTTCCCCACAGGTTCCCGCGGTGCCGGGACGCGGCCCGGAGCTTCGGCTGTATGACACCTCTGACCGGCAGGTGCGTCCCGTGGCGGCCGGATCGACCGCCACGATGTATGTCTGCGGCATCACCCCGTACGACGCGACCCACCTCGGCCACGCCGCAACCTATCTGGCATTCGATCTCGTCTACCGCCAGTGGCTGGATCTGGGCCACGACGTCCACTACGTCCAAAACGTCACCGACGTCGACGACCCGCTGCTGGAGCGGGCCGAGCGCGACGGCATCGACTGGCGCGAGCTGGCCGAGCGCGAGGTGTCGCTGTTCCGCGAGGACATGGCGGCGCTGCGCATGCTGGCGCCCCGGGACTACGTCGGGGCCACCGAGGCGATCGCCGAGGTCGTCGAGTTGGTCGAGAAGATGCTGGCGTCCGGGGCGGCGTATGTCGTCGAGGGCGACTACCCGGACATCTACTACCGCGCCGACGCCACGCCCCAGTTCGGCTACGAGTCGGGCTATGACCGCGACACCATGCTGCGTCTGTTCTCCGAGCGCGGCGGTGACCCGCAGCGGCCCGGTAAGACCGATCAGCTCGACGCGTTGCTGTGGCGGGCGGCGCGCCCCGGGGAGCCCAGCTGGCCATCGCCGTTCGGCGAGGGCCGGCCCGGCTGGCACGTCGAGTGCGCCGCGATCGCGCTCAGCCGCATCGGCAGCGGCCTGGACATTCAGGGCGGGGGCAGCGACCTGATCTTCCCGCATCACGAATTCACCGCCGCGCACGCCGAATGTGTCCGCGGCGAAAGGAGATTCGCGCGCCACTACGTGCACGCCGGGATGATCGGCTGGGACGGACACAAGATGTCCAAGAGCCGCGGCAACCTGGTGCTGGTGTCGACGTTGCGCGCCCAAGGCGTCGAGCCCGCGGCCATCCGGCTGGGGCTGCTGGCCGGGCATTACCGCGGCGATCGCTATTGGAGCGAACAGGTGCTCGACGAGGCCGTCGCGCGGCTGCAGCGCTGGCGCACCGCGACCGCGCTTCCGGCCGGCCCGGACGCCGCCGATGTGATTGCGCGGGTGCGCCAATATCTGGCCGACGACCTCGACACCCCTAAAGCGCTTGCCGCACTTGATGGTTGGACAACCGATGCGCTCGAATACGGTGGCCACGACACCGAGGCGCCCCGGCTGGTGGCCGCCGCGATCGACGCGCTCCTGGGAGTGGCCCTGTAATCGCGGCGGCATCTCCCCGTGATGCCGGCAACCGGCCCGTCGCACTGCCGCGACGTGTTTGCTGCAGCTCTGGGGCACGTGCGACCGTACTTAAATGTTTGCTGACCAACCTTAAATATTTGCCGTGGTCCTCCTATGAAACAGCTGTATAACCAGCAAGAAAAATTTACATATGCGTCGAATTCCACTGGCTGAACTCCTTTGCTGAAGTTGTGAAATCGGCGTATATTTTTTGGCAACGACTGGACCAGAGAAGGAGTGAGGTCCGGTGCATACGAGGAGCCGAGCAGCGCAGCCGTCAGCGGGCCTTCTGCTGCGTCGATTGGCAACTCGTGACCGTAGTGAGCCGCATAGGCGTGGTGTAGCTGCTACCGCTGGGTCGATCGGCCCAACTAAGCAATGAGACGTCACCGCAACGGGATGTGGCTTTATGAACGCAACTTTTCTCAACCTCAGGGCACCGATACGCCCTTGCCAGAGCTAGGGCTTTCACGTGTCGGGGGAGGTCCGGTCGACCTGGCCCATCGTCGGGCGAGATCTAGAGCTGCGGCGGTCGCTGGCGGCGTTGAGCAGCGACGAATTTCACGGGGTGGCGCTGGTCGGCGACAGTGGGGTAGGTAAGTCGACGCTGGCGCGCATGCTGGCAAAAACCGTTGAGTCCGCGGGACGTACGGTGCGATTCGCCTTGGGCACCCAAACCGGTCACGCTGTGCCGCTGGGTGCGTTTTCCCGGGTGGTGAGCCTCGGGGTGGCACACGAGCCGGCAATCATGCTGGCCGCTGCGCATAACACTTTGGGTCAAGACAAGAACTTGGTCGTGGTGGTCGACGACGCCCAGTTGCTCGATCCGTTGTCCGCCACCTTGGTTAATCAACTTGCCGCCGGCGGCGGAGCTCGGTTGATCGTGACGATCCGGTCGGGTGAGCCGGTGCTGGATGCGGTGACCGCGTTGTTGAAAGAGCGCCTGTTGCTGACGGTTCACGTCGATCCGTTCACCCCTGAGCAGACCGCCCTGCTGGCGGGTGCGGTTCTAGGTGGGCCGGTCGATTTTCGTTTGGTTGATGAGCTGTTCAAGGGCAGTGCGGGAAATCCATTGCTACTGCGTGGTTTTCTGATCGCGGGCCGGGAAAGCGGGGCCTTGGTTCTCACCGAGGAGGGCTGGCAACTTCGGGGTCCGTTGCGTGCCGATCGTGAACTTCGTGATGTTTTGGAGTTTCGGTTATTGTCGCTGAGCCCAGAGGAGTTGGAGGTGGTGGAGATCTTGGCCACCGCCCAGCGGCTGAGGTGGGAGATCCTGCGTGATATCTGCGATGCCGACGCGGTGGCCGCTCTGGAGCGCCGCGGTCTGATCCAGTTGGTTGCCGATGGGTCCCACACCGTCGCGCAGTTGAATCACCCCACGCTCGGTGAAGCGGCGACCCGCCATTCCGGGATGGTGCGGTCTCGGCAACTCAACGGCAAATTGGCACGAGCCCTCCAAAAACATGAGCGGGCGGAGGGCCGACTACACAAGTTGCGCGGCCCGGAGGGCCGAATCCGGTTGGCTCAGTTCATGATGCGAAGCGACGTGAGGCCCGACCTCAACCTGGTCGCCGAAGCAGCGTCGGACGCGCTGGCGATGTCGAGCGTCGCGCTGGGCGAGGAGTTGGCACGGTTCGCGGTCGATCGTGGTGGTGGCTTGCCGGCCGCGTTGGTGCTTGCCGAGGCGGTGAGTTGGCAGGGACGCGCCGAAGAAGCCGATTCCGTGCTTGTCGACGCCGAACCCAGCGGCGACGACGAGTGGCTGATGGCGCGATGGGGATGCTTGCGCGCCGCCAACTTGGCATGGGGCTGCGGAGACGTTGAAGCCGCCACCCGGGCGCTCGATGACGTGAAGAAGCGGGTGGCGTCCGAGGCCGGCACCCAGCTAATCAACGCGCTCGAGGTATCCATGGGCTACTTCCGCGGCGACGTTGAGACGACTATCGAACTCGGGCTGGGTTTGTGTGAGTCCGATTTGTTGCCGATAGCGGCCGTGTGGGCGGCATTCCCCACATGCGGTGCCCTGGCGGCGGCGGGCCGGTTTGCCGACGTCAGCCGCATAGCCGACCTCGGGCTACGTGCGGCGCCGCTGTGCGGCCTCGGGCCGCATCAATTCAACATCGGGATGATGGAGGTCATGGCCGCGACCGCCGCCGGCGATGGCCGTGCGGCAGAGCGGATCTATAAGCGTTATGCCGCAATGGCCGTCGGCCTTCCTGAAGCGAAGGCCATGGTCGATGCGATGCTCGGGCTCGTGCAGGTTGCGCGTGGTGAGCTCGCGTCAGCGTGCGCCGCATTCGTCGACTCGGTTGCGGTGTTCGCTCAGGGTTTTCCGTCGCCGTGGTTGGCCCTGGTGGCCGCCCGCCATGCCCAGGCGGAGGGCGAGCGGGGAGACAGCCTGGCGGCCGCTGCGGCCTTGTGCCGTGCGGACAAGGCCTACGGACCGCATGTCGCGGTGTTCTTGCCCGAGCTGGAGCTCGCCCGGGCCTGGGAGCGCGCGTCTGTCGGCGACACGGCGACCGCCCAGACGCATGCGGTTCAAGCCGCGCAAATCGCGGAGGCAGCCAGGATGCACGCGGTCGAGCTGCGGGCACGCCATGCGGCTGTGCGGTTCGGCGATC
The DNA here is from genome assembly GCF_010731675.1 of Mycobacterium marseillense. Lineage (NCBI taxonomy): Bacteria > Bacillati > Actinomycetota > Actinomycetes > Mycobacteriales > Mycobacteriaceae > Mycobacterium > Mycobacterium marseillense. Next base: position 628,014 of record NZ_AP022584.1, read on the forward strand.
GTTCGCAGGCCAGGCGCTTGGAGCGGCTTGCCCGCATCCTGAGCACCGCCCTGGCCGAGGCGGTTGTCGACCATGCGCGCGGGCTGGCGCAGTATGACGGCGGTCTGCTCGATTCCGCCGCACAGCAATTCGCTGATCTCGGCGCCTTGACGTTCGCCGCCGACGCATCAGCGCAGGCGGCCGGCGAGTATGCCCGCAGAGGTGAACGCGGTGAGAAGTTCGAGTCGTCGACGTGGGCGCACGCGCTGGCCAGCCAATGCGGGTCGCGTACGCCGGCGGTGGTAGCGGCGGCGTCCCCGCTCCCGTTCAGTGGCCGTGAGCGCCAGATCGTGATGCTGGTCGCCGCCGGATTGTCCAACCGTGAGATCGCCAACCGACTGGTGATTTCGGTGCGCACGGTGGAAGGGCACCTCTACCGGATCTTCGCCAAACTGGGCATCAACACCCGCGACCAACTCGTCTGCCTGACACGCAAAGAGCCGTCCACGCGACGGGAGTTGTCAGTGCTCGGTGACGACTCGCTGGGTTACCGGAGCCTCGATCACCCTCGGACTGGCTGAGTTTTCGCTGACGGCTCTTGCGGTTCTACGCGCCCACACTCTATCTGCGCGCGCGTACCACTCCACTTGGATGTGGTTGCCGACGATGCCCGCTTCAGGGGCCATACGCTCCCGCACATGAGAGGCAGTCAAAAGCGCATGGTCGCGATCGTCGACCACCATGTCGACCCGTCGGGATCCGCAGTGGCGGCCGCGCCGATCCTCGAGGACCGGCTCACCTTGTGCCGCACGGGTAGGACCTCGGCTTCGTCTGATTTCTTCCGGCTTTATCTGGCGGCAGCGAGCTCAGGCTTTATGTAGCGGCGGCGAACTCACAATGTCTCGTCCGGCAGATGAGAACGGCACCGGCTCGTTGCGGACGGCAAGAGGACCGGAGCCACTTCTCCGACCTTGCCGGAACCTCGGGGGGAGTAGAGAGGTGCGTCATCCGATGCAGCGCTTGAATGGCTCGACGTGGCCCATGGTGGCGCGCGATGACGAGTTCCGGCGCGCGGTGGCGGCACTGAACAATGGAGAGTTCGTCGGGGTGGCCCTGGTCGGCGAGAGTGGGGTGGGCAAGTCGACGCTGGCGCGCATGCTGGCGAAGGCGGTCGAGTCAGCGGGCCGTACGGTGCGATTCGCGTTGGGCACTCAGACGGGTTGTGCCGTTCCGTTGGGCGCGTTTTCGCGGGTGGTGAGCCTTGGGGTGGGACATGAGCCGGCGGTGATGCTGGCCGCTGCGCATAACACGTTGGGTCAGGACAAGAACCTGGTCGTGGTGGTCGATGACGCGCAGTTGCTCGATCCGTTGTCGGCGACGCTGGTCAACCAGCTCGCGGCCAGCCGCAGTGCGCGGTTGATCGTGACGATCCGATCCGGTGAGCCGGTGCTGGATGCGGTGACTGCGTTGTTGAAAGAACGCATGTTGTTGACCGTGCGCATCGATCCGTTCACCCGCGAGCAGACGGCGTTATTGGCCGGCGCCGTTTTGGGCGGCCCCGTCGACGCGGGCTTGGTCGACGAGTTGTTCGAGCGAAGTGCCGGAAATTTGTTGCTACTGCGCGGTTTTCTCACCGCCGGGCGGGAAAACGGGACGTTGGTCTGTACGGACGAGGGGTGGCAACTTCGGGGTCCGCTGCATGCGGATCGCGAACTTCGCGACGTGTTGGAGTTTCGGCTGCAATCGCTCAGCCCGGAGGAGCTCGAGGTGGTAGAGGTCCTCGCCGTCGCCGAGTTGCTCGACTGGGAGAACTTGAGTGATATCTGCGATGCCGAGGCGATGGCAACTTTGGAGCGCCGCGGACTCATTCAATTGGTGGCAGACGGATCCCACACGCTGGCGCAGTTGAATCACCCCATGCTCGGTGAAGCGGCGATCCGGTATGCGGGAACGGTGCGGGTCCGGCAACTCAACGGCCTATTGGCGAAAACCCTGAGAAGACATCTGCGTGGACCACCGCGGCGGTCGCAGTTGTCAGACCTGCGGAGCCGGATTCGGCTGGCCCAGTTCATGATGCGAAGCGACTTGGATCCCGACCTCGATGTGGTCGTGAAGGCGGCGGCAGGCGCGCTGGCGATGTCGAATGTGGTGCTGGGCGAACAGTTGGCGAGGTTCGCGTTCGATCGTGGCGGTGGTCTGCCCGCCGCACTGGTGCTGGCCGAGGCGCTGAGTTGGCAGGGCCGCGGCGAGGACGCCGAGGCCATCCTTCTCGACGTCGACATCGATGACGTCGACCAGTCGATGATCGCGCGGTGGGGCTGCCTGCGCGCTGCCAACCTGGCATGGGGATGCGGTGATGTCGAAACCGCTACGCGCGTACTGGCCGAGGTAAAGGCGAGTGTTTCAGCCGAGGCGGCCGTCTGCCTGATCGATGCGTTACAGCTGTCAATCGGGTTCTTCTCCGGCGACGTTGAGACGACGATCGAACTTGGACCGCACCTGTGCGATTCGGACGCAGTGCCGATGGCGACGGTGTGGGTGGCGATCGCGACGTGCGGCGCTCTGGTGGCGGTGGGGCGGTTTTCCGACGTCCGCCGCATAGCCGATGCCGGGCTACGCGCGGCCACGCTCTGCAAAGCGGGATCGCAGCGGTTCGCTATCGGGCTGGCCGAGGTCATGGTCGCGACGGCCGCCGGTGATTATTCGGCGGCCGACCGGATCGCCAGCCGTTACGCCGCGATGGCCGCGGGTCTCCCCGCGGCCGAGGCCATGGTCGACGCGATGCTCGGGCTGGTGCACGTCACCCGCGGTGAGCTGTCGTCGGCGTGCGCCGCTTTGGGGCGGTCGATCTCTCAACTGTCCCAAGGCTTTCCGTCGCCGTGGTTGGTGGTGGTGGCCGCGCTGCATGCCCAGGCCGAGGGCGCGCGGGGCGACAGCGAAGCGGCCGCTGCGGCGTTGAGACGTGCGGAGGAGGCCTATGGGCCCCACGTTGCGGTGTTCTTGCCCGAGCTGGAGCTCGCCCGGGCCTGGGAGCGAGCAGCCGCGGGTGACACCACGGCCGCCCAGACGCACGCGATGCGGGCGGCGCAAATCGCCCAAGCCGCCGGGATGCACGTCGCGGAAATGCGGGCACGCCATGCATCCATTCGTTTCGGGGATTGTGGGCAGGCCGCGCGAGTCGAGGAACTCGTCGGAATCATGAACACCGCATCGGCACAGGCGGTCGCCGACCATGCCCGCGGTCTGGCGCAACGCGACCCCGCCCTGCTCGACGCCGCGGCACATGAGTTCGCTGATCTGGGCGCACTGGGTTTCGCCGCCGATGCGTCGGCGCATGCGGCCAGCGAACATGCCCGCCAGGGCAACCGCCGCAAGGAGATCGAGTCGTCGACGTGGGCGCACGCCCTGGCCGGGCAATGCGAATTGCGCACACCGGCGCTCGAGGCCGCAGCGCGCCCGCTTCCCTTCAGTGCTCGTGAGCGTCAGATCGTGCTGCTGGTCGCGGCCGGGTTGTCCAACCGTCAGATCGCCGACCGGCTGGTGATTTCGGTGCGCACGGTGGAAGGGCATCTGTACCGCCTGTTCACCAAACTCGGCGTCAACCATCGCGACCAGCTCGTTCAGCTCCTCAACCTGGATCTGGCGGGGGCCCGGGACGACAACCCCAACGCGTCCTGACGGAAGCGTAAACGCCGAATCTAGAAGCCTCGACGAAAAACGCTGTTGTGGAATGCAATCGGCGCCAACGCACCCATTTTCGGTGAGTATCTCGCTGTCGCCGAACGAGGCACCACTCGGCGGGCCCACGCCGACCACTCTATGTGCAGGCTCTGACTACGCTACCGACTTGATAAGCCTGACAACAGGATTGAAACCCACGACGCTCTGGATCATGCACTTCGCCTAGGCCGTTTCGGCGCCCAGCCCTAGAGCGCCGGTCAAAAAAGTTAGTGCACTGAACTGTTCGGCTCGTGCGACAGCGAATTTTGGAGGACTCGTGAGTATCAATCCGTTCGACGACGACAATGGCACCTTTTTCGTCTTGATCAACGACGAAGAGCAACACAGCCTGTGGCCGGCTTTCGCCGAGATTCCAGATGGCTGGCGGATGGTTTACGGCGAAGCGGATCGCGCGGCGTGCCTGGAGTACATCGAACAGAGCTGGCCCGATATCCGGCCGAAGTCTCTACGGAACAGGCTGGCGGCAGCGCACTCGGGTACGGGCAAGTAAGCCGCAAAGGGAATCCGATGACGATTGAGGACCGGGCGCTGCCGGTTGGGCGCGAACAACTGACGGAGCTTGATGGCGGGCCATTCCCGCTGACGCGCGGACAGCTGGATATCTGGCTTGCGCAGGAAACGGATCGCCACGGTGCGCGGTGGCAGCTGGGCTATCTGCTGCGAATCGAGGGCACGGTCGACCCTTGGTTGCTCGAGCACACGATCCGTCAAGTGGTGCGCGAGGCCGAACCACTAAGAGCCGCCTTTTTCCAGGTGGATGGCCAGATTTTTCAAAAGGCGGTTGATTACCCGTATGTGGAGCTTGCTCGCTATGAGCGCATGGGCTCGAAAGATCCTGTCCAGGAAGCCTATCGGCTGGCATCCTCGATTCAGCGCACGGCGATGCCGCTCAGTGGTCCGCTGTTTAAATTCGCGTTGTTGCAAACGCGGGCCGATGAATTTTATCTTTTCGTGTGCTGCCATCACATAGTGGCGGACGGAATCGGCCTTGCTCTCCTTTGCCACCGGATCGGAGACGTCTATAGCGCCCTGGCCTCGGGCGCGCCGATTCCCCCGGTCTTTTTTGGATCGCTGAGTGATCTAATTGCTTGCGAGTCAGAATACGAAGCGTCCACCGATTATCTCGACGATCGAGATTATTGGACCAAGAACCTGCCGTCGGGAAACGAACTGCGTTATCGGTCGGCACCCCCCGCGGACAGGCGTGATCCATATGAATCTTCTCCACCGGTTGAATTGGACCCTGTCGTCGTCGCCGGGATCCAGGAGTTGTCGCAGACGTTGGGGGTGCGGCGCTCGTCGGTGATCGCTGCGGCGTGCGCGCTGCTGGTCGGCGGGTGCGACGTCGAGAGCTCGGAGGTGGTGTTCGAATTTCCGGTGAGCAGGCGGGTGCGCCCGGAGGCACAGATGGTGCCCGGAATGGTTACCGGGTTCGTCCCCCTGGTCTTGAAAGCTTCGCCGGAGTCCGCGGTTGCCAGTTTTTGTGAACATGTCGACACACGACTGCGAGAAGCGCTGCACCATCAGCGGTTCCCGGTACACGTTCTCGAGAACAAGCACCTCCGGGGTTCCACGACGTCGAATCGCATAATCCTCAATTTCATTCCGACCACAAATCTCGCGAATATTGCCGGCGCTACGGTTTCAGGGACCCTCACCCACACCAATCTCGTCGATCAGCTTGGACTGGACTTTTTTAGTGACCATGATCGGCTTTTTCTCGGCATGCAGCCTGGCGCGACGACGAGTGGCTTCGGGGGCGCTGGGCAATGGCTTTCTGGTTGTGACGTCCGCGATTTGATCGGGCGGTTGGAGCGGGTGTTGGTGGCGATGACCGCCGACCCCACCCGGCAACTCTCTTCGGTGGATGTGCTCGGCGCGGGTGAGCGCGCCCGGCTGGAAGAGCTTGGTAATAGAGCGGTTTTAGCCAGCCCGCAAAGCGTTCCGGCATCGATTCCGGCGTTGTTCGCCACCCATGTGGCCCGGATTCCGGATGAGGTGGCGGTGGTGTGCGAGGGCTTGTCGGTGACTTACCGTGAGCTCGATGAGGCCTCGAATCGGTTGGCGCAGTTGTTGGCCGGTCATGGGGCGGGGCCGGGACGGACTGTGGCGCTGGTGTTTTCGCGGTCGGTCGAGGCGGTCGCGGCGATCTTGGGGGTGCTTAAGACCGGGGCGGCGTATCTGCCGATCGATCCGGGGCTGCCCGATGAGCGGATCGGGTTCGTGTTGGCCGACGCCGCGCCGATCGCTGCGGTGACCATTGGTGCGTTGGCCGAGCGGCTCGACGGCCATGACGTGGTGGTCATCGATGTCAGCGATCCCGCGGTGAATACCCAGCCCAGCACGGCTTTGGTCGGGCCGGCGCCTGCGCCGGCGGATATTGCTTATGTGATTTACACCTCGGGCACCACCGGGACGCCCAAAGGTGTGGCGATCACCCATCACAACGTGACCCAGTTGTTGGGGTCGCTTCAGGCCGACCTGCCGGATGCGGGCGTGTGGGCGCTGTGTCACTCGTTGACGTTTGACGTGTCGGTGTGGAGATCTTTGGTGCGCTGTTGCGCGGCGGGCGTTTGGTGGTCGTGCCCGAGTCGGTGACTGCTTCCCCGCACGAGCTGCACCGCGTGCTGGTCGATGGACGGGTCGATGTGCTCACTCAGACGCCGTCGGCGGTGGCGGCGTTGCCGGTCGAGGGCCTCGAGTCGGTGGCCTTGGCGGTCGTTGGTGAGGCGTGTGCGGCTGAGGTGGTGGATCGGTGGGCGCCGGGACGAGTGATGGTCAACGCCTATGGTCCGACCGAGACCACGATGTGTGTGGCGATCAGCGCCCCGCTGACGCAAGGATGCGGGACGCCCCCGATCGGTGTGCCGGTGGGCGGGGCGGCGTTGTTCGTCCTCGATAGCTGGTTGCGCCCGGTGCCCGCGGGGGTGGTCGGGGAGTTGTATGTGGCCGGTCACGGCGTGGCCTGTGGGTATGTGGGCCGGCCTTCGTTGACCGCCTCGCGGTTTGTGGCCTGCCCATTCGGCGGTCCGGAAGCGCCGGGACAACGCATGTATCGGACCGGGGATTTGGTGCGCTGGCGCGCCGATGGGCAGCTGGAGTATCTGGGGCGTGCTGATGAGCAGGTCAAGATCCGCGGCTATCGCATCGAGCTCGGGGAGATTCAGAGCGCACTGACCGCACTGGATGGGGTGGCACAGGCGGCGGTGATCGCCCGTGAGGACCGGCCCGGCGACAAGCGCCTGGTCGGCTATGTCACCGAATCAAGCACCGGGACAGTCGATCCGGGCGAGCTGCGTAGCGTGCTGGCCCAGCGGCTGCCCGAATACATGGTGCCCACCGCGCTGGTCGTGTTGGATGCGCTGCCGCTCACGGTCAACGGCAAACTCGATACCCGCGCCCTGCCGGCACCCGAATTCCAGAATGCCGGTTATCGCGCTCCGGCTAGCCCAATCGAGGAAATCCTCGCCGGCATCTACGCCGAGGTGCTGGGATTGGACCGAGTCGGCGTCGACGACTCCTTCTTCGATTTGGGTGGGGATTCGCTGCTCGCCACGCGCCTCGTCGCCGCAATCAACACCAGCCTGGATGCCGATCTCTCGGTACCCGCCTTGTTCGAGGCACGCACAGTGGCCCAGTTGGCGCTCCGTGTCAGTGCCGGCGCAGGTCGGCTTGAGCCGTTGGTGGCGGTGGAGCGGCCCGCGGCGGTTCCGTTATCGTTTGCGCAGCAACGGTTGTGGTTTATCGACCAGTTGCAGGGGCCTTCACCGATCTACAACATACCGGCGGTGTTGCAGCTCAGTGGGCGGCTGGATGGAGAGGCATTGGGGGCGGCCCTCGCGGATGTGGTGGGCCGCCACGAGAGCCTCCGAACGCTGTTTGCGGCACCCAACGGAACACCGCAGCAAGTGGTTATCCCAAGGGAACAAGTCGATTTCGGCTGGCAGATCATTGATGCCACCGGCTGGTCGGAAAGCCGGTTGAGTGAGGCCGTTAACGCCGCGGCGCGCTACACGTTCGATCTGGCCGCCGAGATCCCGTTGCACGCAAAGCTTTTCCGGGTCGGCGACGACGAGCACGTGCTGGTGGCAGTGGCGCACCACATCGCTTCGGATGGCTGGTCGATCACCGCGCTGGTACGTGATTTGGGACTGGCGTATGCGAGCCGGTGCGCGGGCCACGCCCCCGGTTGGGCGCCGCTGCCAGTGCAGTATGCCGATTACACGCTCTGGCAGCGTGCGCAGTTAGGTGATGTGGCCGATGCCGACAGTCCGATCGCTGCGCAGCTCGCCTATTGGGAGCAGGAGCTGGCGGGTCTTCCCGAGCGGCTGGCGTTGCCCACGGATCGGCCCTATCCGCCGGTGGCCGATTACCGCGGCGCCAGTGTGATGGTGGACTGGCCGGCCGAGCTGCAGCAGCAGGTTACTCGGGTGGCCCGCGAGCACAACGCGACCAAGTTCATGGTGATCCAGGCCGCCCTGGCAGTGCTGCTGGCCAAGCTCAGCGCCAGCAGCGACGTGGCGGTCGGCTTCGCGATCGCCGGCCGGCGCGACCCGGCGCTGGATGAGCTGGTGGGATTTTTCATCAACACCCTGGTGCTGCGGGTCGATCTGGCCGGGGATCCCACCGTGGCCGAGTTGCTGGCCCAGGTGCGGGCGCGCAGCGTGGCCGCCTACGAGCACCAAGACGTGCCCTTCGAGGTGCTGGTGGAGCGGCTCAACCCGACCCGAAGCCTGGCCCATCACCCGCTGGTGCAGGTCGTGTTGGCCTGGCAGAACTTTCCCGGGCACACCAGCGACCCCGCCGCCGGGCTGGCCTTGGAGGACCTGCAGGTCACGCGCTTACCGGCGGACACTCAGTCGGCGCGCATGGATCTGACATTCACCCTGGCCGAACGCTGGAACTCCGCCGGTGAGCCTGCCGGGATCGTTGGGGACGTGGAGTTTCGCACCGATGTGTTCGACGCGGCGACCATCCAGGCGCTGATCGAGCGGTTGCGGCGAGTGTTGGCGGCCATGACCGCCGATCCCAGCCAGCGGTTGTCGTCGGTCGACCTGTTGGATGCCGACGAGCACGCCCACCTGGACAAGACCGGTAACCGGGCGGTGTTGGCCCGGACGGTGCCCACAACGGCATCCATCCCGGCGGTGTTCGCCGCTCAGGTGGCGCGCACGCCGGAGGCGCCGGCGATCACCTTCGAAAGCCAGTCGATGACCTACCGGGAGATCGACGAGGCGTCGAACCGGTTGGCGCATTTGTTGGCCGCCCTGGGCGCCGGCCCGGGAAAGTGCGTGGCGCTGCTGTTGCCACGGTCGGGCGAGGCGGTCCTGGCGGTAATGGCGGTGCTCAAGACGGGAGCCGCGTATCTGGCGATTGATCCGGCGCATCCGACCGCGCGAATGGAGTTCATGGTTGCCGATGCCGGACCGATCGCGGCGATCACCACCACCAAGCTGGTCGACCGGTTCGACGGCCATGGGCTGCCGGTTGTCGATGTCGGCGACCCCCGCATCCTCGGCTGCCCGTGCACGGACTTGCCGGTGCCGGCCCCTGAGGAGATCGCTTACCTGATTTACACCTCGGGCACGACCGGGGTTCCCAAGGGCGTGGCCATCCCCCACCACAACGTGACCCGGCTGCTGAGGGCACTTAATGCCGACCTGGAACTGTCGCCGGGGCAGGTGTGGACGCAGTGCCATTCGCTGGCCTTCGACTACTCGGTGTGGGAGATCTTCGGTGCGCTGTTGCACGGCGGGCGGCTGGTGGTGGTACCGGAGTCCGTGACACGCTCGCCGGAAGACCTGCACGCGCTGCTGATCGCCGAACAGGTCAGCGTATTGAGTCAGACGCCGTCGGCGTTTTATGCGCTGCAAACCGCTGATGCGCGGGCACCCGAGCTGGGATCTCAGCTGACGCTGGAGACGGTGGTGTTCGGCGGCGAGGCGTTAGAACCCCAGCGTCTTGCAACCTGGTTGGACCACCACCGGCGCTCACCGCGGCTTATCAACATGTATGGCATCACCGAGACGACGGTGCATGCCTCGTTCCGCGAGATCAGCGTGGCCGACGTCGACAACAGTGTCAGCCCCGTCGGGGTGCCGTTGGTGCATCTTGGCTTTTTTGTGCTGGATCAGTGGCTGCGTCCGGTGCCGGCCGGGGTCGTCGGTGAGTTGTACGTGGCCGGCGGCGGGCTGGCGTACGGATACTTGGGCCGGGCAGCTTTGACCGCATCGAGGTTCGTGGCGTGCCCATTCGGCGGCGCGGGAGCGCCTGGACAACGCATGTATCGCACCGGGGATCTGGTGCGGTGGGGCCCCGATGGGCAGCTGGACTATCTGGGGCGGGCCGACGAGCAGGTCAAGATCCGCGGATACCGCATCGAACTCGGTGAGATCCGTGCGGCGCTGGCCGCACTGGATGGGGTGGAGCAGGCGGCGGTGATCGCCCGCGAGGACCGCCCGGGTGACAAGCGCCTGATCGGCTATATCACCGGAGCCGCTGACCCGACCGATGTTCGGGCCCGGTTGGGTCAGCGGCTCCCCGCCCATATGGTTCCGGCGGCGGTGGTGGTGCTCGACGCGCTGCCGTTGACGGTCAACGGCAAACTGGACACCCGCGCCTTGCCGGCACCCGAATACAGCGAGGGCGACCGCTACCGCGCCCCCGAGACCCCCACCGAAGAGATCGTGGCCGGCATCTACGCCCAGATACTCGGCCTCGAGCGGGTCGGCGTCGACGATTCGTTCTTCGACTTGGGTGGGGATTCGTTGTCGGCGATGCGGGTGATCGCCGCGATCAACAGCGCCCTGGATGCTCAGGTCGCGGTGCGCACCGTCTTCGAGTCGCCCACGGTCGCACAGTTGGCTCCCCGCATCGGCGGGGACGGATGCGGACGAAAGCCGTTGGCGGCCAGCGCGCGGCCAGCGGTGGTGCCGTTGTCGTTTGCGCAGAGCCGGTTGTGGTTCCTCGACCGCTTCGAGGGCGGGGTGGCGACCTACAACATGCCGACCGCGTTTCGGATCAGCGGGGCGCTGGATGTCGAGGCCTTGACGACGGCTATCGATGATGTGATCGCCCGCCACGAGGCGCTGCGCACCATATTTCCCGATATCGACGGTGTGCCGTTTCAGAAGGTGCTGCCGGCCGAGGCGGGTATGTGGCGTCGCGGTGGCCAGGCCGTCGTGTCGTTGCCGGAGCAGGATGTGGTCGGCGAGCTGGTGGCGCTGGCGGGCCATCGGTTTGATCTGGCAACCGAGATCCCGATTCGTGCGCAGATCTATGCGGTGGCCCCCGAGCAGCATGTCGTGGGAATCGTGGTGCACCACATCGCATTTGACGGGTGGTCACTGGCGCCGATGGCCAGAGATATCAGCGAGGCCTATCGGGCGCGGCGGCAGGCCCAGGCGCTGCGGTTGGCGCCGTTGCCGGTGCAGTATGCCGATTACACGCTCTGGCAACGGGATTGGTTGGGCATCGAGTCTGATCCCGACAGTGTGATCGCGGGGCAGTTGGCGTATTGGCGGCAGGAGTTGGCCGATCTGCCCGAGGTGGCGTCGCTGCCGGCGGACCGGGCGCGCCCGCCGGTGCCCACATACCGAGGTGATGCGGTGGACATGCACCTCGACGCGCAGCTGTGGGCCGGAATCAAGGCGTTGGCGGCGGCGCACAACGCGACCGCCTCGATGGTGTTGCAGGCGGCCATGGCGGTGGTGTTGCACCGGGCCGGGGCCGGCGAGGACATCGCGATGGGCACCCCGATCGCCGGGCGGACGGATGCGGCGCTCGATGAGCTGGTCGGGTTCTTCGTCAACAGCTGGGTCTTGCGGGTGGGGGTGACACCTGCGAACCGGTTCAGCGAGGTGCTTGAGCGCGTGCGTCAGAAGGCGCTGGACGCCTACAGCAACCAGGATTTGCCCTTCGAGCGGCTGGTCGAGCAGCTCAACCCGGTGCGCTCCACGGCGCATCACCCGCTGTTCCAGGTGGCCTTGGCCTTCCAAAACAATGTGCGCCCCGAGGTGGCGCTCGACGGGGTCAGCGTTGAGCCACTGGCGTTGGACAGCCGCACCGCCAAGTTCGACCTGGATTTCGATCTGCGGGAGGTGCCCTCCGAGGACCCGACCGCGCCGATGGCGGCCGGGGTCGTCACCTATGCCACTGATCTGTATGACCGGGTCACCATCGAGCGGTTCGTTACCTGGTTTGAGCGGGTGATCGAAGCGGTCGTAGCGGACGCGTCGGTGGTGGTGGGCGACCTGGCGTTGCTGGATCGCGACGAGCGTGATCTGGTGCTGTCGCGGTGGTCTGGCGCTGGAGTCGAGGCACCGACAGGGATCGCGCCGGAGTTGTTGGCCGCGGCAGTAGCCGCCGACCCGGACGCGGTGGCGGTTGTCGATCGTGCCCGGAACGTGTCCTATCGCGAGCTCGACCAGTGGTCGACGCGGCTGGCGCGGGTGCTGATCGAGGCGGGGGTGGGTCCGGAACGCGCCGTCGGCGTGGCGATACGCCGGTCCACGGAGCTGGTGGTGGCGTGGTGGGCGGTACAGAAAGCCGGCGGTGTGTATGTGCCGGTCGATCCCACTCACCCCGTCGAGCGGATCGTCACGGTGCTGGACGCGGTGGACGCGGTGTGCGTCCTGACTCGCGACGCCGACACCGTGGCCGGGGCCGGGACACGGCCGGTGCTGCGTGTCGACGGCCTGGACCTGTCCGGCCGGTGCGCCGAGGCGATCACCGACGCCGACCGTCTGGCGCCGTTGGGACCGGATAACACCGCCTATGTGATCTTCACGTCGGGGTCCACCGGCACCCCCAAGGGCGTGGCGGTCACCCACGGCGGTCTGCCCGGTGCAGCCGCGGCGCACCGCGAGGTGTTTGGGATGGACGCGGACACCCGGATGCTGGCGGTGCTCTCCCCGACATTTGACGCCGCGCTCGGCGAGCTATTGCTCGCGGTGGGAGCGCGAGGGGCGTTAGTGGTCGCGCCGCCGGAGGTGGTTGCCGGCGAGGCGTTGACCGCATTGCTGCAGGAGCAACGGGTCAACGCGGCGGTGATGACCCCGACATTGCTCTCGACACTGGACCGGTCCCGGCTTGATGGGTTGTCCACCCTGATCGTCGGCGGTGAGGCCTGCGCGGACGAGCTGGTGACCGCATGGGCGCCAGGGCGGTGCATGTTCAACGGCTACGGGCCCACCGAGGCCACTATCTGGGCCACCACCGCGCCGCTGCTGGCGGGACAGCCGGTCCGTATCGGCACCCCGCTTCCCGGGATGCGCGCACTGGTGCTCGACGCGCGGCTGAACGCCGCCCCGATCGGGGTGGTCGGTGACCTATATCTGGGCGGACCGGCGGTGGCGTGCGGCTATCTGGGCCGGGCGGAGTTGACTGCGGAACGGTTCGTGGCAGATCCCTACGGGCCTGCGGGCGCGCGGCTGTATCGCACCGGCGACCTGGTGCGCTGGGCTCCCGATGGAACCTTGGACTATCTCGGCCGTGCCGACGCACAGATCAAGCTGCGTGGGCACCGCATCGAACTGGGCGAAATCGAAAACACTTTGCTGGGCTGCCCACAGGTTGCCCGCGCGGCCGCGACCGTGCACCAGAGCAAAACCGGTTCGCATCTGGTCGCCTATGTCACCCTCGAGCAGACCACCACCGCCGAGCACGACGCCGAAACCGTCGACGCGTGGCAACAGTTGTATGACGAGGCGTATGGCGCCGACGTGGAGGCGCCGGACTTCAGCATGGACTTCCGCGGCTGGAACAGCAGCTACACCGCCGACCCGATTCCGCTGGAGGAGATGGAAGAGTGGCGTTCGGCCACGGTGGATCGGATCCTTCAGTTGCATCCCGCTCGGGTGCTGGAAATCGGCGTGGGTTCGGGACTCTTGCTTTCCCAGGTGGCCCCGGCGTGTTCCGAGTATTGGGCGACGGACTTCTCCGCGCCGACGATCCAGCGGCTGCAGGCCGCGGTGGCCGGGCAGCCGTGGGGGGATCGGGTGCGGTTGCAGGTGCAGCCCGCCGATGTCGCCGATGGGTTGCCGGAGGGCCACTTCGATGTGGTGGTGCTCAACTCGGTGGTCCAGTACTTCCCGAGCGCGCGGTATCTGACCGATGTGCTGGCGGTCGCGATGCGATTGCTGGCACCGGGCGGGGCACTGTTTATCGGCGATGTGCGCCACCACAATCTGCAGGGTGCGTTCCAAACCGGCGTTGCGATCGCCCGCACCACCAGCAACACCGCCGACGCCGACGATATTCGCCAACGAGTTCACCACGCCGTGCTCGGTGAAGCCGAATTGCTGCTGGCCCCAGAGTTTTTCACCACCTGGGCTGCGCGCCATGTGTCCGCGGCCGGGCTGGATATTGAGGTCAAGCGCGGGATGGCCGACAACGAACTCAACCGGTATCGCTACGACCTCGTCGTCTACAAATCCCCGGCGCCGGTGCGCTCACTGGCTTGCGCGGACAGCTGGGCGTGGGCCCAGTGCGCGGGCTTGGACGGGCTGTGCCACCGGTTGGTATCCCAGCGTCCCAACACTATTCGCGTCACCGAGATACCCCGCGCCGGAGTGATCAGCGACGTCCGCGTCGAGCACGCCCTCGACGGCGGGCTGCCGCTGGCCGACGCACTGGCTCTGGCCGAGAGCGCGGATGCCGTTGTCCCCGAACAACTCCACCGCCTTGGTGAGACAGCCGGATATCGCGTCGCGGTCACCTGGGGCGCCCAACCGGGCACCGTGGATGCGGTGTTCATCACCGCAGCGGACGCTGAGCAGCCCCCGGCGCTGACCGATCTGTATCTGCCGCCTGCCGGGCCCCACCGAGTCACTAGTCACGCCAATGACCCGCAGACCAACACCAAGGTCGGCGCGGTGCGGCAGCAGTTGAGTGCGTGGCTGCCCGAGTACATGGTGCCGACGCACATCGTGGTGCTCAAGGAGTTCCCGATGACGTCCTCGGGCAAGATCGACCGAAAGGCCTTGCCGGCACCGGTCTTTGCCACCACCGCCTTCCGGGCGCCGCAGACCCAGACCGAAAAAATCGTTGCCGGCCTGTTCGCCGAGGTGCTGGCGATCGACAAGGTCGGGGCCGACGACTCGTTCTTCGATCTGGGTGGGGATTCGCTGTCAGCGATGCGGCTGATCGCCGCGGTCAACACCGTTCTGGATGCCGACCTGTCGGTGCGTGCGGTGTTCGAGGCTCCCACGGTTGCCCAGTTGGCGCCCCGGATCGGTCAGGGTGGGGGCCTGGAGCCGCTGATGCCGGTGGAGCGGCCGGCGGTGATTCCGTTGTCGTTTGCTCAGAGTCGGTTGTGGTTTATTGACCAATTGCAAGGACCTTCACCGCTTTACAACGTGGTGGTGCCGTTGCGGCTGAGTGGTCGGCTTGATGTGGATGCGCTGGGTGCGGCCTTGGCCGATGTGGTGGGCCGTCACGAAAGCCTGCGCACCCTGTTCCGGGCGGTCGACGGGATACCGCAGCAGCTGGTGCTACCCGCCGCGCAGGCCGATTTCGGCTGGGACGTCGTGGATGCCACCGGGTGGCCGGCGCGTCGGCTGGAGGACGCCATCGGCTCCGTCGTGCGCTACGGGTTTGACCTGTCCACCGAGATCCCGTTGCGGGCACGGCTTTTCCGGGTCGCCGCCGATGAACACGTGATGGTGGCCGTGCTGCACGAAATCGCCGCCGATGGTTGGTCGACGACCCGTCTGGTGCGAGACATGAGTTTGGCCTATGCGAGCCGGTGCGCGGGCCGCGCCCCCGACTGGGCGCCATTGCCGGTGCAGTATGTCGATTACACGCTGTGGCAGCGCGCACAGTTCGGTGATCTCGATGACGGTGAAAGCCGCATCGCCGCGCAGCTGGCCTATTGGGAGCAGACGCTGGCCGGCATGCCTGAGCGGCTGCAGCTGCCGACCGATCGGCCCTACCCGCCGGTGGCCGATCAGCGTGGCGCCAGGGTGGCCCTCGAATGGCCGGCGTTGCTACAGCAGCAGATTGCTCGGATGGCCCGCGAACACAACGCGACTGGATTCATGGTGATGCAGGCCGCCTTGGCGGTGCTGCTGTCGAAGCTCAGCGCCAGCAGCGATGTGGCGGTGGGTTTCGCCATCGCGGGGCGCCGCGATCCCGCGCTGGACGAGCTGGTGGGGTTCTTCGTCAACACCTTGGTGCTGCGCGTCGATCTGGCCGGCGATCCCAGCGTGGCCGAGCTGCTGGCCCAGGTTCGATCGCGCGGCCTGGCCGCCTACGAGCACCAAGACGTGCCCTTCGAGGTGCTCGTCGAGCGGCTCAACCCCACCCGGTCGTTGGCCCACCACCCGCTGGTCCAGGTGATGTTGGGCTGGAACAACTTCCCCGGGCAGGTCAGCGTCCCCTCGACCGGGCTGAGCCTGGGCGATTTGCAGGTCACGCCGCTGCTCGGGGACACCCAGACCGCGAAAATGGATCTGGTCTTCTTCCTCAAGGAATGCTGGACCGACGCCGGTGAGCCCGCCGGCATTTCCGGGCAGGTGGAATTTCGCACCGACGTCTTCGAGGCGGACACCATCCAGGCACTGATCGGGCGGTTGGAGCGGGTGTTGGTGGCGATGACCGCCGACCCCACCCGGCAACTCTCTTCGGTGGATGTGCTCGGCGCGGGTGAGCGCGCCCGGCTGGAAGAGCTTGGTAATAGAGCGGTTTTAGCCAGCCCGCAAAGCGTTCCGGCATCGATTCCGGCGTTGTTCGCCACCCATGTGGCCCGGATTCCGGATGAGGTGGCGGTGGTGTGCGAGGGCTTGTCGGTGACTTACCGTGAGCTCGATGAGGCCTCGAATCGGTTGGCGCAGTTGTTGGCCGGTCATGGGGCGGGGCCGGGACGGACTGTGGCGCTGGTGTTTTCGCGGTCGGTCGAGGCGGTCGCGGCGATCTTGGGGGTGCTTAAGACGGGGGCGGCGTATCTGCCGATCGATCCGGGGCTGCCCGATGAGCGGATCGGGTTCGTGTTGGCCGACGCCGCGCCGATCGCTGCGGTGACCATTGGTGCGTTGGCCGAGCGGCTCGACGGCCATGACGTGGTGGTCATCGATGTCAGCGATCCCGCGGTGAATACCCAGCCCAGCACGGCTTTGGTCGGGCCGGCGCCTGCGCCGGCGGATATTGCTTATGTGATTTACACCTCGGGCACCACCGGGACGCCCAAAGGTGTGGCGATCACCCATCACAACGTGACCCAGTTGTTGGGGTCGCTTCAGGCCGACCTGCCGGATGCGGGCGTGTGGGCGCTGTGTCACTCGTTGACGTTTGACGTGTCGGTGTGGGAGATCTTTGGTGCGCTGTTGCGCGGCGGGCGTTTGGTGGTCGTGCCCGAGTCGGTGACTGCTTCCCCGCACGAGCTGCACCGCGTGCTGGTCGATGGACGGGTCGATGTGCTCACTCAGACGCCGTCGGCGGTGGCGGCGTTGCCGGTCGAGGGCCTCGAGTCGGTGGCCTTGGCGGTCGTTGGTGAGGCGTGTGCGGCTGAGGTGGTGGATCGGTGGGCGCCGGGACGAGTGATGGTCAACGCCTATGGTCCGACCGAGACCACGATGTGTGTGGCGATCAGCGCCCCCGCTGACGCAAGGATGCGGGACGCCCCCGATCGGTGTGCCGGTGGGCGGGGCGGCGTTGTTCGTCCTCGATAGCTGGTTGCGCCCGGTGCCCGCGGGGGTGGTCGGGGAGTTGTATGTGGCCGGTCACGGCGTGGCCTGTGGGTATGTGGGCCGGCCTTCGTTGACCGGATTACGATTCGTGGCGTGCCCGTTCGCCGGTGCGTTGGGGCAGCGGATGTATCGGACCGGGGATTTGGTGCGCTGGCGCGCCGATGGGCAGCTGGAGTATCTGGGGCGTGCTGATGAGCAGGTCAAGATCCGCGGCTATCGCATCGAGCTCGGGGAGATTCAGAGCGCACTGACCGCACTGGATGGGGTGGCACAGGCGGCGGTGATCGCCCGTGAGGACCGGCCCGGCGACAAGCGCCTGGTCGGCTATGTCACCGAATCAAGCACCGGGACAGTCGATCCGGGCGAGCTGCGTAGCGTGCTGGCCCAGCGGCTGCCCGAATACATGGTGCCCACCGCGCTGGTCGTGTTGGATGCGCTGCCGCTCACGGTCAACGGCAAACTCGATACCCGCGCCCTGCCGGCACCCGAATTCCAGAATGCCGGTTATCGCGCTCCGGCTAGCCCAATCGAGGAAATCCTCGCCGGCGTATTCGCCGAGGTGCTGGGATTGGACCGGGTCGGCGTCGACGACTCCTTCTTCGATTTGGGTGGGGATTCGCTGCTGGCGATGCGGGTGATCGCAGCGATCGAGACCAGTCTGAATGCCGATCTTTCCGTGCGCACCGTGTTCGAGGCGCCAACAGTTACCCAGTTGGCGCTCCGCGTCGGTGGCGATGGGTCGCGGCGTCAGCCGTTGGTGGCGGTGGAGCGGCCGACGGTGGTGCCGTTGTCGTTTGCCCAGCAGCGGTTGTGGTTTATCGACCAGTTGCTGGGGCCTTCACCGATCTACAACATGGCGGCGGCGTTGCGGCTGAGTGGGCGGCTGGATGCTGAGGCATTGGGGGCGGCGCTGGCCGACGTGGTGGCCCGTCAGGAGAGCTTGCGCACCCTTTTCCCGGTGGTCGAGGGGATACCGGAGCAGGTGGTCATCCCGGTGGAGCGGGCCGACTTCGGTTGGCAGGTCGTCGATGCTACCGGCTGGACGCCGGCCCGGCTGCAGGAGGCCATCGACCCGGTGGTGCGCTACACGTTCGATCTGGCCGCCGAGATCCCGTTGCGCGCAAGGCTTTTCCGCGTCGCCGACGACGAGCACGTGCTAGTGGCCGTGATGCACCATATCGCGGCCGACGGCTTGTCGATGTCCCCCCTGGTGGCTGATCTGGCGGTGGCCTATGCCAGCCGGTGTGCGGGTCACGCTCCCGGTTGGGCGCCGTTGCCGGTGCAGTATGTCGATTACACGTTGTGGCAGCGTGCGCAGTTGGGGGATGTGGCCGATAGCGAGAGCCCGATTGCTGCGCAATTGGGTTATTGGGAGCAGGAGCTTTCCGGGCTGCCCGAGCGGCTGGCGTTGCCCACGGATCGGCCCTATCCGCCGGTGGCCGATTACCGCGGCGCCAGTGTGATGGTGGACTGGCCGGCCGAGCTGCAGCAGGGGGTCCGCACGGTGGCCCGCGAGCACAGCGCGACCAGCTTCATGGTGATCCAGGCCGCCCTGGCAGTACTGCTGGCCAAGCTCAGCGCCAGCAGCGACGTCGCGGTCGGCTTCGCGATCGCCGGCCGTGATGATCCCGCACTGGATGCGTTGGTGGGCTTTTTCGTCAACACTTTGGTGTTGCGGGTCGACCTGGCCGGCGACCCCAGCTTCACCGAATCGCTGGATCAGGTGCGGGCGCGCAGCTTGGCCGCCTACGAGCACCAAGACGTGCCGTTCGAGGTGCTGGTGGAGCGGCTCAACCCGACCCGAAGCCTGGCCCATCACCCGCTGGTGCAGGTGGTGTTGGCCTGGCAGAACTTCGCGCGGGAGGACGGGGTCCCCGCCGGGTTGGCCTTGGGTGATCTGCAGGTCACACCGCTTGCGGCGGACACCCAGGTCGCCCGCATGGACCTGACATTCACCTTGGGCGAGCGCTGGAACTCCGCCGGGCAGCCCGCCGGAATCGGCGGGTCGGTGGAGTTTCGCACCGATGTGTTCGACGCGGCCAGCATCGAGGCGCTGATCGAGCGGCTGGAGCGGGTGTTGGTGGCCATGACCGCCGATCCCAGCCAGCGGTTGTCGTCGGTCGACCTGTTGGATGCCGACGAGCACGCCCACCTGGACAAGACCGGAAACCGGGAGGCGTTGACCGAGCCGGCGACGGGGCTGTCGATTCCGGCGGTGTTCGCCGCGCAGGTCACCCGTGCCCCGCGGGCGGTGGCGATCAGCTGCGACGGTCGCTCGATGACCTACCGAGAGCTCGATGAGGCGTCGAACCTGCTCGCGCATCTGCTGACCACTCAAGGGGCGGGCCCGGGACAGTGCGTGGCGCTGCTGTTCAACCGTTGCGCCGAGGCGGTCGTAGCGATGTTGGCGGTGCTCAAGACCGGGGCCGCGTATCTGCCGATCGACCCCGCGCATCCGGCGGAGCGGATCGGGTTCGTGGTGGCCGATGCCGCGCCGATCGCCGCGATCACCACGGCGGCGCTGGCCGAGCGGCTGGATGGGTGCGATCTAACGGTCATCGATGTGGCCGACCCCCGCATTGACGGCTTCCCGGACACGGCTCTGCCGGTGCCGGATCCGGACGACATCGCCTATGTGATCTACACCTCGGGTACCACCGGGGTGCCCAAAGGCGTGGCGATTACCCACCGCAACGTCACCGAGCTGCTGGGGACTCTTGACTCGAGTTTGGCCGCGCCCGGGCGGGTGTGGTCGCAGTGGCACTCCTACAGCTTCGACATCTCGGGCTGGGAGATCTACGGCGCCCTGCTGCACGGTGGGCGCTTAGTGGTGGTGTCCGAGTCGGTGGCGGCCTCACCAAAAGACTTCCACGCCTTGCTGATCGAGGAAAAGGTCAGCGTCCTCTGTCAAACCCCCTCGGCCGCGGGGACGCTGTCGCCGGAGGGGCTGGAGTCGGTGGCCCTGCTGGTGGGCGGCGAGGCCTGCCCGGCCGAGTTGGTCGAGCGGTGGGGACCCGGGCGCGTGATGATCAACGAATACGGCCCGACCGAGACGACGATGTGGGTCGCGCTCAGCGCGCCATTAACAGCGGGGTCGTCGGGATCGGATGCCGTGCCGATCGGCTCGCCCGTGCCCGGTGCGGCATTCTTCGTGCTGGATCAGTGGCTGCGTCCGGTGCCGGCCGGGGTGGTCGGGGAGTTGTATGTGGCCGGTACCGGGGTCGGGGTCGGATACGTGCGCCGGGCGGGGTTGACGGCCTCACGGTTTGTGGCGTGCCCGTTCGGCGGCGCGGGAGCGCCGGGACAACGCATGTATCGCACCGGGGATCTGGTGAGCTGGGGCCGCGATGGTCAGTTGCGGTATCTGGGGCGGGCCGATGAGCAGGTCAAGATCCGCGGATACCGCATCGAGCTGGGTGAGATCCGTGCGGCGCTGGCCGGATTGGCTGGGGTGGAGCAGGCGGCGGTGATCGCCCGCGAGGACCGCCCCGGTGACAAGCGGCTAGTGGGTTATGTCACCGGAACCGTTGACCCGGCCGACGTTCGGGCCCGGTTGGGTCAGCGGCTTCCGGCCTACCTGGTGCCGGCGGCGGTGGTGGTGCTCGACGCGCTGCCGTTGACGGTCAACGGCAAACTGGACACCCGGGCCTTGCCGGCGCCCGAATACACCGAGGGCGATCGCTACCGCCCGCCGACCACTCCGACCGAAGAGATCGTGGCCGGCATCTACGCGGAGGTACTCGGGCTCGAGCGGGTCGGCGTCGACGATTCGTTCTTCGACTTGGGTGGGGATTCGTTGTCGGCGATGCGGGTGATCGCCGCGATCAACAAGTCCTTGGATGCCGGCCTCGCGGTGCGCACGCTATTCCACGCGCCGTCCGTCAGCAGCTTGAGCCAAAAATTGGGGCAAGCTGGCGGCGAGGTGGACGTGGTGCCCGTTGAGTTCCTCAAGGAGGGCACGGGCGTTCCCCTGTTCTGCGTTCATCCCGCGAGTGGGCTGAGTTGGCCGTATCACGCTCTCGGAAATTACTTGGGCTGCCCGATCATTGGGATTCAGCAAGTCCCGCAAAACGGCGAGGCCGAACCTACGTCAATCCGCGAAATGGCGAAAACCTATGCCGACCGGATCCAGGGGGTTGATCCGACCGGGCCCTACAACCTTCTCGGCTGGTCTTTTGGGGGCGTCGTCGCCCAGGAAATCGCCGTCGAGCTTCAGCGACGCGGGTGCTCCGTTTCGCGCCTCATCCTTCTCGACGCGCTACTCATCGTCCCGAGCGGGGACGTCCTGACTAGCGATGTCCTGGCCGAGAAGGCGCTGGAAGAAGTTTTGCGGTTCTGCGGCATAGTCGTTGCCGATCACGACGAGCCGCTTACCTACGAGCGGGCCGAAGAACTGCTTCGCGAACGAGGAATCGTCGAATTGTCGCGATACCGGCCGTTACTCGATTCGATCGTCCGCAACGACGAGACCAATCTGGCGTTGGCGCGAGACCACGAACCAAGTGTTTTCAACGGCGATGTCGAGATCTTCTCCGCCGCGACGGATGAGGACGACCAGGGTTCGTCTCCGATGCGAAGTTGGCGACAGTATGTTGCCGGCGAAATCAACAGCTACCCGGTCGACTGTGCGCATCAGGAAATGATGAGTACCGAATCGCTTGTCCAATACGGCCAACAACTCAAAGTCTTACTAGAAGCCGAGGGTGGCGGTTGTAGATGTCTGTAGAATCGATCACGCCGCTGCGGTCCCGCCAGTTTGTCGCCGTGATCGTCGCGATCGGCGGCATGCAGCTGATGGTGGCCATGGACGGGCCGGTCGCGATCTTTGCGCTTCCCAAGATCCAGAACGAGCTGGGCCTGTCGGACGCCGCGCGGAGCTGGGTGATCACCGCCTACATGCTGACCTTTGGTGGCCTCATGTTGTTGGGTGGCAGGCTGGGGGACACCATCGGCCGCAAGCGCGCTTTCATCGTCGGGGTCGCGCTATTCACTTTCGCCTCGGGCTTGTGCGGCATCGCTTGGGCCGGGGGCACGTTGATAGCGGCACGGCTGCTGCACGGCGCGGCCGCCGCAATCATCGCGCCGACCAATTTGGCGCTGATAGCGACCACCTTTCCGACGGGATCGGCGCGTAACGCCGCGACGGCGGTGTTCGGCGCGATGACCGGTCTCGGCGGGGTGCTGGGCCTGGTGGTAGGCGGGGCCCTCACCGACGTGTCGTGGCGGCTGGCGTTTCTGGTGAACGTGCCTATCGGACTGGCGGTGATCTACCTGATCGTCCGCACGCGGCAGGAAACCCAGAAGGAGCGGATGAAGCTCGACGTCACCGGAGCCGTGCTGGCGACGTTGACCGGAACAGCCGCGGTGTTCGGACTCTCGATGGGCCCGGAGCAGGGGTGGCTGTCGCCCATCACGATCAGTTCGGTCGTGGTGGCTCTGGCCGCTTTCGTGGCGTTCGTCGCGGTGGAGCGCACCGCCGAAAACCCCATCGTGCCGTTCACCCTGTTCTTCGACCGCAGCCGCTTGGCGGCGTTCGCGGCCATGTTCCTTGCCGGCGGGGTATTTTTCACCCTCACCGTGCTGGTCGGTCTGTATGTGCAGACCATCATGGGCTACAGTCCGCTGCGCGCCGGTGTTGCCTTCATCCCGTTCGGCATTGCGATGGCCATTGGGGTGGGCGTGGCGTCGAAGCTAGTGACATGGCTCCCGCCACGGGTGGTGGTGATCGCCAGTGGCGGCCTGATTCTGGGCGCGACGCTGTACGGTTCGACCTTCAACCGCGGCATGCCGTACTTCCCGAATCTTGTTCTACCGCTCATCGTTTGCGCTATTGGTATCGGCGCCGTCTTCGTGACGCTCACGCTATCGGTGATCGCCAGCGTCGGCGTCGACCGGATCGGGCCGACCTCGGCGATTGCGGTGATGCTGCAGACCCTGGGCGGACCGCTGGTGCTGGTCATCGTCCAGGTCGCCATCACCTCGCACACGCTGCGCTTGGGCGGCACCCTCGGTCCGGTGAAGTTCATGACCACCGCCCAGTTGCATGCGCTGGACCGCGGCTACACCTACGGCCTGCTGTGGCTGGCGGGGATAGTCGTGCTGCTCGGTGGGGTGGCGCTGCTGATCGGATACACCGCCGCGCAGGTGGCCCGCGCCCAGGAAGTCAAGAAAGCGGTCGACGCCGGGCAGCTGTAGCCGTCGCCGGCGGCTACAGCTACCAACGCCGAGCGGGGTCGCGGACCGCCGTCTCGGGCGGCCGGGTCGTCACGTAAGGGCGAATCCCGCAGGTCAACGAAAACCACTGTCGCAGAATCTAATCCGTGCAATCTAGCTCATTTTCGGCTGCGTAATTTACTGTCCCCGCCGCAGCCACCACTCTGTGGGCCCGCGTCTACCACTCTATGTGCGGGTTCTGACTACGCTACCGACTTGATAAGCCTGACAACAGGATTGAAACCCACGACGCTCAGGGGCATGCACTTCGTCGAGGCCTTCCGGGCCCAGCTCTAGCGCGCCCGGTCAGAAGCAGCGAGTGCACCGATCCGTTCGGCTCATGTCAAACCGAAATTTGGAGGACTGGTGAGTATCACCCCGTTCGACCACGACACCGACGGCACCCGCGCGACTGATGAGGAGGCGAAATGACGGCCCACTTGATCGACGACGCTATGCAGCGCTCGCCTTCGACCGATTCTTCCGCCCCGATCGCCAGCACGCCTGTCACTCCTATTGCTGTGATCGGGATGGCGTGCCGGCTCCCCGGGGCCATCGACTCCCCGGAGCAGTTGTGGGACGCGTTGTTGCGCGGTGACGACCTGGTTACCGAAATTCCGGCCGACCGCTGGGACGCCGACGAATACTACGATCCCGAGCCGGGTGTGCCGGGCCGGTCCGTATCGCGGTGGGGCGCATTCATCGACGACGTCGCCGGGTTCGATCCCGAGTTCTTCGGGATCAACGAGCGGGAGGCGATCGCGATGGATCCGCAGCACCGGTTGCTTTTGGAGACCTCGTGGGAGGCCATGGAACACGCCGGTCTCACGCGGGAACGAATCGCCGACTCGTTGACCGGTGTGTTCATGGGATTGACCCACGGCGACTACCAGTTACTGGCCGCCGACACCCACTCCGTGGAAGGGGCGTACGGCTTTTCCGGCAGCAACTTCAGCCTGGCTTCCGGGCGCATCGCCTACGCCCTGGGTGTCCACGGTCCCGCATTGACGGTGGACACCGCGTGTTCGTCCGGTCTGACCGCGATCCACCTGGCCTGCCGCAGCCTGCACGAGGGCGAAAGCGACCTTGCCCTGGCGGGGGGCGCCACGCTGGCGTTGGATCCGCGGAAGTTCGCCGCGGGGTCGGCCGAGGGCATGCTGTCGCCGACCGGACGCTGCCACGCCTTTGACGTCGCGGCCGACGGGTTCGTGGGCGGCGAGGGCAGCGTCATGCTGCTACTCAAACGGCTGTCCGACGCGCTACGAGATGGTGATCGGATTCTGGCTGTGGTGCGCGGGACCGCCGCCAACCAGGACGGTCATACGGTGAATATCGCGACACCGTCGAAGACCGCGCAGACCGCGGTGTATCGGGCGGCGTTAGCCGCCGCGGGTGTGGATGCCCGCACGGTCGGCATGGTCGAGGCCCACGGGCCCGGCACCCCGGTGGGGGACCCGATCGAATACGCCAGCCTGGCCGACGTCTACGGCGTCGACGGCCGCTGCGCGCTGGCGTCCGTGAAGACCAACTTCGGCCATGCGCAGGCGGCTTCCGGAGCACTCGGACTGATGAAGGCGATCCTCGCGCTGCAGCATGGTGTGGTTCCCCAGAATCTGCACTTCACCCGACTGCCCGATAACCTCGCCCAGATCGATACCAAACTGTTTGTGCCGCAAGAGAATACACCGTGGGTCACCAACGGTCATCACCCGCGCAGGGCGGCGGTCTCCTCGTATGGGCTGTCGGGAACCAACGTGCACGCCATCGTGGAACAAGCGCCCGAAGAGGAACTGAAAGCCGCTGTGCCCGAATCCATCTCGGCTGAATCGTCGACGACGGTACCGCTGATTTTCCCACTGTCGTCCACCTCGGCGGACGAGCTCCGCCGCACCGCCAGGCGGTTGGCCGACTGGGTGCGAGCCCATGATGACCTGGCGTTGCCCGACCTGGCTTACACCCTGGCGCGCCGGCGCGTGCACCGCCCGGTACGCACCGCGGTCATCGCGGGTGACCAACCCCAGCTCATCGAGGCACTGCGCGATATCGCCGACGGTGATAACCCGTATCCGGCCGCGGTCGGACAGGACGACCGGGGACCGGTATGGGTGTTCTCCGGGCAGGGTTCGCAATGGGCGGCGATGGGCGCGGACCTGCTGATGGCCGAACCCGTGTTTGCCGCCACCGTCGCGCAAGCCGAGCCGCTGATCGCCCGGGAGTCCGGGTTCTCGGTGACCGCGGCGATGTCGGCGCCGCAGACCGTGACCGGTCAGGACCGCGTCCAGCCGACCCTGTTCGCCATGCAGGTCGCGCTGGCCGCCACGATGAAAGCCTATGGAGTGCGTCCGGGTGCGGTCATCGGGCACTCCCTCGGCGAGGCCGCGGCAGCGGTCGTCGCGGGTGCGATATCGCTGGAAGACGGGGTGCGTGTCATCTGCCGCCGCTCGCGGCTGATGTCTCGCGTCGCAGGTGCCGGAGCCACGGCCTCGGTGGAATTGCCAGCCCAGCAAGTGCTTTCGGAACTGACGGCACGCGGCATCAACGACGTCGTGGTGGCTGTGGTGGCCTCGCCGCAGTCCACGGTGATTGCCGGCGCCGCGCAAACGGTTCGCGATCTGGTCGCGGGCTGGGAGCAGCGTGATGTGATGGCCCGCGAGGTCCCCACCGACGTCGCCTTCCATTCGCCTCAAGTCGATCCGATCATGGACGAGCTGACCGAGATACTCGCAGAGATCAGCCCGATGACGCCGGGCGTTCCCTTCTACTCGGCGACCCTGTTCGACCCGCGCGAACAGCCGGTGTGCGATGCCCGCTACTGGACGAACAATATGCGCCGTATGGTGCGGTTCGCGACGGCCGTGCAGGCCGCGTTGGAGGACGGCTACCGGGTCTTCGCCGAGCTGGCGCCACACCCGCTTCTGATCCGCGCGCTCGAGCAGACCGCCCGCGGTCGCGAGATGCCGATGGCCGCTCTGGCCGGTATGCGCCGCGCGCAAGCGCTTCCGCACGGGCTGCGCGGCTTTGTGGCGGATCTACACAGTGCGGGCGCCGCGGTCGATTTCTCCGTGCTCTACCCGAATGGTCGGCTGCTGGACGCGCCGCTGCCGACCTGGACGCACCGCCGGCTGTGGCTGAGCGGCGACGGTCAGGAATCCCCGGGCCATGGTGGTAGCACCGTGTCGGTACATCCACTGCTGGGCTCGCACGTGCACCTGCAGGAGGAACCGGAGCGCCACCTCTGGCAAGGTGAGGTCGGCACCGCCGCCCAGCCGTGGCTCGCCGACCACCAGATCCGCAATGCGGTTGTGCTGCCGGGAGCCGCGTACTGCGAGATGGCGCTAGCGGCGGCGCGTATCGTGCTGGGCGACACGGCGGAAATTCGTGACGTCCGCTTCGAGCAGGCCCTCCTGCTAGACGAACGGACCACGATCGACGCCTCGGCGTCGTTGTCATCGCCGGACGCCGCCGACTTCACCGTGGAGTCACATCAGGGCGGCGAACCGGCGCGGCACGCCGCGGCAATCCTGCATGCCGCCGAGGACGAGCAGCCACCCGCGTACGACATATCCGCGCTACTCGCCGCGCATGCGAGTCGCGATGACGGCGCCGCGGTGCGCACGTGCATGGACCGACGTGGCGTTCAGTACGGTCCCGCGTTCTGCGGTCTTGGCGCCGTCCACACCGGCGGGGACGCGACGGGCACCGTCCTGGCCGAGGTCGCGCTGCCCCGCCAAATCCGTTCGCAACAAGCCGCTTACGGTGTGCACCCGGCACTGCTGGATGCCTGTTTTCAGTCCGTTGAAGCTCATCCGGACGTCCAGGCCCTGGGCGAAGGCGCGCTCGGATTGGTATTGGGGATCCGTCGACTCCGCGCCTACAGCGCTGCCCGCAACGTCCACTATTGCTACACACGGGTGACCAAAGCCGACACCTCCGGGGTCGAGGCCGACATCGACCTGCTCGACGAGCACGGGGCGGTCGTGCTCACCGTGCAGGGGCTGCGAGTCGGCGCCAGCGCATCCGAGAGCGGCGCCAAAGATCGCGTGATGGGCGAACGGCTGTTGGCCATCGAATGGCGCCAACGAGAATTGCCCGAGCTGGACCACACCGACGCCGGAAGCTGGCTGCTGATCGGCACCACCACCACCGCCGATGTGGCGGCCAGCACATTGGCCGACGCCCTGAAAAGCCATGGTGTGCAGTGCACCACGATGTACTGGCCCCAGCAGGCTGACCACACCTCAAACGCCGAACAGCTGGGAAACCGTTTGCGCGCCGGTGAATTCGCCGGCGTGGTGATCCTCACCGGACCCAAAAACGGCGACGCTGACGAGGGGAGTATGCAGCTGGGCCGGGACTATGTGCAACATCTGGTGCGCATTGCCCGCGAGTTGGCGGACCTGCCGGGCGAACCGCCGCGCTTGTATGTCCTGACCCGTAACGCCCAAACCGTGGTGTCCAACGACGTGGCCAACCTCGAGCAGGCCGGGCTGCGCGGCCTGGTCCGGGTAATCGGCATGGAGCACCCACACCTGGGCGCCAGCCAGGTCGACGTGGACGAGGCCACCGACGCCGACCAGCTGGCACGCCAACTGCTCGCCGGGCTGGAGGAGGACGAGACCGCCTGGCGAAATGGGGTGTGGTATGCCGCGCGGTTGTGCCCCGCTCCACTGCTCCCCGAGGAGCGGCAAACCGCCGTCGCCAACCGCGAGCGTGACGGGATGCGTCTGCAGATCCGTAGGCCCGGTGACCTGGAGTCACTCGAACTCGTTGCCTGCGATCGCGTTCCGCCGGGACCGGGACAGATCGAGGTCGCGGTCAGCGCGTCCAGCATCAACTTCGCCGACGTGCTCGTCGCGTTCGGCCGTTACCCCGCCTTCGAGGGGCGGCTACCGCAGCTGGGCACCGACTTCGCCGGCGTCGTGACCGCCGTCGGGCCAGACGTGACCGACCACAAGGTGGGCGATCATGTCGGGGGACTGAGCGCCAACGGCTGTTGGGGCACCTTCCTCACCTGCGACGCGCGCCTGGCTGTCACACTGCCGGCCGGCCTGGCCGACGGCCGGGCGGCCGCGGTGACCACCGCGCACGCCACCGCCTATTACGGCCTGCACGAGCTGGCCCGAATCAACGCCGGTGACCGGGTGCTGATCCACTCGGCGACCGGTGGGGTCGGACAGGCGGCAATCGCCATCGCCCGGGCCGCGGAGGCCGAGATCTTCGCCACGGCCGGCAGCGAGCAACGCCGACAATTACTGCGCGAGATGGGCATCGAGCACGTTTACGACTCCCGAAGCGTCGAGTTCGCCGACCTGATACGCCGGGACACCGATGGTTATGGCGTGGACATCGTGCTCAACTCGGTCGTCGGCGCCGGCCAGCGCGCGGGCGTCGAATTGCTCGCGTTCGGCGGACGATTCGTCGAGATCGGCAAACGCGACATCTACGGCGACACCCGGCTGGGACTCTTCCCGTTCCGGCGCAACCTGACGTTCTACGCCCTCGACCTGGCATTGATGTCATTCAGCCATCCGGACAGGCTGCGAGACTTGCTGGACACGGTCTACCGGCTGACCGCGGACGGCGCGTTGCCGATGCCGGAAAGCACGCACTACCCACTTGCCGACGCCGCCACCGCTATTCGGGTGATGAGCGGCGCGCAGCACACCGGCAAACTCGTGCTCGATATCGCGCACACCGGCCGCAGCCGCGTGGTGGTGCCGCCGACGCAGGTCGAAGTCTTCCGCAGCGACGGCGCTTACATCGTTACCGGTGGACTGGGCGGCCTGGGGCTGTTTTTGGCCGAGAAGATGGCTTCTCCTGGTTCGGGGGCCGGCTGCGGACGCATCGTGTTGTCCTCGCGCTCGCAACCGACGCCGGCGGCGCTGGAAATGATCGAGCGCCTCCGCGCGCTCGGTGCCGACGTCGTGGTGGAGTGCGGCGACGTAGCGGAGGCCGGCACGGCGCGACGGTTGGTGGCCACGGCGACGGCCACCGGACTTCCGGTGCGCGGTGTGCTGCATCTGGCGGCCGTGATCGAGGATGCCACACTGGCCAACATCACCGACGAGCTCATCGAGCACGACTGGGCGCCAAAGGTTTACGGTGCATGGAATCTGCACACGGCCACCGCCGAGCAGCCGTTGGACTGGTTCTGCTCGTTCTCCTCGGCCGCCGCGCTGGTGGGGTCGCCTGGACAGGGTGCCTATGCCGCGGCCAACAGCTGGCTGGACGCATTCACCCGCTGGCGCCGGGCCCGGGGTTTGCCAGCCACCGCGATCGCCTGGGGTGCCTGGGCGCAGATAGGACGCGCCAGCGCCCTGGCCGAAGGCGCCGACGAGGCCATAGCTCCCGACGAAGGCGCGTACGCGTTCGAAGCGCTACTGCGCCACGACCGCGCCTGCACCGGCTATGCCCCGATAACGGGCACGCCGTGGTTGACCGCTTTCGCCCAACGCAGCCCCTTCGCCGAGGCGTTCCGCTCTAACGGGCAAAGCGCAACGGGCACAAGCAAACTGCGTGCCGAGCTCGACGAGCTGGCACCGGACGAGTGGCCTACCCGGCTGCGGCGCCTGATCTCCGACCAGGTCAGCCTGATCCTGCGCCGCAACGTCGATCCCGACCGTCCGCTGTCCGAGTACGGCCTCGACTCGCTGGGCGGCCTCGAACTACTTACTCGCATCCAGACCGAAACGGGCGTACGCGTGACGCCCGCCGACATCGCCTCCATCGGCACCATTCGCGGTCTGGCCGAACTGCTGTGCGGAAAGCTGGCGCCCGCGGGCGTCGCCTGAGGCTGAAAGTCGAACCATGATAGCTGACGTGAATTGCACTGCGAGGGAAACGAAATGAGCGGATCTGAGAAACTCGACTTCTTCACCGACAAGTCGATCGTCGACGACCCCTATGACTACTACGACGCGATCCGTCGCTGCCCGGTATGGCGTGAACCGGCCCACGGCGTGGTGATGGTCTCGGGATACGACGAAGCCCTCGCGGTGCAACGCGACACCGACCATGCCCTATCGGTATGCAATATCGTCAGCGGACCATGGTCGGGGATTCCGGCCAAAACCGGCAGCGATGACATCTCGGATCTGATCGAGCGGCACCGCCAGCGGGTGACGTTCGGCGATTACTTCATCACCTTTGATCCGCCGAAGCACACCGCGCATCGCTCGCTGTTGAGCCGGTTGTTCACGCCGAAGCAGCTCAAGAACAACGAGGACTTCCTGTGGCGCCTTGCCGACGAGCAACTCAACCGCTTCGTCGCGAAGGGCAAGTGCGAGATCGTCATTGACTACAATTTCCCGTTCACGCTCGACGCGATCACCGACCTGCTGGACGTACCCGACGCTGACCGGGAGCGATTCCGCCATGCCGCGATAGCCAGCAGGCTTGACGGCGACCGTAGCGGCTTCGTGGGCGTGAAAGAGGAGTGGTTCGTCGAGTACGTCGAAGAACGGCGGCGCAATCCGCGCGACGACGTCCTCACCGAGCTTGCGCTGGCAAAGTTTCCCGACGGCACGACGCCCGAAGCGATCGATGTCGCCCGCGTTGCCACGTTCATGTTCGCCGCCGGCCACGGCACGACCATCGACCTGCTGAGTCTCTCGATGCTCACGCTGGCGGAGCGACCGGACTTGCAAGAGCAACTGCGCAAGGACAACTCGAAGATCCCCGCCTTCATCGAGGAGATGCTGCGCATCGAAAGCCCGATCAAATCGAACTTCCGCTTGGCGCGGCGCACCACCAGGATCGGCGACCTCGATGTGCCGGCCGGTACCAGCGTCCTGGTGATGAACGGCGCGGCAAACCGCGATCCACGGCGGTTCGACGAGCCCAACGAGTTCCGCCTCGACCGCCCGAACATCTTGCATCACATGGCGTTCGGCCGAGGTATTCACACGTGCCCCGGCGCCCCGATCGCCCGCGCCGAAGTGCGGGTGAGCTTGGAACGCATTCTTAACCGAATGGCCGACATTCGGCTGTCAGAGGCCGAGCACGGCCCGGCGGGCGCTCGCCGGCTCAAATGGGACAGCACCCTGTTGTTCCGGCGCCTCAAGGAATTACACCTCGAGTTCACTCCGGTTCAGGAGGTGTCCGAATGCCCATACAATCGTTGACCACATTGGCTGTCGGGGCGTGCGGCATGGCGTTGTGGATGACCGCTGGGTCCGGGCTCGCGTCGGCCGATCGGGATCTCAGTCCGTTTGTCAACACAACCTGCAATTACGGACAGGTGATATCGGCGCTGCAGGCGTCAGATCCCCAAGCGGCCGCACAATTCAACTCTTCGCCGGAGAGCGTCTCCTTCTTGCGTCAGTTCCTTGCCTCCCCGCCGAGCCAACGCCAGCAGATGGCCGAGCTGCTGGCGAGCCAGCCGGGGGCGGACGAGCAGTTCGGACTTGTCCAGCGCGTCTTCAGCACCTGCAACAACTACTGAGCGGTCGGAGTTCTTCATGGCTACCCTCATCGAAGGTTTTCCGCTCATCAGCACGCTGCGCGACGCAGTGTTCCTCTCGGCAACGCTCAGCGAGATCGAAAGGCTGACACCAAGAATGCGTCGCATTCGGTTCAGCGGCCCGCGACTCCGCGGACTGACGTGGACGCCCGGTCAGCATGTCCGGCTGCAGGTCGAGAGTCTGCGTGAAGCGGTTCTACGGCTGCACCCATACCCCGTGCTGCGCACGTATTCCATCTACGACGCCGACCCCGACCTCGGCGCGCTCGATATCGTGATGGTCGACCACGACGGCGGCCGGCAGGGCATGACACCCGCCAGGCGCTGGGCGATGGCCACCGCTATCGGCGATGGCGTCCACTTCACCCGTCCGCAGGGCAAATTCGTCATCCGCGACGACGCGCCCTATCACGTGTTCGCCGGCGAAGAAACCGCGTCGGTCGCGTTCGCCGCGATGCTTCGATCTATGCGGCCGACCGCGGAGGTGTACGGAGTGATCGAGGCCGCGACCGACACCGACCACCTTCCCTTGAGCGCACCCCTAATCCGGGTCGAGCGCGGCGGCGCCCCAGCCGCGAATTCTGCCGTGCTCGCCGACGCCCTACGCAGCCTTCCGCTGCCCGACTATCCCGGCACCGCCTACCTCGCCGGCGAGGCCCGCACCATACAAACCTTACGCAAGATACTGACCACCGAACGTGGCTGGGACCGACGCCAGATACGCACCAAACCCTTCTGGACCCCCGGTCGCGCCGGCATGGAGTAATCATGGTTGAGACGTCTATTTCGAACCTGCTGTGCGAACGCGCCAGCCTGCAGCCCAATGACACGGCGTTCACCTTCATCGATTACGAGCAGGACTGGAACGGGATTGCGGAAAGTCTGACGTGGGCTCAGCTGCATCGGCGAACGGTGAACCTGGCACGGCGACTACGCAATTGCGGGTCAACGGGTGACCGCGCCGTCATCATGGCCCCGCAGGGGCTGGATTACATCGTGGCGTTTCTCGGTGCATTGCAGGCGGGTCAGATAGCGGTTCCGCTTTCAGTGCCGCTCGGTGGCGTCAGCGACGAGCGCGTCAGCTCGGTGCTGCGCGACGCATCGCCGACGGTCGTTCTCACCACGTCCCCTGAAGCGGAAACCGTTGCGGAGTACGTCCAGTCGGAATCCGGCGGGGCCATTCCATCGCTGGTTGAGGTCGACCTGCTCGACCTGGACGCGCGGACAGGATCCGGGGCCGGCAGCGAAAATGACCGAGATCTGGCGTATTTGCAATACACGTCCGGGTCGACCCGCCGACCGGCCGGGGTCATGGTCTCGCATCGGAATCTACTGGCCAATTTCGGGCAGATCATGTCCGACTTCTGCGCGGAGCACGGGGGCGTCGCTCCACCGGACACGACCATTGTGTCGTGGCTGCCGCTTTATCACGATATGGGTTTGATTCTGGGAGTGTGCGCGCCGGTGCTGGGCGGAATCCGCACGGTGCTGATGAGTCCGGTGTCGTTCCTGCAGCGGCCGGCCCGGTGGATGCGGTTGCTGGCCAAGGAAAGTCACGCGTTTTCGGCGGCGCCGAACTTCGCTTTCGAGTTGGCGGCACGCAAAACATCAGACGAGGACCTGGCCGGACTGGACCTGCGCGAGGTGCTGGTCATCCTCAACGGTAGTGAACGCGTGCATCCCGCGACGCTGCGGCGCTTCACCGACCGGTTCGCGCGGTTCAATCTCCCCGACGACGCGGTACGGCCGAGCTATGGGCTCGCAGAGGCGACGGTCTACGCGTTGAGCCGCACACCGGCGCAACCACCCAAAATCGCCCACTTCGACTCCGAGAAGATGGCCACCGGCACCGCGGAACGCTGCGAAAGTGCGACCGGCACACCGCTGGTCAGTTACGGGGTGCCGCGGTCACCGACGATTCGTGTCGTTGATCCCGACACCAGGATTGAGTGCCCCCAGGGAACGGTCGGTGAGATCTGGGTGCATGGTGACAACGTCGCCATGGGCTATTGGCACAAGCCACAAGAGACCGAGCGGACGTTCGGCGATCGGCTCGTCGTCCCGTCGGCCGGCACCCCCGAAGCGCCGTGGTTGCGCACCGGGGACTCGGGATTCTTCTTCGAGGGCGAGCTGTTCATCATCGGCCGCATCAAGGACCTGCTGATCGTCTACGGGCGTAACCACTCGCCCGACGACATCGAAGCGACGGTCCAGGAGATCACCCGGGGTCGGTGCGCGGCGATAGCGGTCCCGCATAAGGACATGGAAAAGCTCGTCGTGATCGTCGAAGTCAAGGACAAGACCGCGTCCCACAGAGAGGGGGCGGACAAGCTCGCCGTAGTCGAGCGGGAAGTCACCTCTGCGGTCTCCAACTCGCACGGCGTCGGCGTGGCGGATCTGGTTGTGGTGGCACCCGGATCGATACCGATCACCACAAGCGGCAAGGTGCGGCGATCGGCGTGCGTGGAGCAGTATCGGCAAGGTCAGTTTGCCCGGTTGAACGCGTAGGCGTCCTGCGGGGCAGGTTTCGCCGGGGATTGCGGCTGTGTCGTCCGTCGCCGCCGATCGAGACTGAAGTTGAAATTCATGTTCAGCGGGCTAGTTCGGTTACGCCCGTGATTCTGCGTCGTTTTTCCGGGTTGCTCGATTCCAAGTTCTTCCCACCGGGCGCCAGCAGAATAGGTTGCTGCCCTGACGATGCCAGAGATAGGTGTCAAGGTCACCCAAGCTGGCGTGGGACACAAATTTCCATGTGGGAAAATTAGGTGGACCCGATTTTTTGTGCATCATCCCTCCCGTATTAGAACGAAGCCGACTAGTCCGAAGGGGCTGATCCCGGTCGCAACCGCGGGTCGCGACAGCTTCCGCAAAACAAACTTGAAAACGTCGGCGACGAAATCGAGGTCGGTGGTGGATAACACCGGGAGTGGCTCGTTACCTGGGCAAGGAGAGCGCAATGGCTGCGTTGTCGAGTCCGGCGCGCGGTGGCTGGGTTGGCGGAGCCACCGCGCGCCGGCGGCCTATCGGAAATAGCCGAATTCGACATGCCGGGAGCCTATGGCCGGCTCTGCTGTCGGCGGGCAAGATGCGAGGCAAATAGAGTAGTCCGCGTGTCCAGTTAGGGTAGTGCTAACACAGAAAACTGCCGCCGAGGCCGATCCAGCGCAGCGCATCACTTGACAAAGAGTGGCGTCGGGGCGGGCGGGGATAAACCAATTTTGTAAGACGCGCGCTGAATAGCGCTCGCTTTCGACGATGTCAATTGCAATGGCGCGCTAATTGCCTTCGTGAACAATTCAGCCGGCTGCTGATCCACCGCAGGCAGGCGGGTCGCGCGCGCAACTCCGCCGGCCCCGCCCGCCTGCGGGCGCCTTCACTCGGATCCGTCGCGCCGGTACGTTGTCGGCCATGACATCGCTGCGTGACCAAGTCGTCTTCATCACCGGTGGCGCCCGGGGGATCGGCGCTGAGGTCGCGCGCCGGCTGGCCGCCAAGGGCGCCAAGCTCGTGCTCACCGATCTCAACGACGCCGACCTGAAGGCGCTCGCCGCCGAACTCGGCGAAGACCGGGTGCTGACCGCGGTGGCCGACGTGCGCGACCTGCCGGCGATGCAGGCGGCCGCCACCCGCGCCGTCGAGCGATTCGGCGGCATCGACGTGGTGGTGGCCAATGCGGGCATCATGAGTTACGGGTCGGTGGCCCAGGTCGATCCCGACGCCTTCAAACGCGTGCTCGATATCAACGTGCTCGGCGTCTTTCACACCGTGCGCGCCACCTTGCCCGCGGTGATCGAGCGCCGCGGCTATGTGCTGATCGTGTCCTCGCTGGCCGCGTACACCGCGGCTCCCGGCCTCGCGCCCTACAACGCCTCCAAGGCCGGCGTCGAGATGTTCGCCAATGCGCTGCGGTTAGAGGTGGCCCACCACGGCGTGAGCGTCGGCTCGGCGCACATGTCCTGGATCAACACCGCTTTGGTCCGCGATACCCAGACCGACCTGTCCGCGTTCAATCAACTGCTGGCCAGCTTCCCGTGGCCGATGAACAAAACCACAACCGTCGACAAATGCGCGGCCGCCTTCGTCAAGGGCATCGAGCGCCGCCGCACCCGCGTTTACCGGCCGGGCTGGGTGGCCCTGCTCCGTTGGGTCAAGCCGGTGCTGTCCACCCGGGTCGGCGAAGCGCCCCTGCACAAATCCACCGCCGAGCTGCTACCCCAACTGGACGCCCAGGTCGCCGCGCTCGGCCGTTCCACCAGCGCCTATAACCAAGACCTCGGCAAGTCCTAGCCGGTCTGGGCCGCGCGCTGCGACGCGACCGCCGCCACCCGCTTGCGCACCAGGAGCCATCCGGCACCCAGCGCCGGGATGACGACCACTACCGTGCCGATGGTCCACCTGCCGGTTTGTTTGTCGAACGCCATCATCACCAGGACGACGGCCAGGAACGCCAGGGTGAGATAGCCCGAATAGGGCGCGAACGGCATGCGAAACCGCGGTCGTTGCAGAAGGCCCGCCTTGGCCAGCCGGTAGGCGCGCAGCTGACACACCACGATGGTCGCCCAGCACGCGATGATGCCCGGCGCCACGATGTTGAGCACAATCTCGAAGGCTTCGCCGGGGTTGGCCGCGTTCAGGGCGATGCCGAACAGGCAGATGGCGGCCGCCATCGTGATGCCGACATACGGCACCCCGTTTTTCGACATCCGGGTCGCGAACCTGGGAGCGCTGCCACTCGCGGCCATCGAGTGCATGATGCGGCCGGTGGAATACAGCCCCGCATTCAGGCTCGACAGGGCGGCGGTGAGCACCACCACGTTCATCAAGTCCCCGGCCCCGTGAAAGCCGATCGCGGAAAAGAAAGTGACAAAAGGGCTTTCGGTGGCCTTGTAGGAGGTGTACGGCAGCAGCAACGCCAGCAGCGCCACCGATCCGACGTAAAAGATGGCGATGCGAGCGATCACCGAATTGATCGCGCGCGGCATGACCTTTTCCGGTTCGGCGGTCTCTCCGGCGGCCGTGCCCACCAATTCGACTGCGGCATAGGCGAACACCACGCCCGAGGTAGTCAGCAGCATCGCCAGCACGCCGGAGGGAAACAGACCGCCGTGGTCGGCCCACACGCTGAGCCCGGTGCTGTGGCCGTCGACCCGGTAGCGCCCCGCCAAAAAGACGATTCCCACCACCAGGAAGGCGATGAGCGCGAACACCTTGATCAGCGCCGCCCAGAACTCGAGCTCACCGAACCACTCCACCGAGATCAGGTTCATCGACAGCACGACGATGAGGGCGAGCAGCGCCAACACCCACTGGGGGATCGATTCGAAGGTCGTCCACCGCCGCAGATAGGTGGCGATCGCGGTGGTGTCGACGATCGCCGTCATCGACCAGCCCAGGAAATACATCCAGCCGATGGCGTAGGCGGCCTTTTCGCCGAAGAATTCCCGCGCGTACGACACGAACGAGCCCGACGACGGACGATGCAGGACCAGCTCGCCCAGCGCTCGCAGGATGAGGAAGACGAAGATCCCACACACCGCGTACACCAGGAACATCCCGGGGCCGCCCTTGGCGAGCCGGCCGCCCGCGCCCAGGAACAGCCCGGAGCCGATCGCGCCGCCGATGCCGATCATTTGCACTTGTCGGGGCTTGAGTCCCTTGCGGTAGCCGGCGTCCTCGCCGAAGTCATCGGCTAGGAGGCTGGGGTTGCCATCATCGGGCAACGCGGGCATGAATCGTCCAATCGGTGGGTCGCGAAGCGATGCTTCCGTAGTTGATCGGTCACCGGCAAGTTCGGCAGCGACCGCTCGAGATCAGCGCCCGAAGCCGGGGCGGCGACGGCGCAGGTAGCGCTCGAACTCGGCGGCCAGGGCGTCGCCGTCGATCTTGCCCAGCGCGTCGTTCATGTCGACCTCGGCGTCGCCGCGCTGCTCCAGCGACTGCACGTATTCCGCGAGATCCTCGTCCTCGGCGGTCATCTCGGTGACCGCCTGCTCCCATTCCTCGGCGTCGGTCGGCAAGTCCGCCAGCGGAACCTCGATGTCGAGCACGTCTTCGACGCGGCGCAGCAGGGCCACGGTCGCCTTCGGGTTCGGTGGTTGCGACACGTAATGCGGCACGGCAGCCCAGAACGTCACGGCCGGGATTCCGGCGGCCACACAGGCGTCCTGAAACACCCCGGCGATGCCGGTGGGGCCCTCGTATCGGCTCTCCTCGAGGCCGAAACGCTTCGCCGACGCGGGGGAGTAGGCCGCGCCCGACACCGGAACCGGCCGGGTATGCGGGGTATCGGCCAGCAGGGCGCCCAGGATCACCACGGTGTCCACGTTGAGCTTGTCGGCGATGGCCACCAACTCCGCGCAGAAAGTGCGCCAGCGCATGTTGGGCTCGACGCCGTGCATCAGCACGACGTCGCGGTCGCTGCCCGGGGGCCGGCAGTGCGAGATCCGCATCGCCGGCCACACCAGCTCGCGGGTCACCCCGTCCACCTGCCGGATCACCGGGCGATTCACCTGGTAGTCGTAGTACGCCTCGTCATCGATCTCCAGGATCGGGTCGGCTTCCCAGATGGCCTCGAGGTGTTCGAGCGCGTCGCTGGCCGCGTCGCCGGCGTCGTTCCAGCCCTCGAACGCGGCCACGACGACGGTCTGGTGCAATTCGGGCAAAGCGGCCTTACCACTAGGGAGGCCAAAAGGAGGGCCGTCGGGCGGGGTCACAGAATTAGCGTACGGCCTTCGGCCCCGATCTTCGGGGCACGGTGGCCGTGAATTGGCGCCCGCCGAGCGGTTTACCGGGGGCTTTACATAGGGCGACTATCCTTATGGCGTGACTGCCGCCGACGAACACCGCGCCGCGGACCTGGTCCTGGACGATCGCCACGACGGCGTCGCCGCGATCAGGGCGAAATACGGGCGGCGGCAATCTCGTTAACCTTGGTAACTACTCCATTGCCGACAAGACCCGCGAGCTGGCGAGCCAGGGCAGCGCGGGCCGGGTCGAGCCAGGGCGTCCAGACGTCGGGTGACGACGTAGACTTTTCTGGTCGAGAGGCGTTGCAACGGTTTCTGGAGGGGCCCGGTCCCCGCCCGGTGACCGCCACGCTCGGCAGAGTCAAGGACGCCTTCCGCTACGGAAGGAATGCACGTGACCGCCGTTGAGAACAAGGCTTCCGCGACGAACACCTTCGCGCCGAACATCCGCCCCGACTGCACCGACGAACTGACGGCGGCTCTGCGCCAACGGATCATGGTGATCGACGGCGCGATGGGCACGGCGATCCAGCGCGACCGGCCCGACGAGGCCGGCTACCGCGGCGACCGGTTCACGGAGTGGCCGACCGCTCTGCAGGGCAACAACGACCTGCTCAACCTGACGCAGCCGCAGATCATCGAGGGGATCCACCGCGAGTACCTCGAGGCGGGCGCCGACATCCTGGAAACCAACACGTTCAACGCGAACGCGATCTCGCTGTCGGACTACGACATGGCGGATCTGGCCTACGAACTGAACTACGCCGGCGCCGCCCTGGCCCGCAAAGCGGCCGACGAGTACAGCACCTCGGAGAAGCCTCGCTACGTGGCCGGCGCCATCGGGCCGACGACGCGGACCGCGTCGATTTCGCCCGACGTCAACGACCCCGGCGCCCGCAACGTCTCCTACGACCAACTGGTCGCCGCCTACCTCGAAGCCGCCAACGGCCTGGTCGACGGCGGTGCCGACCTGCTCATCATCGAGACGATCTTCGACTCGCTGAACGCCAAGGCGGCGGTGTTCGCCGTCGAGACGCTGTTCGAGGACCGCGGCCGCCGCTGGCCGGTGATCATCTCGGGCACCATCACCGATGCCTCCGGGCGGACGCTGTCCGGTCAGGTCACCGAAGCGTTCTGGAACGCGATCAGGCACGCGAAGCCGATCGCGGTGGGTCTCAACTGCGCCCTGGGCGCGCCGGAGATGCGACCCTACATCGCCGAGATGGCGCGGATCGCGGACACCTTCGTCTCGTGCTACCCGAACGCCGGCCTGCCCAATGCGTTCGGCGAGTACGACGAGACTCCGGAGCGTCAGGCCGGCTACATCGCCGACTTCGCCGAGGCCGGCCTGGTCAACCTGGTCGGTGGTTGCTGCGGCACGGCGCCGCCCCACATCGCGGAGATCGCCAAGATCGTCGAGGGCAAAGCGCCGCGCGAGCTGCCGGAAATCGAGGTGGCTACCCGGCTCTCGGGCCTCGAGCCGCTCAATATCACCGACGACTCCCTGTTCGTGAACATCGGTGAGCGCACCAACATCACCGGCTCCGCCCGGTTCCGCAACCTGATCAAGGCCGAGGACTACGACACCGCGCTGTCGGTCGCCCTGCAGCAGGTCGAGGTCGGTGCGCAGGTCATCGACATCAACATGGACGAAGGCATGATCGACGGCGTCGCCGCGATGGACCGGTTCACCAAGCTGATCGCGGCCGAGCCGGACATCAGCCGCGTCCCGGTGATGATCGACTCCTCCAAGTGGGAGGTCATCGAGGCGGGCCTGAAGAACGTGCAGGGCAAGCCGATCGTCAACTCGATCTCCATGAAGGAGGGCGAGGAGAAGTTCATCCGCGAGGCGCGGTTGTGCCGCAAGTACGGCGCCGCCGTCGTCGTGATGGCCTTCGACGAAACCGGACAGGCCGACAACCTGGAGCGCCGCAAGGAGATCTGCGGGCGCGCCTACCGGATCCTGACCGAGGAAGTCGGCTTTCCGGCCGAGGACATCATCTTCGACCCGAACTGCTTCGCGCTGGCGACCGGAATCGAGGAGCACGCGACGTACGGGATCGACTTCATCGAGGCCTGCGCCTGGATCAAGGAGAACCTCCCCGGGGTGCACATCTCCGGCGGCATCTCGAACGTGTCGTTCTCGTTCCGCGGCAACAACCCCGTGCGCGAGGCGATCCACGCGGTGTTCCTGTTCCACGCCATCAAGGCCGGACTGGACATGGGCATCGTCAACGCCGGCGCGCTGGTGCCCTACGACTCGATCGATCCCGAGCTGCGGGACCGCATCGAGGACGTCGTCCTGAACCGCCGCGAGGACGCGGCCGAACGGCTGCTGGAGATCGCCGAGCGGTTCAACAAGTCGGAGAAATCTGAAGATCCCGCCGCGGCCGAGTGGCGCAGCCTTCCGGTCCGGGAGCGGATCACGCACGCTTTGGTCAAGGGCATCGACGCCCACGTCGATGAAGACACCGAGGAGTTGCGGGCCGAGATCGACGCCGCGGG
Source organism: Mycobacterium marseillense (assembly GCF_010731675.1). Taxonomy (NCBI): domain Bacteria; kingdom Bacillati; phylum Actinomycetota; class Actinomycetes; order Mycobacteriales; family Mycobacteriaceae; genus Mycobacterium; species Mycobacterium marseillense. Next base: position 669,344 of record NZ_AP022584.1, read on the forward strand.
GGGCCGCCCGATCGAGGTGATCGAGGGCCCGCTGATGGACGGCATGAACGTCGTCGGTGACCTTTTCGGCTCGGGCAAGATGTTCTTGCCCCAGGTGGTGAAGTCCGCCCGGGTGATGAAGAAGGCCGTCGCGTACCTGCTGCCGTTCATCGAGAAGGAGAAGGAAGAGTCCGGCGCCGGGGCGGGTAAAGACACCAACGGCACGATCGTGATGGCGACGGTGAAGGGCGACGTCCACGACATCGGCAAGAACATCGTCGGGGTCGTCTTGCAGTGCAACAACTTTGAGGTGATCGACCTCGGTGTGATGGTGCCCGCGCAGAAGATCCTGGACGCGGCCAGGGAGCATGACGCCGACATCATCGGGCTGTCCGGACTGATCACTCCGTCGCTGGACGAGATGTCGAACTTCGCCGTCGAGATGGAACGCGAGGGTCTCGAGATCCCGCTGCTGATCGGTGGCGCAACCACCTCGCGCGCCCACACGGCCGTGAAGATTTCGCCGCGTCGCAGCGGTCCGGTGGTCTGGGTCAAGGACGCCTCCCGCTCGGTGCCGGTCGCCGCCGCGCTCCTCGACGACAAACAGCGGCCGGGCCTGCTGGAGGCGACCGAGAAGGACTACGCATCGCTGCGCGAGCGGCACGCTCAGAAGAACGAGCGGCCGATGCTGACGCTGGAGAAGGCTCGCGCCAACCGGACGCCGATCGAGTGGGACGGCTACACGCCGCCGGTGCCCGCCCAGGGACTCGGCGTGCGGGAATTCCTGGACTACGACCTCGCCGAGTTGCGCGAGTACATCGACTGGCAGCCGTTTTTCAACGCGTGGGAGATGAAGGGTCGCTTCCCCGACATCCTCAACAACCCGGCCACCGGCGAGGCGGCCCGCAAACTGTACGACGATGCCCAGGAGATGCTCGACACCCTGATCAAGGAGAAGTGGCTGACCGCCAACGGGGTCATCGGGTTCTTCCCGGCCAACGCGGTCGGCTCGGGTGTTGAAGACGTCGAGGTCTACACCGACGACACCCGCACCGAGGTGCTGACCACGCTGCACCACCTGCGTCAGCAGGGCGCGCACCGGGAGGGCATCCCGAACCGGTCGTTGGGCGACTACATCGCGCCCAAGGACACCGGCCTGGCCGACTACATCGGCGCCTTCGCCGTCACCGCCGGGCTCGGCAGCGGAGAAAAGATCGCGGAGTTCAAGGCAGCCCTGGACGACTACAGCGCGATCCTGCTGGAGTCGCTCGCCGACCGGCTGGCGGAGGCGTTCGCCGAACGGATGCACCAGCGGGTCCGCAAGGAGTTCTGGGGATTTCAGCCCGATGAGCACTTGGACAACGACGCCCTCATCGCCGAGAAGTACCAGGGAATCCGCCCGGCCCCGGGCTATCCCGCCTGCCCGGAGCACACCGAGAAGGCGACGCTCTGGAAGTTGATGGACGTCCACGAGCGCACCGGCATCGAGCTGACCGAGTCGATGGCGATGTGGCCGGGCGCCGCCGTCAGCGGCTGGTATTTCTCGCACCCGCAGTCGCAGTACTTCGTGGTCGGCCGGATGGCCCAGGACCAGGTCGCCGACTACGCGAGGCGCAAGGGCTGGACCCTGAAGGAAGGTGAGCGCTGGCTCAGCTCCAACCTCGCCTACAACCCGGAGGACTGAGGCCTCTATTTCACCTCATGGCTGGACGGGGCGGCGGCGTCCTGTCCCCGAGGAGCGCGCGCGTTGATCGCGGCGGCCAGGGAGCGTTCCGCGCGCCGGCGCGTGTCGCCGAGGCCCACCATCAAGTTGACCGCCATCGGGATCATCACGTCCTGCAGCCCTTGGGAGCCGATGAATCCGGTCATTGCCAGCAGAACGAATCCATGCGTGGCACTGAGGATTTGGGTGGCCGCGGGTGTCGGCTCCTGCGGTCGGATCCGCCCGCTTTCGATGACCCGCTCGACCGCGGTGACCAACACAGACAGCGCGTCGACCCCTTCGGCGAGATCCCAGGGCGTGGTCCCATCCGCTAAGGGTTTGCAGACTCCACCAAAATCGTTGAGGCCGAACAGCAACCGATACAGCTGCGGATTTCGCATTGCGAACTCGCCGTAGGCCAGCCCGCCCGCGATGAGGTCAGCCATCGGGTCGTCGGTGTGGGGCACCGCGCGAGTGTGCTCGGCAAAGCGCGCAAGTCCTTCACGCAGCACCGCTTCGATGAGCGTGGGCATGCCACCGAAGTGCGTGTACACCGCCATGGTGGACGCGCCGATCTCGTTGGCAACCGTGCGCGCTTGGACCGCCGCCGGTCCGTCTCTCTCGAGCACGGCCAGCGCGGCGGCTACCAGGCGGTCTCGGGTGCTCACGGCGGCGTCGGGCGAAGGCATCATTGACATCTTGCCATAACAAGCGTTATGTGGACCTGACGAGGGATAACAATTGTTATCGCCACGCGGGCGGGTCGCCCGCCCCTTTCACGGGAGGACCGACATGGCAGCGACAACACCCATCTACCGCCGGCTGGTCGCCGGCGTCGGCGGCGCATGCTTGATAGTGACGCTCTTTTTGCCGTGGGCCGGGGTTGACGGCGTCAACCGCACCGGGTGGGACTTCAACACGGTGGCGGCCGTGCTCTTCCTGGTCGCCGGCGTGTTCGGGATCCTCACGGCGATCACCGGTGGGCAATTCGGCGCGGGCCGCCCCGATCTATCGCTCATCGCCGCAACCGACTTGCTCAACACCACCTCGATGTTGTTGCTCGCCTGGTTGATTCCCTTCGAGTTCCCCGAACACGCCACCCGTCAGCCGGGCGCGTTCGGCGCGCTGATCTCGGCGGCCGCAACGGCCTTCGCGGTCGCGGATTACCGCCCCCTGCGGGGAGCGCCGTGGTTCCCGCGCATCGAAACCGGCGAGCCCACCCGCGTGAGCATCCCCGGTTAGCCCGCGACGAAAGTGCCTAGATGCGCAGCACGGGCGCCAAGGCGGACAGCGGGATATGCGCCTGCACGGTGCCGCCGTCCATGTACCACTGCATGACGCCGGGTGTGAAGTTGATCGGGCTGTCGTGGCCGACCGGGTAGTCCGGCATGTAAAGGATCAGCTCGTCGGGCGTCACCGCCCAGGCCTTGTACGCCCCGGAGTAGACCTTGTCCGGGGTCCAGCGGTCGACGGTGAACGGGTAGCTGCCCGGGTCGTGCGGCGGCGGCGCCTGATCGAGCGCGGTTTCGATAAACGGTTGAGCCAGTGGGGGAATGGCGGTCAGCGGATCCGACGTCGTCAGGTCCGCCAGCTGCACGCGCCTGCCGCTTGCCATGTCGAACGTGAAGGTCCGGTAGGCATTGTTGGGCTTGGGCCCGTCGGCGTGATAATCCTCGTGAAACACCGCGCTGAGCAGGTTGGCGTGCCGGAAGACTTCGAAGTTCTCCTCGCCGTAGCTGTCGGCGGCCATGCTGGAGTTGGCGCTGCGCCAGTTGTCGACCAGGGTGTGCAGGTAGTCGCGGATCACCGGGCCCGTGGTCGGATTGTCGACCAATTCCTCGGGCACCGCGACCTTGATGTCGCGCACGGCGTTGCGCTCCGACGTCACCGAGGTGTGGCAGTACTGGCCGTCCCAGTCTCCGCCGAGTTCGCCGCAGAACGACGGGGCCGAGGCGTGCGCGTGGGCAGCGGTGGGAAGCGTTGCGGCGGCGACGAATACGGAGGCCGCGATGAGGCGGCGCATCACAGCAGCTGCACTTTGCTTGCCCGCCAGCGACCGTCGACCTTTTCCATGGTCATCTTGATCCTGCTGCGGTCGATACGCGGGTCGGGCGCGGCCGTGTTGGTGACGGTCTGGTCGATGAACACCAGCACGACGACCTTGTTCGTGGATGCGGACTGGATGGCCGAGTCCACCACCACGCCGTGCGCGGTCGCCTTGTTGTCGATCAGCAGCTGGCGAAGTTTGACGCTGGATTGGGTGTACATGTCCTTGAATTCGCCGGTCGCGCCGTCGAGGACCTGCCGGAAGTTCTCGTCGACCCGGTTCGAGTCGATGCTCGTGAGCACCTGCGCGTAGGCGATGGCCGCCTGCTGGGCCTGTTCGCCGGCCAGCTTGACCTGATGGTCTTGCCACTGCCGCCAGCCCAGAAATCCCGAAACGGCAAGTGAGGCAACGAGTAACAGCGGCAGTATGCTGCGGCGCAGGTATTGCTTCAGGTCCTGTTTCCGAGGCCGCTTACCGCGTTCGGTGTCGGGACGCTTGCGTGTGAGCCGACCGCCCTTGTCGTCGTGCTCCTCGGCCTCGCCGGTGGTCACCTCCTCGACATCGTCGGACGCCGCTTCCGTCGATTCGGCATCCGGTTCCGTTTTGACGGCCTCGGACTTCGGATTCTTTTGCGAGGTCACGATCACGGTTATCTCCTAGGGATCGGCTCGGGTGGTTCAGAGCCTAGTGCGGTGGTTCGATCGGCAGTTGCGGGCCGCCGTAGGGGGTGGGAATGGTGAAGCGCCCCTTGGGGGTCGGATCGGTCCGGCGGCCCAGGTTGGCCCCCATCGGCGGGCCGGCGGTGTCGTCACCGCCCGGGCGGGGCGCGTTCTTGGCCCCGCGGATCGAGACCGCGGGGTCGTCATCGCGGCAGTAGGTGTACATGAACGGCTCGTAGTAGTCGGCGGCCGACGGCGGGTGCGACGGCGTCCCATAGTCACACACGTAGCGGGGGTACAGGTCGGCGATCGCCCAAACCCCGTTGTCGTGAAAGGCGCTCGTCACCGCGTCCAGCACCGACCCGCGGTAGTCCGGGAACAGCGCGTTGAGCGCCGGGACCCGCAGATACAGCAGCTGCGACATGGTGGCCATGCTGCCCAGCAGCTGCACCATCGTGTCGGAATTGTCGGCGAACAGATTGTCGACCGCCGACAGGGTGCGCGGCGTCTGCTCAGTCAACCGGCGATAGCCGGCCTGCATCCTGGCCACGCCGGTCAGCGTTTGGTTGAGTTCAGTTGCGGCAGCGCCTAAACCGGAGTTTTTGTCGCTGGCCAGGGTGAGCACGACGCGGCTGGTCTTGATGATGCTGGTGGTTTGCGGCAGCACCGAATCAAGGGTCGACAGCAAGAAGGTGCCGCCGTCGACGATGGCGGTCAGCTTCGCCGGGCCCTCCTTGCTCAGGCTCAATTCCTTTTTGATCAACTCGATCTTGTGGGGATCGACCTGGGACAGCAGCCCGTCGGCGTCGCCCAGCAGCTGCGCCAGGCTGACGGGAACGGTGGTGTGGTCCAGGGCGATACGGCTGCCGTCGTGCAGGTACGGTCCGGCGTCGGAAGCGGCCTCGAAATTGATGTACTGTTCGCCGGCCGGTGAGAGCGCCGACACGTGCACGACGGCGTTCGCCGGGATCCGCACCTTCGACGTGATGCTGGCGACGGCGTTCACCCCGTCGTCAGTGATCTGCAGCGACTCGACCCGGCCGATGCGCACCCCGCGCAGCGCGACATCCTGATTGGGCAGTAGCCCGCCGGATTCCGGCAACTGCACGGTGACGCGGTAGGACGAGGCGAAGGGCTGCACGCGCAACGCGCCGATGAGCAGGTACGCAATCGCGACGACCAGGACGAGCACCAAACCGGCCACCGACAGCCACACCTGTTGCCGGTGGCCCGTGCGCACCACGCGGACAACGACATTCGCGAAGTTGGCGATGGCGCGGATCATGGTCGCGGTCCCGGCGGCGGTGCGGGTGGCCCCGGTGGGGGCCCGGGGGCGACGTCGATCTGGCCAGGGACGGTCGGGTCCGGGATGACGGGAACCTGCGGCGAATCGGGGCCTCGGCCCACGACGCGCTCCTGCAGCCGCCACAGGGTGTACTTGAGGGTGCCGACGAGCAGGTTCACGTTGTAGTGGTGTGGGCCGTGCAGCCCGATGTCACCGGGGAATCCGATGTCGGGGATCGATCCGAGCAGGATCTTGTCCACGCTGACGTTCACCGAAATCGAGTTCCCCGCCGTCGATTTGATCAACGGGGGGATCAGGCGATTCACCGACAGCCAGCTGGTGTCCGGGCTCATCGCGACGTCGTTGGCGGCCCCGGCGACCGTGTTCAGGTCGCGGATCAGGCTGCGCCCGCTGGTGTCGGTGCCGCCGATCGAGGGGAACCTGGCCAGCAGCCGCGAGGTGTCGCCCACCTGCACTGCCAGATTGGAAAGCTGGGCGGTGTTGTCGGCCAGGGCCGACGTGGCGGGACGGGCGGCCGCCATCAGGTCGCTGATGGTGTGATTCTTGGCGTCGAGTTGGTCGGCCAGCTGCGACAACTGGGTCAACGCGTTCTTGATCTGATCGGACCGCGAATCCAGCGTCCCGAGCAGCTCGTTGGATTTGCGGATCATGTCTCCGAACGCCTGGCCCTGATCACCGGTCGCCTTGCCGAAACCGTTGATGATGTTGGTGAAATTGCGGACCGCCCCGCCGTTGACCAGAATCGCCGCGGAGCTCAGCACCGACTCGACGGTCGCGGCGGCCGCCGTGGAATCCAGGCCGATGGTGTCGCCGTCGCGCAGCAGCGGTCCCTCCGCATCCCCGGCGGCCGGTGGCTTCAGCGCGACGAACACGTCGCCCAGTGGTGTCGCGGTGCGCAATTCGGCGGTGCTGCCCCGGGGCAGTTGCACCCCGTCCCTGATCCGCAGCCGGGTGAGCGCGGTGTAGTTGCGCGCGACCATCGATTCGAGCTGCCCGACGTCGGCGCCGGCGAGTTTGACCTTGGCGTTCATCGGCAGGTTGAGCGCGTTGGAGAACACCGCGTTGAGCGAATAGCCGCCCGAACCCAGCCCCGGCGCCGGAAGGGGCAGGCTGGCAAGGCCGTTCGTGGCGCATCCCGCGGTCACCATGGCCGCGGCCAGCGCCGCCGGTATGCCCCGCCTGCCCGCGATCGTCATTTCTGCCCCATGGCGGCCATGCCGTCGAGCACATAGGTCAGCCCGAAGTCGGGCCCGAAGTCCTGGATGGTCCCGGTGCTGCATCCCAGCTGCCGAAGACCCATCAGGTTGCAGATCTCCTTGGTGTACTGGCTGTCGAAAATCAAGCGGTCGGTGAGGAATCGGGCCCGCACGGCGCCGTTGGCCCGGTCGATCATGTTGTAGGCGTTGTCGGCCAGCAGCGGGGCCACATCCAGGAGCTCCGCCAGGTCGCGCCGCTGGTCGGCCACCGTCTTCAGCGCGGCATTGCCGTTGCCGACGGTCTGCTTGACGTTGTCGCGGTTGGCGTCGAGCAGGTCGCCCGCCCGCTGGATCAGGTGGTCGAGCTTGCGGCCGGTGCTGCCGGTGCCCAGGTCCTCGTCCGCCATGATCTGGCTGACTTGGTGGATGGTGGAGGCGAATTCGCGCAATTTCGTGTCGTTGGCGGCGACGGCGTCGAACAACGTGCTGATGTTTTTGACGATCGTGGTGATCTGCTCGCGGGTCGTTGCGCCGCCGTCGCTGGACAGGCGCAGCGCCTTGGACAGCTCGCCGAGAGCGGCTTTGATCTTTTCGCCGTTGCCGCTGACCACCGCGGTGCCGCCGCCCAGCACGTCGGCGATCGGCCCGCCGCCGTGGCCGTCGCCCTCGAGCGACTTGGTCACCTTGTCCAACACGTTGAGGACGCTGCTGAATTCGATTGGTGTCTTGGTGCGAGGCAACCCGATGGTGTCGTGGTTCCGCAGGATCGGCCCGTCGCGATAGGGCGGGGTGAGTTCGATCTGCCGGTCGGTGAGGATCGAGGTCGACACGGTCACGGCCTGCGCGGTGGCGGGAATCTTGACGTGGCGGTCGACGGTGAAGTCGACTTCGACGTAGCCGCCCTTGGGATTGATTTTGGTGACTTTGCCCACCGGCATGCCCAGCACCGCCACCACGTTTCCCTCGTAAAGGCCCGAGGCGCTGTCGAATTGGGCGGTCACCGTGATCGTGTCCTCGTCGGAGCGCAGGTACCACCAACCTGTGCCGGCGACCGCAGCGATCGCCGCGACGGCGGCGATGACGGCCACCACCTTGACGGCGAGCGTGGCTCCGGCCTTGTTCGAGTGGTCCTTCACTTGCAGTCCTTGAAGTACTGGATCATGCCGAACTGCTTCGCGCGGCCACTGATCGCGCACATCCACGAGTCGATCAATGGAACGTTGGGTGCGTTGAAGTTGACCGCGTTGCCCTCGCCCGTGAGGTTGGCCGCCTCGCGGAAGAATATCGGGCTGATCTGCAGCATGCTGTGCAGCAGGTCGTCGTGCGCGGACATCAAGTTTGTGAAGTCCCGCATGTCTTTAATCAACGCGTCCAGCCCCGCCCGGTCATTGACCACGACCTGATTCATGGTGTCGACGAGACTGGTCAGGGATTGCATCATCGCGTGGAACACGGCGCGCCGCGCCACGAATTGGCCCAGCAGGTCTTGGCCCTGGTTGACCAGATTGCCGATTCCGGCCTGCTGGCGCCGCAGCGTGTTCGTCACCTGCTCGGTGCTGCGCAGCAGCTGTCCCAACTGGTCACGGCGCACAGCGATGATCGACGACAGTGTGTTGATGTTCGTGATCGCCTGCGGCACAACCGCGGGCAAACCCTCGAGCTGCTTGCCCAGCACCGCCAGCGACTGCGCGAACCTGTCGGAGTCGACCTGCTCGAACGTGGTGGTGGCGTCCTGCAGCGCGGCTTGCAGGTCGTAGGGCACCTCGGTGTGCGCCAGGTCGAAGGTGTTGTGGGGCAGGCGTGCCGGGCCGCGGGGTTCCAGCGCGAGGTAGCGTGAGCCCAGGATGGTGGTGACCTTGATCCGGGCGCGGGAATCCTTGCCCAGCGCGATGTTGTCCCGAACCTTGAGTCCCGCCTCGACATGGTCGCCGACGAGTTTCATGCTCGTGACGTTGCCCACCGGGATGCCCGCGACCACAATCGGGTTGCCGGCCCGCAACGAGGCGGCCTGCAGGAACTCCGCGGTGTAGTGCCGGTAGCCGGCGCCGAGGGCATGCACCAGCAGCATGACGCCGATCAGCACCGCGACCACCGCCACCGCGATGAATCCGAGCCACGTCTTGTTATAGCTTTCCAGCGGGCGTTGCTTCATTCCCGAAAGCCGCTGTCGCACAGTCTTGTCAGCCATCGACGGTGCTCCTGCATCGCGGGGTGTGCCACGCCCTGTTCCCCGGTGTGGCCGCGTTGATGATGATCGGCACCACATCGTTGAGTCCGGGGAAGAACCCCAAGAAGTTGACGTCACACACATACGCGTTGCCATAGGCGCCCTGATTGCCGACCCGGACCAGTCCCTTCAACAGCAGCGGGATGTTGTCGCCGAAGAACGCCACCTGCGGTTCGACGTCCATGATGTGTCTGGCCACGCCGGGCTGACGATCGATGAATTCGCGTAGCGCCGGATACACGTCGGACGCCGAGGTCGACAGCCGGCCGGTCACCCGCGCCAGCGATCCCACGGAGGCGACCAGGTCGGGGCGCCGCCGGTCGAGCTCGCCGACGACGCTGCGGGTCTGGGTGATGACGCCGTCGAGGTCGTCGTTCTGCGCCGCGAGGTTGCCCACCACTTTGTTGAGGTTGGTGATCACGTTGCCGAGGGCCTGATCCCGGCCCGCGAATGTCTCTGTGAGCGTGGACGTCTGGCCGACCAGTGTGGCCAGCGATGACGTGTCGCCCTGCAGCGAGGCGATGATGCCCTTGGTGAGGTTGTCGGCATCGTGGGGGTTCAGCAGGCTGAACAAGGGCTCGTAGCCGTTGAGCAACGTGGTGACGTCGAACGACGGGTCGGTGCGTTCCACCGGGATGGTGCTGCCCGGGGGCAGCAGCTTCGGACTGCCTTCCTTGCCCAGCGACAGTCCGAGGTAACGCTGGCCGACGATGTTCTGGTAGGTCACCGACGCGAGGGTGTTTCCGTACAACCGCTGTTCTTGCTGCACGACGAACGAAACTTTCGCCAGTGTCCCGTCGAGCTCGACCTTTTCGACGCGGCCGACCCGCACCCCGGCCATGCGGACGTCGTCACCCTCGCGAAGCCCGTACACGTCGGTGAACACCGCCGAATACCGTGCGGTGTCGCCGGCCACGTCCCGGCGCAGGCTCACATACACCAGCCAGGTCAGCGTCAGCGAGATGACCATGAACAGGGCCAACGCGATGAGTGGGCCGCGAAACTTCATGGGGCCTCCCCGGTCGGATGGGCCAGCGACACCGTGCTGCCGCGGGCGACTGGACCGAGCAACAGCTCGGTGGCCGGCGTGGCGGGCGCTCCGGTGATCACTCCCAACATGTTTCGTTCGTACTGGCTCCCAACGGGTCCCACGTTCCCCCCGAAATGAGCGCTCCCGAACGCGGCCTGCGGAATCCACGGCGCCTTGGGCGCCACCGGCGCCACCCACGGTTGGTGTGGTTGCGGCGTCGCCGGCGCCCCCGGCGACGGGTTGTCGGGATTCGCGCTCCCGGGCACGGGTGGGGACGGCGTAATCCCCGGGGCCAGCGGGGGATTGGGGTCGGTCAGATTGGGAGTCGGGTTGATCAGCGGCGGGCCCACCGCGACCAGGTTTCCGTCCGGCCCGATCACGGTCCCCGGCGGGGGCGCGAGATCCTTGGGCGGATGATAGTTCTGCGGCAGCAGCACTTCGGGCAGATCGGGCCGCACCGGAATCAGCGGCGCGGTAAAGCAGCTGGGCCCCTTGAGTTCGCCGTAGTGCGGACAGTCGGCGCGCGTGTAGGTGGAACTGGGCGTGAACGTCAGCATCGCGTGCATGTTGCCCAGGTTCTTCTCCGGGTTCCAGACCTGCTCCATGAACTGGTTGGCCAGGTTGTCCAACTTGGTCACCGCGGGCACGAAGTTGTTCGACTTTTGCGCCAGCACGCCGAGCACCGGCGTGAATTCGGTGGTGATGCGGATGAGTTGGTCGATGTGGTTATCGAACGACTGGCGCGTGGTGCCGACCGTGTAGTCGGCGCCCGACAGCAGCGAGGCCAGCTGTCCGCGCGTCTCGGCGAAGGTCTGCATCGGCTCGACGGCCCGATGCAACGCGTCGAGAAGATCGGGGGCCGTCTGCGCGAGCCCCGTCGTCGCGTCCAGCAGCGCGGACACCGTCGACGGGCCGGTGTCGGTGCTGACAATCGAATTGAGCTGGTCGAGAAGGCGATTCAATTGCGCGCCGGCGTTGAGCAGGCTGACGCGGCGATGGTCGGTGGCCGCACCGAGCGCGGCCAAGATCCCCACCGACCTGTCGTCACGGTCGCGCCCCGCGGCGGCCAGCAGATCGCGCAGCTTGCTGACGGTGGTCTGGAACAACACCGTCGGCAACCGCTTGTCCTCCGGAATATGGGCGCCCTGGCGGATTTTCGCCCCCGGGCCCGTTTGGTTTGGGGAGCCCACCAACTGCACCGAGGACACGGCGAACACATTGCTCGGCACCACGCGTGCGGTGACGGCGGCCGGAATCGACTTGGCGTATTCGGGCTTGAGGTCGATGTGGACATAGTTGGGTTTGCTATGCGCTGCCGGGACGACGTCCTTGACCATTCCGACGAGCACACCGTGATATTTGACGTCCGATTTCTGCGGAAGACCATCGCCCACGTTGACCAGATCGGCAACCACCCGCACGTAATCATTCAGCCTGCCAGTGGATTTGACCAACATCGCGGCGGTGACCAGGGCGCTGACCACCACCACGGCGATGCCGACGCCGAACAGCTGGCGCTCGGAGGGGCCGCGGCCATCCTGCTCAAGGGAACGAGGCATCTTCCACCGACCTAGCCATGGGCCTAACCGCCGAACCTGGCGCCGGAGTCGACGCCCCACAGCGCCATGGTGAGCAGCATGTTCACAATGATCACGACCGTGATGCTGGCCCGCATGCCGTGCCCCGCGGCGACCCCGACGCCTTCCGGTCCGCCGCTGGCGTAATACCCGTAGTAGCACTGGATTGTGGAGGCGATCCACACGAAGATGACGGCCTTGATCAACGAATAGACGATGTCCTGGCCGGCCAGCATCAGTGTGAAGTAGTGCAGGTAGGACCCCGTCGAACCGCCGCTGCCGATCCCCACCACCACCTGCGTGCTCAGGTAGCCGATCGCCAGGCACGCCGCGTACAGCGGGATGATCGCCACCACCGAGGCGATCAGCCGGGTGGTCACCAGGTAGGGGATCGGCCGGATCGCGATCGACTCCAGCGCGTCGATCTCCTCGGCGATGCGCATGGAGCCCAGCTGGGCGGTGAAGCGGCAGCCACCCTGCATGGCGAAAGCGAGCGATGCCATCAGCGGAGCCAGCTCGCGGGTGTTGACCAACGAGGAGACGAACCCGGTGGCGGGCCCGAGGCCGAGCAGCTCGAGGAAGTTGTAGCCCTCGATGCCGACGAGCGCGCCGACCGTCATGCCGAGCACCACCGCCACCCCGGCGGTGCCGCCACCGACCACGATCGAGCCGTTGCCCCAGGTGATGTTCGACAGCAGTCGCAAGAACTCGCCGCTGTACTGGCGCACGGCCAGCGGCACGGCGACCGCCGCCCGGACGAAGAACACCAGCAGATGGCCGAGCTGGATGATCGGTTCTTTGCCCCTGCGGTAGAGCCGGACGAGCGGCGTGGAAATCGGTGCGAAAGGCTCATACGCCGAGGCCGTCACGTCACAGCCCCGTCCGGGGCGACAACAGGATGTAGAGCTGGCTGATGGCGACGTTGACGATCATCAACAAAAGGATCGCCTCGACGACGGCGGCGTTGACGGAGTTCGCGACGCCCGTCGGTCCGCCCTTGGTGGACAAGCCTTTTTGGCTAGACACGACGGCCACGATGGCGCCGAACACGATCGCCTTCAGCAGCGCCAGCACCATGTCACCGGTCGTCGCGAACGACGCGAACGTCGACACGAAGCTGCCCGGCGCGCCGTTCTGGAAGTACACGTTGAACATGTAGCTCGCGAAAAAGCCGGCGAAGCACACGACGCCGGTGAGGGCCACGCCGATCATCACCGCCGCGGCCAGGCGGGGGACGACCAGGCGCCGGATCACCGAAACGCCCATCACCTCCATCGCGTCGGTTTCCTCGCGCATGGTGCGCGACCCCAGGTCGGCGGTGATGGCCGACCCGACCGCCGACGCCATGAGCACCGCCGCCACCAACGACGCGCCCTGTCGAATGACCGCGAGTCCGCTGGCCGCGCCGGCCAGAGAGGTGGCGCCGACCTGGCCGGCCAGCAGCGCGAACTGGATGGACAAGGTGACGCTGATCGGCAGCGAGACCAGGATCGTCGGCAGCACGGCGGTGCCGGCCATGAACGCGCCCTGCCGGACGAATTCGTGCCATTGGAATCGCCCGGTGACCAGGTCGAAGAAGAAATATTGCACGGCGCGCACGCCCAGGACGAACTGTTCGCCCACCGTCGTCAGTGAGGCGACCGGGTGACGTTTGACGTACCCGACGGACCAGTCCCGGATGGCGACGACGCCGTCAACTTGGGTCGTCACAGCCGCCGGACCTGGCGCCCGTGTAGCAAACCTGTGGCGCGGCTCATTGCGCGCCAGCTACCGCAATCATCGGCCCTCTTCCCACCCCTAAGCATGAGTGCCGAGCAGAAGACGTTGAGCGGCCATCGGACACGATCTTATTAAACTTGGATCGACCGCCCGCACGACTTCGCAGTTCATTGATGTGTGCTGCATCACACTAACCTACTTGATAGGGACTTTCAATAGTGTAGAGTCACTCATCTGAGTTCGTCGCTGGACAGAACCGCCCGAGTTCAAACGTCGGATTGACGAAGGTGATGGCATGCCCTCAGCAAACACCGGCTCGCTGCGGGACCGGCGCCGGGCCGAGCTGCTCTCCCAGATCCAGCAGACCGCCCACCAGCTGTTCGCCGAACGCGGATTCGGGGCGGTGACCACCGAGGACATCGCCGAAGCCGCCGGGATTTCGATCAGCACCTATTTCCGGTACGCGCCCACCAAGGAGGGCCTGCTCGTCGATCCCGTCCGGGAGGCGGCGGCCGAGATCGTGGGCTCCTACAGCGCGAGGCCGCCGCACGAGTCGCCCGTCGAGGCCCTGATCCAGCTGTTCGTCACGCACGCCAGGGATGTCAGCGAGGTTGACAACCTCGACACCTGGCGTCTCGCCGTGGCCACCGCGCCCCACCTGCTGAGTAAATCCGTGCTGATCAGCGAAACCGACCACGGCAACCTGATCGAGCAGGTCGCGCACCGGATGGGCGTCGATGCGAGAGTCGACATCCGGCCCGCGTTGTTGGTCCACACCAGTTTGGCCACAGTCCAATTCGTCCTCGACGGGTGGCTGACCTCGGACATCGGCGAAAGCCCGCCCTTTCATGAGCAGTTGGAACGAGCGCTGCGGCTGACCCTCGCCGGATTCGACTGACCGAGGCGCCGAGAATCCCCGCCGGGGTTAAACCGCCGTGACTTTGCCGACCGCCGCGTGACACAATCGCTGGCCGTGAAGACCTTCGAGGATCTGTTCGCCGAACTGGGCGAGCGTGCCCGCACCCGGCCGGCCGGCAGCGCGACCGTCGCCGCGCTCGACGGCGGCGTCCACGGGCTGGGTAAGAAGATCCTCGAGGAAGCCGGCGAGGTGTGGCTGGCCGCCGAACACGAACCTGACGACGCGCTGGCCGAGGAGATCAGCCAGTTGCTCTACTGGACGCAGGTGCTGATGGTCGCCCGCGGGCTGTCCCTCGACGACGTGTATCGGAGGCTGTGACCATGCTGCGGGTCGCGGTTCCCAACAAGGGCACGCTCAGCGAGCCGGCCACCGAGATCTTGGCGGAGGCCGGCTACCGGCGCCGCACCGACTCCAAGGACCTGACCGTCATCGATCCGGCGAACCAGGTCGAGTTCTTCTTCCTGCGGCCCAAAGACATTGCCATTTATGTGGGTTCGGGCGAGCTGGATTTCGGCATCACCGGGCGCGACCTGGTGGGCGATTCCGACGCCCCCGTGCGGGAACGTCTGGCGCTGGGATTCGGGTCGTCGAGCTTTCGCTACGCCGCACCGGCCGGGCGTGACTGGAAGATCGCCGATCTGGCCGGCAAGCGGGTCGCTACGGCGTATCCCAACCTGGTCCGAAAAGACTTGGCGGGCCGCGGTATTGAGGCGACCGTCATCCGGCTCGACGGCGCGGTGGAGATCTCGGTGCAACTCGGCGTCGCCGACGCCATCGCCGACGTGGTCGGGTCCGGGCGCACCCTGAGCCTGCACAACCTGGTGGCCTTCGGTGATCCGCTGTGCGATTCGGAGGCCGTGCTGATCGAAAGCGACCAAAGCAGCCGGTCCGGGACGCAGACGGCGCGCGATCAGTTGGTGGCGCGCATCCAGGGTGTGGTGTTCGGCCAGCAGTATCTGATGCTCGATTACGACTGCCCCCGCTCGGTGCTCGACAAGGCCACCGCGATCACGCCGGGGCTCGAGTCGCCGACCATTGCGCCCCTGGCCGATCCGGATTGGGTTGCCATCCGCGCGCTCGTACCGCGCCGGGGTGTGAACGAAATCATGGATGAGCTGGCCGCTATCGGCGCCAAGGCGATCCTGGCGTCCGATATCAGGTTTTGCCGGTTCTGATTGCACGCGCGGTGCGAACGCCGCGGCTGTGTTAGCGTCCGCCTCGGGGGACTGCCCGGGTTGGCGTATGGGCCGTCCCTGAAAAGGTCGCCAGTCGTTTCGTCCTCCAGGAGGTCTTCGTGACTCATGCGCTTGTTGTGTTGCTGGCTTTGTTGATTGGTGTCGTCGCCGGGTTGCGTTCGCTGACGGCGCCCGCGGTCGTCGCGTGGGCCGCCGCCCCCGCTCTGCTGGGTTGGATCGATCTGCACGGCACGTGGGCGTCCTGGATGGCCAGCATCATCGCGGTCGTCGTCTTCACCGTGCTCGCCGTCGGTGAATTGATCAACGACAAGCTGCCCAAGACCCCGCCCCGCACGGCGGCACCGATCTTCGCGGCCCGCATCGTCATGGGTGGCCTCGCGGGCGCGTCGCTGGGGGCCTGGCCGCACTGGACCTTCACCGCGCTCGGCGCCGGTGTCATCGGCGCGGTGCTCGGCACGCTCGGCGGCTACCAGGCGCGCAAACGGCTGGCCGCGGCGGCGGGCAGGGACCTGCCCATCGCGCTGCTCGAGGACGCGGTCGCGATCGTCGGCGGATTCGTCATTGTGGCGGTAACGGGCCACGTGTTGACGGAGTACCTGCTGACGGCCATTAAGTGACAGAACATTTCGACGCGATCATCATCGGTGCGGGCCAGGCCGGCCCGCCGTTGGCTGGCCGGCTGACGACAGCCGGGCAGCGCGTCGCGATCGTCGAACGCAAACTGGTCGGCGGCACCTGCGTCAACACCGGATGCATCCCCACCAAGACGCTGGTGGCCTCCGCGCATGCCGCGCACCTGGCGCGGCGCGGCGCGGACTACGGCGTCGGCACCGGCGAGATCACCGTGGACATGGCAAAAGTCAAGGCCCGCAAGGACAAGATCATGCTCGACGACCGCAAGGGCGTCGAAGATTGGCTCGACGGCATGGACGGCTGCACCGTCGTCCGCGGGCACGCCGTGTTCGAGGATCCGCACACGGTGCGGGTCGGTGACGACGTGCTGCGCGCCGACCGGATCTTCCTCAACGTCGGCGGCCGCGCCGTGGTGCCCGACATTCCGGGCCTGGACGAGGTCGAGTTCCTCACCAACACGTCGATCCTCGAACTCGACACGGTGCCAACGCATCTCGTCATCGTGGGGGGCAGCTACATCGCGGTGGAGTTCGCGCAGATGTACCGGCGTTTCGGGGCCCGGGTGACGGTGGTGGAGCGCGGTCCGCGGCTAGCGTCACGCGAAGACGAGGATGTCTCGGCCACCATCGAGGACATCCTGCGGGCCGAGGGCATCGACATCGTCCTCGGTGCTGACGACGTGCGAGTGACCAAGAATGGCGACGGATTTGAGCTGACACCTCGCGACGGCGCGACGCCCATCCCGGGGAGCCATCTGCTGCTGGCGGTGGGCCGGCGCCCTAACACCGAAGACCTGGGCCTGTCGGCCGCCGGTGTGCAGACCGACGCCCGCGGCTACATCGTCGTCGACGATCAGCTCAAGACCAGCGTCGAGCACATCTGGGCGATGGGCGACTGCAACGGCAAGGGCGCGTTCACCCACACGTCCTACAACGACTTCGAGATCGTCGCCGCCAATCTGCTCGATGACGACCCGCGCCGGGTCAGCGACCGCGTCAGCACCTACGCGCTCTACATCGATCCGCCGCTGGGCCGCGCCGGGCTGACCGTCGAGCAGGTCCGCGCGTCGGGACGCAAGGCGCTGGTCGGTAAGCGACCGATGACCAGGGTCGGCCGTGCGGTGGAAAAGGGTGAGACACAAGGCTTCATGAAAGTCGTGGTCGACGCCGAAACCCAGGAGATCCTGGGCGCCGCCGTCTTCGGAGTCGGCGGTGACGAGGCGATTCACTGCATCCTGGACGTCATGTCGGCCAAGGCGCCCTACACCACGCTCTCGCGCACCATGCACATCCATCCCACCGTCAGCGAGCTCATTCCGACGGTCCTGCAGGAGATGTCGCCGCTCGACTAACCGCGATCGGGCCAGCGCTTAGGCCGCCGGCTCGTTCGAATGCGAATCACTTTGCGCGTCAAGGGCTTCCGGCCAACCGGGGTAAGGCGGCGGTGTCCCACCGAAAAGCGGGCAGTGCTGTTGGTGGGGACACCAGTCGCACAGTCGCGACTGGGTGGGACGGAAATCGCCCGTCTGGCCGGCGGATTGGATGGCGCGCCAGATCGCGATCAGGGTCTTTTCGAAGCGCAGCAGCTCGTCGTGATCCGGCGAATAGTCCAGCACCTGGCCGTCGGCCAGATAGATCAGCCGCAGCCGGGTGGGCGGCACACCGCGCGACCGCAACAGCGCCACCGCGTAGAACTTCATCTGGAACATGGCCTTGAACTCGGCCAGGGCCCGCGCGGCCGGTGGCGCCTTGCCCGTCTTGTAGTCGACCACCCGGAGTTCGCCGGTGGCGGCGACGTCGATGCGGTCGATGAACCCCCGCAGCAGCGTGCCGTCGGCGAGTTCGACCTCCACGCGTTCTTCACAGCACTGCGGGTCGAAACGGGTCGGGTCTTCCAGGCGGTAGTAGCCGGCGAGCAGCGCCTGGGCCTCGGTCATCAGCTGGGTGCGCTGGGCAGGGTCCAGGTCGGCGGTGAGCTCCGGCGTCGCGGCCATCACCTGCTCCCAGGCGGGCTGCACCAGCGACATGGCGGTGTCGGGGCCGCGCTGCGCGGCGGGCAGGCCGTAAAGCTGCTGCAGGGTGGCGTGAACCAGAGACCCGCGCAGCTGCGCCTGCGACGGCGCCTCGGGCAGGCGGTCGATGGCCCGGAACCGGTACAGCAGCGGGCATTGCTTGAAGTCCGCCGCCCGCGACGGTGACAGCGCCGGGCGTGACACTTGCCTCGCCGGCGCCGTCACCGCCTGCGGCGCTTCCGGCTGGACGATCATGTGGGAAGCCTATGACCGGGCGCCGACAACCCCCAAGCACCCGCTGCGGTGAGTCGGCTGGCACGCTAGACCGCGTGTCCGTAACCGGCCCATTCACCGCGGGCGAGCGTGTTCAGCTCACCGACGCCAAGGGTCGGCACTACACGATGGTGCTCGCCGAGGGTGCCGAGTTCCACACCCATCGCGGGTCGATCCCGCACGACGCGGTGATCGGGCTCGAGCAGGGCAGCGTGATCAAGTCCAGCAACGGCGCCGTGTATTTGGTGCTGCGGCCCTTGCTGATCGACTACGTGATGTCGATGCCGCGCGGGCCGCAGGTGATCTACCCGAAGGACGCGGCGCAGATCGTCCACGAGGGAGACATCTTCCCCGGGGCCCGGGTGCTCGAGGCCGGGGCCGGTTCGGGCGCGCTGACCTGTTCGCTGCTGCGCGCGGTCGGGCCCGACGGGCGGGTGGTCTCCTACGAGCAGCGCGCCGACCACGCCGAACACGCCCAGCGCAATGTGTCGGTGTTCGCCGGCGGCGACGTCCCGGACAACTGGGAATTGATCGTCAGCGATGTGGCCGACTCCCAGCTGCCGGACGGATCCTTCGATCGCGCGGTGCTCGACATGCTCGCGCCGTGGGACGTGCTGGAGTCGGTCGCGCGGCTGCTGATCCCCGGTGGCGTGCTGATGATCTATGTGGCCACCGTCACCCAGCTGTCGCGCACCGTCGAGGCGCTGCGGGCGCAGCAGTGCTGGACCGAGCCGCGGTCCTGGGAGACGTTGCAACGCGGCTGGAATGTCGTGGGGCTCGCGGTGCGGCCGCAGCATTCGATGCGCGGGCACACGGCGTTCCTGATCTTCACGCGCCGGCTCGCTCCCGGCGTGGTTGCGCCCGCGCCACTGGGTCGCAAGCGCGAAGGCCGCGACGGCTAATCGATATCGTCGCCGCGCAGCAGCGAGCGGCGCACCGACAGCAGCTCGAACTCGGGATGCGCGGCCACCAGCCGCTCGGCCGCATCGAGGACGTCGACCGCGTGGCCGCGGTCACCGGAGACCAGGGCGACCCCGATGCCGGCCCGCCGATACAACTCGTGCGAACCCGTCTCGGCCGCCGAGACGCTGAACCTGCGCTGCAATTCCGCGACGACGGGGCGGATGACCGAACGCTTCTGTTTGAGGGAGCGAACGTCGCCCAGCAACACGTCGAACTCGAGCCAGCCGATCCACATCCGGCGAATCAGCCCGGCGGGGTTGGGGACGGCGGGGGTTCGGGAGCCGGCGGCGGTGGTGGCGCAGGGGATTCCGGCGGCGGCGCGGGTTCGGGCGGGCTCGCGGGAGCCCCGGACGACGGCGCCGTCGGCGCCTTGCCCAGGGCCAGCAGCATCTCTGCGGTGTGCCGGGAGAGCTGCCAACCGCCTTGGAAGGGAGCGAATTCCATCGGGAAGGTGAAGTTCGCATTGTTGGCCTGGGCGGTGTGGACGGCGATGCTGGCCTTCACATTCGACGGGTTCTTGTCCGACCATGCGATGTCGTTCGCGGCGAACGTCATCGGCAGGTAGCCGTTGTCCCGCAAGGCGTTGGTGAACTTGTCCAGGGTGGGCGCGCTCTCCGGGGTCGCGCCTTCCACCAGGCTCACCTTGGCGTCGCCGGGGACGTTCGGATCGGCCAGCCGGCTCAGGACGTCGGTGAGGGCCTCGGGCGGTGGCAGGGGAGCCGTGACGGGAGCAGCAATCGGGCTGGACGTGGCCGGCGGCAGCGAAGAGACGGTCGACGCCTCGCTTGCCGGGTGCTTGGCCGAACACGCCGCGAGTCCGACCACCGCCAGGGCGGTGGCGGTGCTGAGCGCGACGGAAAGTGGTCGGTGCATCCAGTCGGTCGGCCGGCTAGGCGGCTCTGGCCGCTTCGGGTGGGAACGATGTCGCTAAGGTCGGGCCGATGGGTGCAACTGAGGTCACACCGGCGGTGACTGCCACGAGAGCCGAGCCGGTGGCGAGGCTTTTTGCGGTCACTCTGCCACCTCCCACGGCCGTTTCGATCATCACGATTAGTGGCCGAGATTACCAGCGTGACGAAAATCTTAACTTTTCGTGGGTATTTGACTACCCACATCAATCGTCAATCGCCGGTAGCTTTGAAGTATCCGCCGCGCCAATTCGGTGTGGGAAAGGAGCGCAACATGGGTAGCTCAGATCGTTCTGAAGCTTTCGGAACGTCCCACGAATCAGACATGTCCAGCGGCGACGAGGCCGAGTTGGAGCAGCTGCGCCGCGAGGCGTCGATGCTGCGCGAGCAACTCGAGCACGCGGTCGGCACGCAAGGCGGCGCCCGCTCCGCGCGCGATGTGCATCAGCTCGAAGCGCGCATCGATTCCCTCGCGTCCCGGAACTCGAAGTTGATGGAGACCCTCAAAGAGGCCCGCCAGCAACTGCTGGCGCTGCGCGAGGAAGTCGACCGGCTGGGGCAGCCGCCCAGCGGTTACGGCGTCCTGCTCGGCACGCACGAAGACGACACCGTCGACGTGTTCACGTCCGGCCGCAAGATGCGCCTGACGTGCTCGCCGAACATCGAAGTCGCGGTGCTGCGCAAGGGCCAGACGGTTCGCCTCAACGAGGCCCTGACCGTCGTGGAAGCGGGCACGTTCGAGTCGGTCGGCGAGATCTCCACGCTGCGTGAGCTCTTGGCCGATGGACACCGCGCACTCGTTGTCGGTCACGCCGACGAGGAACGCATCGTCTGGCTCGCCGAGCCACTGGTCGCCGAGAACCTGCCGGACGGCCATCCCGACGCTCTCAACGACGACACCCGGCCCCGCAAGCTGCGGCCCGGCGACTCGTTGCTGGTCGACACCAAGGCCGGCTACGCGTTTGAGCGCATCCCCAAGGCCGAGGTCGAGGACCTCGTGCTGGAAGAGGTGCCCGACGTCAGCTACCTGGACATCGGTGGCCTGACCCGCCAGATCGAGCAGATCCGCGATGCCGTGGAGCTGCCGTTCCTGCACAAGGAGCTGTACCGGGAGTACGCGCTGCGTCCGCCCAAAGGTGTGCTGCTCTACGGTCCGCCCGGGTGCGGTAAGACGCTGATCGCCAAGGCGGTGGCGAACTCGTTGGCCAAGAAGATGGCCGAGGTCCGCGGCGACGACGCCCGCGAGGCCAAGTCGTACTTCTTGAACATCAAGGGCCCCGAGCTGCTGAACAAGTTCGTCGGCGAGACCGAGCGTCACATCCGGCTGATCTTCCAGCGCGCCCGCGAGAAGGCGTCGGAAGGCACACCGGTGATCGTGTTCTTCGACGAGATGGACTCGATCTTCCGCACCCGTGGCACCGGGGTGTCCTCGGACGTCGAGACGACCGTGGTCCCGCAGCTGCTCAGTGAGATCGACGGTGTGGAGGGACTCGAGAACGTCATCGTGATCGGCGCCTCCAACCGCGAGGACATGATCGACCCCGCCATCTTGCGGCCCGGGCGCCTCGACGTGAAGATCAAGATTGAGCGCCCGGATGCCGAAGCGGCGCAAGACATCTTCTCGAAGTACCTGACCGAGGCGCTGCCGCTGCACGCCGACGACCTGGCCGAGTTCGGTGGCGACCGGACCACCTGCATCAAGGCGATGATCGAAAAGGTCGTCGAGCGGATGTACGCCGAGATCGACGACAACCGGTTCCTGGAGGTCACCTACGCCAACGGTGACAAGGAAGTCATGTACTTCAAGGACTTCAACTCCGGGGCGATGATCCAGAACGTCGTCGACCGCGCGAAGAAGAACGCGATCAAGTCGGTGTTGGAAACGGGCCAACCGGGTCTGCGCATACAGCATCTGCTGGACTCGATCGTCGACGAGTTCGCCGAGAACGAGGACCTGCCCAACACCACCAACCCCGATGACTGGGCGCGGATTTCGGGCAAGAAGGGCGAGCGGATCGTTTACATCCGCACGCTGGTCACCGGCAAGAGCTCGAGCGCATCGCGGGCCATCGACACCGAGTCGAACCTGGGTCAGTACTTGTAAACATTTGTCGGCGTCACCGACTAGCGTCGCACCCGTGCGGCTCCGCTTTGACGCTCCCGGCGACGACGACGCCTACCACCAGGCTCGTGGTGTGCTGTTGGATGAGCTCGACGGTTGGTGGGCCGGAGTCGACTCGGATCGGGAGGCGGTCGTCTCCGACGTCGCCGTCTTCCTGGACTGGCGTTACTTCGACTCCACCGGTGTTCTCGACGATTTCGCGGCCGGCGATATCGCGGAATTTTTGCTGGAGTGGTGTCCGCGGCGGTTCGAAGGCCGGCCGGACGACGCCGTCAGTCTGTGCTTCGCGGTCGGCGTATACGTCGACTTCATGGAGGCGACGGGGCGTCTGGTCGGCGGTGCCGACCGCGCCGCCAGATTGCGCAGGCTGGCCGACGACCTCGCGCCGACCCTGCTGGCCGAAGCACGCGACCCTACCGTTGTCGAGGATCTTCCGGACCCGGGCGAGGCGCCGGAGCCCTTCGAACTGCCGTTCCTCTACGTCCCGCCGTCCGCGACCGACCTGGCGGCCGCCGCGACGGCGGTCCCGCTGCTCGCCAAACTCGATGCCTTGCGCGACTATCTCGGGCCGGACGGCAAGCCGCTCACCGACAAGGGCGAACTCGAACTGGCCGATGGTCGCGCGCTGGTCGAACGCCTCGACACCGGCGACGTGTTGGATTTCGCGTTGGGCGAGCGGAAATATCCGGCGCGGTCGACGGCGGCACTGCGGCGCCTGAATTTCCTCGTCGAAGTGGCCATCGAGGCGGGCGCGGTGGACGTGCATCGCCACCGGGTGCTGTCGGGGCAGGAGTGGGGGACACGCTCGCCGGTGGAGCAGGCGGAGGCGCTGTTTGCGGCGATCCTTTTGTCGCGCCCGCTGCGGTCCTTGCATTCGTCGCAGCTCTACCCCGAGCAGAACGTCATGCACGACCTGCTCGACGACGGGATCGCGTGTTGGCTGGCGCCGCTGCTACAACTCGACGCGGAACTTCCCTTCGACACCTTGCTGGAGTGGGTGCACGCGCTGGTTGCCGCGCAACGGCGGTCGCACCGCTGGTATGGCGACGAGGAGGACACGCTCGAGGCGTACGTCGAGGACGACATGGGCCGCCTCCTCGACGTTCTGCGGCTGGCCGGTGTGGTGCGCTGGACCGACGCCGTCGAACGGCCGCAGCCGCTCGGGCCCAGCGATTGGACCGGTGGCACCCTGGCGCTGACCGCGCTGGGGCGCCGCGTCGTGCCGGAATACCTGGAGGACGCCGGATTCGCGCTGCGCCGCCTCGACCGAATCAACGACTGGGACGCGACGGACCTCATCGGCGCAATGTTGTTGGTGGGCAACGACACTCATGCGCCGTTGATAGCAAACTGGCGGCCTGATCGGCCGGCCGCCGAGCGGGTGCGGATGGTCACCGAGGCGGCCGCGGCCATGGACACCGCGGCCGGCCGGACGATGTGCTTCGTCGCGCTGAACGAGTTCGACATCGAGGTGGCCGAACCCTTCGTCCGTCAGCTGCTGGACAGCCCGGTCGCCGGGCACGCTGCGCTGTGGCTGATACAGCGGGACCGCGCCGACGCCGAGACACTGGCGAGCTTTGTCGACGTTGCGGTGATCGTCGACGTCCTCGCGGAGTCGTTGGAATCGCCCGAGGAGTTGTGCGGCCTCTTCGCCGGGTTATCGGATCCGTCCCAGCTGTTGGACGACATCTGGCGCCATCCGGCGCCGGAGACCGCGCTGGTTCTCGACGCGCTCGGCCGTCATTTGCCCGACCGCGCGCTCGCCAAAGCCGCGCGCAAAGCCGCGGTGCGCCACCAGAGCTGGATGGCGAATCGCCTCTGAGGCGGTGTCAGTCCAACTGGAGCGAGTAGCTGTTCGTCAGCTCGTCCTGGGTGACGTGGGCGGGACGGGTCCGGGTGTCCACCCGCAGCGCCTCGGTCAGCACGCGCGCGTGGTAGGCCCACCGGTGCGGCAGGTTGAGCCGGGCGGCCAAGCCGGGCAGGTCGCGGCGCGACAGCGTCGGATCAGCCACCTGGCTCCAGGTTTGCATCACCCAGCGCTGCCCGCCGGGATCGACAAGTTCGTAGACCTCTTCACCCGGATTGAAGACGAAGACCGTGTGACGATTGACCTGATTGGCGGTGTAGGGCGTGGGATTCATCGACGACAGCAGGACCGTGGCCTGCTGAATCATCTCGATCCCGCCGAAGGTCTTGGTGATCTGCGGCCCTTGCCGGTACTTCTCGATGGCGTTCATCAGCCAGTAGCGCGGACCGTTGAGCAGAGCGGTGGCCGCCCCGTGTTCCTTGGCGATGGCCTGGGCGTCGAGCTGCGACCACAGCTCGGCCGGACAGTCGTTGAGCGGGAAGCTGTTGTAAACCGTGGCCTGCGGTCCCGCCTCCCCGGGGGTCACGAGAAGCACTTCGCCGTAACGCTTCCCGGATAGGTCGGTCATCCCGTGAAGCTAGTCACCGCCGTCAGCGCCGTCAACAGCAGACGCGGTCACCGATGACCAGCGGCTCCAGGGCGCCGACGCCCGGGAGAAGGTCAATTCCGCACCTCGCCTAGTCTTTGAAGCATGCAAAGGATTATCGGGACGGAGGTCGAATACGGCATTTCCTCGCCATCGGACCCGACGGCCAACCCGATCCTCACGTCGACGCAGGCGGTTTTGGCGTACGCGGCCGCGGCGGGCATCCAGCGCGCCAAGCGGACCCGTTGGGACTACGAGGTGGAATCCCCGCTGCGGGACGCCCGCGGCTTCGACCTGAGCCGCTCGGCCGGTCCGCCCCCGGTGGTCGACGCCGACGAGGTCGGCGCGGCCAACATGATCCTGACCAACGGGGCACGGCTCTATGTCGACCACGCGCACCCCGAATACTCCGCCCCCGAATGCACCGACCCGCTCGACGCCGTGATCTGGGACAAGGCCGGCGAACGGGTGATGGAGGCCGCCGCCCGGCACGTCGCCAGCGTGCCCGGGGCGGCGAAATTGCAGCTCTACAAGAACAACGTCGACGGCAAGGGCGCGTCCTACGGGTCGCACGAGAACTATCTGATGTCGCGGCAAACGCCGTTCTCGGCGATCATCGCCGGGCTGACCCCCTTTCTGGTCTCGCGCCAGGTGGTCACCGGGTCGGGACGCGTGGGTATCGGCCCCTCCGGTGACGAGCCCGGCTTTCAGCTGTCGCAGCGCTCGGACTACATCGAGGTCGAGGTCGGCCTGGAGACCACCCTCAAGCGCGGCATCATCAACACCCGTGACGAGCCGCACGCCGACGCCGATCGGTACCGGCGGCTGCACGTCATCATCGGCGACGCGAACCTCGCCGAGACGTCGACCTACCTGAAGCTGGGCACCACGGCGCTGGTGCTGGACCTGATCGAGGAAGGCCCGGCACACGGCATCGACCTGAGCGACCTGGCGCTGGCGCGGCCGGTGCATGCGGTCCACGCGATCAGCCGCGACCCGTCGCTGCGCGCCGTTGTGGCGCTGGCCGACGGCCGCGAGCTGACCGGTCTTGCGCTGCAACGGGTTTACCTCGACCGGGTGGCCAAGCTGGTCGACAGCCGCGATCCCGATCCGCGCGCCTCCGACGTCGTCGAAACGTGGGCGCACGTGCTCGACCAACTCGAGCGCGACCCGATGGAATGCGCCGAAATACTCGACTGGCCGGCCAAACTGCGCCTGCTCGAAGGGTTCCGGCAGCGCGAAAACCTGAGCTGGTCGGCGCCGCGCCTGCACCTGGTGGACCTGCAGTATTCCGACGTCCGGCTCGACAAGGGGCTGTACAACCGGCTCGTCGCGCGGGGCTCGATGAAGCGCCTGGTATCCGAACACCAGGTGCTCGAAGCGGTGGACAGCCCGCCGACCGACACCCGCGCCTACTTCCGCGGGGAATGCCTGCGCCGGTTCGGCGCCGACATCGCCGCGGCCAGTTGGGACTCCGTGATCTTCGACCTGGGCGGCGATTCCCTGGTCCGCATTCCGACGCTGGAGCCGCTGCGAGGCAGCAAAGCGCACGTGGGAGCGCTGTTGGACTCGGTGGATAGTGCCGCGGAACTGGTGGAACAACTCACCAGCTAGACGCCGGTTCAGCCGGGGAACGTCGGGGTTGACCGGTAGGGTAGGAAAGACCAACGGGCAAGCGTGGCCTGACATTGGCGTCGACAATGAAAAGCCATTCAACAAGCCCAGACAAAGCAGGAGGCGGCGATGGCTCAGGAGCAGACCAAGCGTGGCGGTGGTGGCGACGACGAGGACGACTTCGCCGGCAGCACGGCCGCGGGCCAGGAGCGCCGGGAGAAGCTGGCCGAGGAGACGGACGATTTGCTCGACGAGATTGATGACGTTCTCGAGGAGAACGCCGAGGACTTCGTGCGGGCATACGTCCAAAAGGGCGGCCAGTGACCTGGCAGTTCTCTGATCGTCTACCCACCAACTCCGCACTTCCGGGAAATCCCGCTGTAGATCTGTCGTCGTTCGCCGACTTCCTGCGCCGTCAGGCGCCGGAGTTGCTGCCGACCAGTTTCGGGGCAGCCCAGCCGGAAAGCGCTGGGGCGCAGCTGCCCCACGGAACCACCATCGTCGCGCTGAAGTACCCCGGCGGCGTGGTGCTTGCCGGTGACCGGCGCTCGACGCAAGGCAACATGATCGCCGGGCGCGACGTGAAGAAGGTGTACATCACCGACGACTACACCGCGACCGGCATCGCCGGAACCGCCGCGATCGCCGTGGAATTCGCCCGCCTTTACGCCGTGGAGCTCGAGCACTACGAGAAGCTCGAGGGCGTGCCGCTGACGTTTGCCGGCAAGGTGAACCGGCTGGCGATCATGGTGCGCGGCAACCTCGCCGCCGCCATGCAGGGTCTGGTGGCGCTGCCGCTGCTGGTGGGCTACGACATCGACGCGGCCGACCCGGAGGGCGCCGGGCGCATCGTGTCGTTCGACGCGGCCGGGGGCTGGAACCTGGAGGAGGAGGGCTACCAGTCGGTGGGCTCGGGATCGATCTTCGCCAAGTCGTCGATGAAGAAGTTGTACTCCCAGGTCACCGACGCGGATTCCGCGGTGCGGGTCGCGATCGAGGCGCTCTACGACGCGGCCGACGACGACTCCGCGACCGGCGGGCCGGACCTGGTCCGCGGCATCTATCCCACGGCGGTCACCATCGGCGCCGAGGGCGCGCTGGAAGTGCCGGAGGGCCGCATCGCCGAGTTGGCTCGCGAGGTGATCCAAAGCCGTTCGCGTGCTGACACTTTCGGCCCCGATGGTGGTGAGAAGTGAGCTTCCCGTATTTCATCTCGCCTGAACAGGCGATGCGCGAGCGCAGCGAGCTCGCGCGCAAGGGCATCGCGCGCGGCAAGAGCGTAGTCGCCCTGGTCTACGCCGGCGGCGTGCTCTTCGTCGCGGAGAACCCGTCGCGGTCGCTGCAGAAGATCAGCGAACTCTACGATCGCGTGGGTTTTGCCGCCGCGGGCAAGTTCAACGAGTTCGACAATTTGCGCCGTGGCGGAATCCAATTCGCCGACACCCGCGGCTACGCCTACGACCGTCGCGACGTCACCGGCCGCCAACTGGCCAACGTCTACGCGCAGACCCTGGGCACCATCTTCACCGAACAGGCCAAGCCCTATGAGGTGGAATTGTGCGTCGCCGAGGTGGCGCACTACGGCGAGACGAAACCGCCTGAGTTGTACCGGATTACCTATGACGGGTCGATCGCCGACGAGCCGCATTTCGTGGTGATGGGTGGCACCACCGAGCCGATCACCACCGCGCTCAAGGAGTCCTACGCCGAGAACGCCAACCTGCGCGAGGCCACGCGCATCGCCGTGAAGGCGTTGCGGGCCGGTAGCGAATCCTCCAACGGCGACCAGTCCACCCTGGACGTGGGCAGCCTGGAGGTCGCCATCTTGGACGTCAACCGCCCGCGCCGGGCGTTTCGGCGGATCAACCGGGCCACCCTGGAAAATCTGCTGCGCGAGCTGGATTCGAACGGGTCCGCCGACGGCGACGGCGACGAGGGCGATTCGAACGGCGAATCGTCCGACTAGACCGGACCCCAAACGCCTGGGTGGGCCCTTCTCGCCGATACCGGTGTGGCCTCTGGTGCGCAAGGTGCTGGTGAGACCGCGCATCGCCACGGCGTGCGCCGGCCCCGCGTGATCGCGAGCGGGCCACGCGCGCCCGGAAAAACGGGCGCGCGAAAAACTTCGTCGATCCGTAGGCGCGGCTTGCTCACCGCCGCGCTCGGACAACCAGTACGCTCGATTATGTGCAGCGGCGAATCATGGGCATCGAGACCGAGTTCGGGGTCACCTGCACATTCCACGGCCATCGACGGCTCAGCCCGGATGAGGTGGCCCGCTACCTGTTCCGGCGCGTCGTGTCGTGGGGCCGCAGCTCCAACGTCTTCCTGCGTAACGGCGCCCGGCTCTACCTCGACGTGGGCAGCCACCCCGAGTACGCCACCGCCGAATGCGACAGCCTGGTGCAGCTGGTCACCCACGACCGCGCCGGGGAATGGGTGCTGGAAGACCTGCTCGTCGACGCCGAGCAGCGGCTCGCCGACGAGGGCATCGGCGGCGACATCTACCTGTTCAAGAACAACACCGATTCGGCGGGCAACTCCTACGGGTGTCACGAGAACTACCTGATCGTGCGGGCCGGCGAATTCTCCCGGATCTCCGACGTCCTGCTGCCGTTCCTGGTCACCCGCCAGCTGATCTGCGGGGCCGGCAAGGTGCTGCAGACGCCCAAGGCCGCCACGTTCTGCCTTTCCCAACGCGCCGAGCACATTTGGGAGGGCGTCTCCTCGGCCACCACCCGCAGCCGCCCGATCATCAACACCCGCGACGAGCCGCACGCCGACGCCGAGAAGTACCGGCGCCTGCACGTGATCGTCGGCGACTCCAACATGTGCGAGACCACCACCATGCTCAAGGTGGGTACCGCGGCGCTGGTGCTGGAGATGATCGAGGCCGGCGTCCCGTTCCGCGACTTCTCGCTGGACAACCCGATCCGCGCCATCCGCGAGGTCAGCCACGACGTCACCGGCCGGCGGCCGGTCCGGCTGGCCGGTGGCCGTCAGGCCAGCGCCCTGGACATCCAGCGCGAGTACTACAGCCGCGCCGTCGAACACCTGCAGACCCGCGAGCCCAACGCCCAGATCGAGCAGATCGTCGACCTGTGGGGCCGCCAGCTCGACGCCGTCGAGAGCCAGGACTTCGCAAAGGTCGACACCGAGATCGACTGGGTGATCAAGCGCAAGCTGTTCCAGCGCTACCAGGACCGCTACAACATGGAGCTGTCCGACCCGAAGATCGCCCAGCTGGACCTGGCCTACCACGACATCAAGCGCGGACGCGGCGTCTTTGATCTGCTGCAGCGCAAGGGGCTTGCGGCCCGCGTCACCACCGACGAGGACATCGCCGAGGCGGTCGACAATCCGCCGCAGACCACCCGGGCGCGGCTGCGTGGCGAGTTCATCAGCGCCGCCCAGGCCGCCGGCCGCGACTTCACCGTCGACTGGGTGCACCTCAAGCTCAACGACCAGGCGCAGCGGACGGTGCTGTGCAAAGACCCCTTCCGTGCCGTCGACGAGCGGGTCAAGCGGCTGATCGCCAGCATGTAGCCGCCGGCGGCTCAGCTGTCACGTCAACCACACCGGCACCTCCGTGGCTGGTCGCTACCGACGCGGACTGATGTGGCAATTGGGAATCCTGCGACGCGGTGCGCCGGTGGAAGCGCCGGGTGCCGACCATCGAATAATCTGGTCCCGATGGCGACGTCAAAAGTCGAACGGTTGGTGAACCTGGTCATCGCCCTGCTGTCCACCCGCGGGTACATCACGGCGGAAAAGGTCAGGTCGAGCGTGGCGGGTTATTCGGAGAGCGCGAGCGGCGAGGCGTTCTCCCGCATGTTCGAGCGCGACAAGAACGAGCTGCGTGACCTCGGCATCCCGCTCGAGGTCGGCAGGGTCTCGGCCATGGACCCCACCGAGGGCTACCGGATCAACCGCGACGCCTATGCGCTGGCGCCGGTCGATCTGACCCCGGACGAGGCGGCCGCGGTGGCCGTCGCGACCCAGCTGTGGGAGTCGCCCGAACTCATCACCGCCACCCAGGGCGCGCTGCTCAAACTGCGTGCCGCCGGCGTCGATGTCGATCCGGACGCACCGGTCGCCATCGCGTCGCCGGTCGGGGTGCCGGGCCTGCGTGGCTCGGAGGATATTCTCGGAATCCTGTTGTCCGCCATCGACTCCCGACAGGCCGTCCAGTTTCCGCACCGGCCGTCGCGGGCCGAGCCCTACGCCACCCGCACCGTCGAGCCCTGGGGCGTCGTCACCGAGAAGGGTCGCTGGTATCTGGTCGGCCACGACCGCGACCGCGACGCCACCCGCACCTTCCGGCTCTCCCGGATCGGTCCCGACATCACGCCCGTCGGCCCGGCGGGCGCGGTCACCGTGCCGGACGGAATCGACCTGCGCCGGATCGTGGCCCAGACGGTCACGGACGTTTCCGCGACGCCGGCCGGCGGGCTGGCCCGGGTCTGGGTGGCCACCGGGCGGGCCACCGCGCTGCGCCGGGCCGGCAGGTCCGCGGGCGAGCGGCGAGTGGGTGAGCGCGACGGCACGGTGATCGAACTCGACATCCGGTCCACCGACCAGCTGGCCCGTGACATCGCCGGCTACGGCCCCGACGCCCTGGTGCTCGAGCCGCAATCGCTGCGCGACGACGTGCTGGCCCGGCTGCGGGGTCATGCGGGCGTGTCCGCATGACCCCCATCTCCACGCGCCTGGTCCGGCTGCTGAACATGGTCCCGTACTTCCAGGCCAACCCGCGCGTCACCCGGGCCAAGGCCGCCGCCGACCTCGGGGTCTCGGCCAAGCAACTCGAAGACGACCTCAACCAGCTCTGGATGTGCGGCCTGCCCGGCTATTTCCCGGGTGATCTCATCGATTTCCAGTTCTCCGGGGACACCATCGAGGTGACGTTCTCCGCCGGCATCGACCGCCCGCTCAAGCTCACCTCGCCGGAAGCCACCGGCCTGCTGGTGGCGCTGCGGGCGCTGGCCGACATCCCCGGCGTCGTCGACCCCGAAGCCGCGCGCAGTGCGATCGCCAAGATCGAGGATGCCGCCGGCGCGCTGGGCCACGACGCCACACACGCGGCGACGGCCGTCGACGAGCCCGCACCGGTGGAAAGCCGCGCCGCCGCCGCGGTGCGCGCGGCCGTGCAGTCGCGACACGCGCTGGCCATCGATTACTACTCGGCCTCACACGACACCCTCACCAGCCGGGTCGTCGACCCCATCCGGGTGCTGCTGATCGGGGGGCACAGCTACCTGGAGGCCTGGTCACGGGAGTCCGAAGGGGTCCGGCTGTTCCGCTTCGACCGGATCGTGGAGGCCGGCGAACTCGATGAGCCCGCGGCGCCGCCCGAGCCAGTGCTGCACGCCCCGCCCGACACCTCGCTGTTCGACGGCGATCCCTCGCTTCCGTCCGCCAAACTTCTGGTGGCTCCCGCGGCGTCCTGGATGTTCGAGTACTACCCGATGCGCGACGTGCGCGAGTTGGCCGACGGATCCTGCGAGGCGGTGATGACCTACGCCTCCGAGGACTGGATGACGCGGCTGGTGCTCGGCCTGGGGCCCGCCGTGCGGGTGCTGGAACCGGAGTCGCTGGCGCAGCGGGTGCGGGACGCGGCGTCGGCCGCCGTGGCGTCCTATGACGCCCTGAGCTCATAAAAGTCCAGGCAACGTGGCTCCGCCGACCGGCGCGGGCCCACCGCCGCCGAGCGCTACTGCGGTAGCATCGGGTCAACGTCTGGAGGTAATCAAAGTGGGCAGTCTTAGTCCGTGGCACTGGGCGATCCTCGCGGTCGTGGTGATCTTGCTGTTCGGTGCCAAGAAGCTCCCCGATGCGGCGCGTTCGTTGGGCAAGTCGATGCGGATCTTCAAGTCCGAGATCCGGGAGATGCAGAGCGAGAACAAGCCGGAGACCTCGGCTTTGGGGACCCAAAGCGACGCCTCCACGGCCAATCCCACGCCCGTGCAGTCGCAGCGGGTCGACGCTCCGGCGCCCAACGAGCAGGGGCACAGCGAAGCACGCCCGGCCTAGCCGCCGTCATCGTCGCGGTGCCCGAGCGCCCCTGACCGAGCCCTAGACGAGCATCGTGAAAGCACTCAAGGTTTCAGCGCGCACGTCCGGCCTGCTGAAGCGCCTCAACCCGCGCAATCGACGCAGTCGCACCAACCCGGATGCGACCATGTCGCTGGTCGACCACCTCACCGAACTGCGCAGGCGGCTGCTGATTTCCCTGGCCGCGATCGTGCTGACGACGATCTTCGGGTTCGTCTGGTACTCGCATTCGATGTTCGGGCTGGAAAGCCTGGGCGAGTGGCTGCGTCATCCGTACTGTTCGCTGCCGCCGTCGGCGCGCGCGGAGATCAGCGCCAACGGGCAATGCCGGCTGCTGGCCACCGCGCCGTTCGACCAGTTCATGCTGCGGCTCAAGGTGGGGCTGACGGCCGGGGTGATACTGGCCTGCCCCGTGTGGTTCTACCAGCTCTGGGCGTTCATCACCCCCGGGCTCTACCAGAAGGAGCGCCGCTTCGCGGTCGCGTTCGTGGTGCCGGCCGTGGTGCTGTTCGGCGCCGGCGCGGCGCTGGCCTACTTCGTGCTGTCCAAGGCACTGGGCTTCCTGTTGACCGTCGGCAGCGACGTGCAGGTGACCGCCCTGTCCGGCGACCGCTATTTCGGGTTCCTGATCAATCTGCTGGTGGTGTTCGGCGTCAGCTTCGAATTCCCGCTGCTGATCGTCATGCTCAACACGGTGGGACTGCTGACCTACCAGCGACTCAAGTCCTGGCGGCGCGGCCTGATCTTCGCGATGTTCGTGTTCGCGGCGGTATTCACGCCCGGCTCGGATCCGTTTTCGATGACCGCGCTCGGATTGGCGCTGTCCGTGCTCCTCGAATTCGCCATCCAGATCGCCCGCGTCCACGACAAGCGCAAGGCCAAACGCGAAGCCCATGCGGAGCTCCCCGATGACGAAGGATCGGTCATCGATCGGCCCACCGCGATACCGGAGCCGTCGGTCACCGCCGGGCAACACGACGATGTCACCTGAGCCGCCGGCGCCCCATGAGGTGGCGGAGCTCGTCGAGCTCACCCGGTTCGCCGCGGACCTCCCGTTTGCGCTTGACGGCTTTCAGCACCGGGGATGCGCGGCGCTCGAACGCGGCCACGGCGTGCTGGTCTGCGCGCCGACCGGCGCCGGCAAGACGGTCGTCGGCGAATTCGCGGTGCACCTGGCGCTGGCGGCGGGCGGCAAGTGCTTCTACACCACGCCCCTCAAAGCGCTGAGCAACCAAAAGCACACCGACCTGACCGCGCGCTACGGCCGCGACCGCATCGGCCTGCTCACCGGCGACATGTCCGTCAACGCCGACGCGCCCGTGGTCGTCATGACGACTGAAGTGCTGCGCAACATGCTCTACGCGGATTCGCCCGCACTGCAAGGGCTTTCCTACGTGGTGATGGACGAAGTGCATTTCTTGGCCGACCGGATGCGGGGCCCGGTGTGGGAAGAGGTGATCCTGCACTTGCCGGACGAGGTCCGCGTGGTCAGCCTGTCGGCGACGGTGAGCAACGCCGAGGAGTTCGGCGGCTGGATCCAAACCGTGCGCGGCGATACGACCGTCGTGGTCGATGAGCACCGGCCGGTCCCGCTCTGGCAACACGTGTTGGTGGGCAGGCGGCTTTTCGACCTCTTCGACTACCGGCATGCGGATGCCCTCGAGCAGCCCGGCACCCCGCGCGAGGCGCGGGTCAACCCGGATCTGTTGCGGCACATCACCCATCGCCGTGAGGCGGATCGGATGTCGGACTGGCAGCCGCGGCGAAGCGGCGGCCGCGGACGTCCACCGGCGCGGTCGGGCCGGCCCCGCCTCTACCGCACGCCGGCGCGCGCGGACGTGATCGCGACCCTGGATGCCGAGGGGCTGCTGCCGGCGATCACGTTCGTGTTCTCGCGGGCCGGCTGTGACGCCGCCGTCCAGCAATGCCTGCGTTCGCCCCTGCAGTTGACCACTCAGGAGGAGCGCGCGCAGATCGCCGAGGTGATCGAGCACCGCTGCGGCGATCTCGCCGACGCCGACCTGGCCGTGCTGGGCTACTACGAGTGGCGGGAGGGGCTGCTGCGCGGGCTGGCCGCCCATCACGCCGGCATGTTGCCCGCGTTCCGGCACACGGTCGAAGAGCTCTTCACGGCCGGGCTCGTCAGGGCGGTGTTCGCCACCGAGACGTTGGCGCTCGGGATCAACATGCCCGCCCGCACCGTGGTGCTCGAGCGGCTGGTCAAGTTCAACGGCGAGCAGCACGTCGCGTTGACGCCGGGGGAGTACACCCAGTTGACCGGGCGCGCCGGGCGCCGCGGCATCGATGTCGAGGGCCACGCGGTGGTGCTCTGGAATCCCACCGACGAAACCACCGAACCCTCCGCGGTGGCCGGGCTGGCCTCGACGCGCACCTTCCCGTTGCGCAGTTCGTTCGCTCCGTCGTACAACATGACCATCAACCTCGTCCAGCAGATGGGCCCCGAGCAGGCCCACCGGTTGCTCGAGCAGTCCTTTGCGCAGTACCAGGCCGACCGTTCCGTCGTCGGGCTGGTGCGCGGCATCGAGCGGGGCGACGTGATGCTGGGCGAGATCGCTGCCGAGCTGGGCGGGCCCAAGGCGCCGATCCTCGAGTACGCCCGGATGCGCGCGCGCATCTCCGAGATGGAACGCGCGCAGTCGCGGGCCTCGCGACTGCAACGCCGGCAGGCGGCCACGGACGCGCTGGCCGCGCTGCGCCGGGGCGACATCATCAACATCACCCACGGCCGGCGCGGTGGCCTGGCCGTGGTGCTGGAATCGGCCCGCGACAGCTCCGACCCGCGACCGTTGGTGCTGACCGAAAACCGTTGGGCGGGAAGGATTTCCTCGGCTGACTATTCGGGTGCATCAGCGCCCGTGGGTTCGATGCCGCTGCCGAAGCGCGTCGAGCACCGACAGCCTCGCGTCCGCCGTGATCTGGCGTCGGCGCTGCGGTCGGCCGCCGCCGGGCTGGCCATCCCGGCGAAGCGCCGCGGCCGCGGGGACGTCGACGGCGAATTTCACGACCCGGAGCTGGCATCGCTGCGCGAACAGCTGCGCCGGCACCCGTCGCACAACACGCCCGGCCTCGAGGAACGGGTCCGGCAGGCCGAGCGCTACCTGCGAATCGAACGCGACAACGCGCAATTGGAGAAGAAGGTTGCGGCAGCGACCAATTCGCTGGCCCGAACCTTCGATCGCATCGTCGGGCTGCTCACCGAGCGTGGCTTCATCGAAGGCCGCGACGGCGATCCGCGCGTCACCGACGACGGGCGGCTGCTGGCGCGCATCTACAGCGAGAGCGATCTGCTGGTCGCCGAATGCCTGCGCACCGGCGCGTGGTCCGGGTTGAAGTCGGCCGAGCTGGCCGCGGTGGTCTCGTCGGTGCTCTATGAGCGCCGCGGCGGGGACGGGCCGGGCGCGGCGTTTGCCGCGGACGCGCCCACGCAGCCGCTGCGCCAGGCGCTGCAGCAGACGTCGAGGCTGTCGATGGCGCTGCGCGCCGACGAGCAGACGCACCGGATCGCCCCGAGCCGCGAACCCGACGACGGCTTCGTCAACGTCATCTACCGTTGGGCGCGGACCGGTGATCTGGCCGCGGCGCTGGCGGCCGCCGACCCGGCGGGCACTGGCTCGCCGCTTTTGGCGGGCGACTTCGTGCGCTGGTGTCGGCAGGTGCTTGACCTGCTGGATCAGGTGCGCAACGCTGCCCCGGACGCCGAGGTGCGGGCGACCGCGAAGCGGGCCATCAACGACATTCGGCGCGGCGTCGTCGCAGTTGACGCCGGGTAGGCTAGGCCGGAGCTACCGTTAAACGCCGATAGTTGACGCCGAGACACAAGGGGCTGAGGAGAAAGATGAGCGGACCGCAGGGATCGGACCAGCAGTGGCAACCGCCCGGCCAAGGTCAAGGCAGCGACCACTCGTCGGACCCGACCCAGGTGGCGCCGACCTGGCAGGACCAGTCGACTCAGGAGGCCTCGTGGCAGGCACCCGCCTACACGCCGCCCGCCGAATACCCGCAGTACCAGCAGCCGGCTGAACAGGCCTACCCGCAGCAGTACCCCCAGCAGCCGGGCTACGCCCCGCCCGGGCAGTACGGGCAGCCTGGGCAATACGCCCAGCCGGGCCAGTACGGCCAGCCCGGGCAGTACCCGCCGCCCGGGCAGTACGCTCAGCCGGGCCAGTACCCGCCGCCGGGTCAATACGGCCAGTACGGCCAGTACGGCCAGCCGGGCCAGTACCCGCAGCAGTACCCGCCGTACGAGCAGCCCGGCAAGAAGCGGTCGGTCGGGCTGATCGCCGGCGTGGGCGGCGGGATCGCGTTGCTGCTCGTCGTGGTGATCCTGGTGCTGGGGTTCTGGCAACCGGGCTTCTTCGTCACCACCAAGCTCGACGTCAGCAAGGCACAGTCCGGGGTCCAGCAGGTCCTCAGCGACGAAACCAACGGCTACGGCGCCAAGAACGTCAAAGACGTCAAGTGCAACCACGGCCAGAACCCGACCGTGAAGAAGGGCGCCACGTTCGACTGCGATGTCAGCATCGACGGCGCGCCCAAGCACGTGACGGTGACCTTTCAAGACAACAAGGGCACCTACGAGGTCGGCCGCCCGCAGTAGCGGTCCGTCAGGTCGGCAGCGCGTCGAGCGCCTTTTGCAAGCGGGCGATCGACGAGCCGACGCCCAGCTCGGTCGCCAGCGTGGCGGTGCGGTGCGGATCGGCGGCGACCAGCGGTAGTTCGTCGCTGGCGGTCGACAACGTGACGTGGGCGTCGGTAGCCACCCGCACCACGTGGCCGGCGGCCTCGATGTAGTCCAGGGCGCCCAGCAGTTTCGCCCGCAGGCCCTTGGCCATCTTCGACTTCGGGTCGTGGGCGGCGGCCAGGATCTGTTCCAGCGAACCGTGCTGGGCCAGCAGCGACGCCGCGGTCTTCTCACCGACGCCCGGGACGCCCGGCAGGCCGTCGGACGGGTCCCCGCGCAGCAGCGCGAGTTCGGCGTAGGCGGGCCCGGCTCGCTCGACCGGCACGCCGTAGCGTTCGGCCACCTCGGCGGGCCCGAACAGCGTGGCTTTGCTCAGCCCGCGGCCCAGGTAGAGCACCCGCACCGGGACGGGATCGTCGGACACCACCTGCATCAGGTCGCGGTCACCGCTGACCACCACGACCGGGTCGTCGCGTTCCCGCGCGGCCAGCGTGCCCAGCACGTCATCGGCCTCGAAGCCCTCCGCGCCCGCCGTCGGAATCCCGAAGGCGTCAAGCAGTTCGGCGATCATGTCGATCTGGGGCGTGAGGTCGTCGGGCACCGCCTCGACGTCCGGTTCCCCCTGCGGTTCCTCTTCGGCCACGCGGTGGGCCTTGTAGGACGGCACCAGGTCGACCCGGAACTGCGGCCGCCAATCCAGGTCCAGGCAGACCACCAGCCGGCGGGGGCGCTGCTGGGTGATCACGAACGCGACGGAATCGATGAATCCGCGAACGGCGTTGACGGGCCGGCCGTCTGGGGCGGTGATCGAGGACGGGACCCCGAAATACGAACGGAACCACATGCTGGCGCCATCGAGCAGCACTAGTGGTGCGGGCATGCGGGCTATCTTGTCATGGCGCCGAACGTCTCACGCCGCCGAACGTCGAGTCGTTGTGGACCCACCGGCGAAATCGGCGCAACAAGTCGACGTTCGGCCGGCGGGTTAGCCTGGCTGCCATGGAGTCACACCGCTTCGAGGCAGCCGTGTATGCCCGCCGACTGGCCGCGGCCGCCGCCGCGGCCGCCGATGCGGGTCTGGCCGGACTGGTCATCACACCCGGGTATGACCTGCGTTACCTGGTGGGGTCGCGCGCCCAGACCTTGGAGCGATTCACCGCGCTGGTGTTGCCCGCGTCCGGTGATCCGACGGTGGTGGTGCCGCGGCTGGAGCTGGCCTCGCTCAAGGGGTCGGCCATCGCCGAACTCGGCCTGGCGGTGCGCGATTGGGTCGACGGCGACAGTCCCTACGATCTGGTGGGCGCCGCACTGGGCTGTGCCCCCGCCGCGACCGCCGTGACCGATTCCATGCCCGCACTGCATCTTTTGCCGCTGGCCGCTGTGCTCGGCGCGCTGCCGGTGCTGGCCACCGACGTGTTGCGCACGCTGCGAATGGTCAAGGAGGAGTGCGAAGTCGACGCGTTGCGCAAAGCCGGCGCGGCCATCGATCGGGTGCACGCCCGGGTGCCGGAGTTTTTGGTGCCCGGCCGCACCGAGGCCGACGTCGCCGCTGACATCGCGGACGCCATTGTGGCCGAAGGGCATTCGGAGGTGGCGTTCATCATCGTCGGATCCGGGCCGCACGGCGCCGACCCGCACCACGGCTACTCGGATCGCGAACTGCAGGAGGGCGACATCGTCGTCGTCGACATCGGGGGTGCCTATGAACCCGGTTACAACTCCGACTCGACGCGCACCTACAGTATCGGTGCTCCGAATCCCGAAGTGGCTGAGCAATATTCGGTGCTGCAGCGCGCGCAGCGCGCCGCGTACGAGGCCGTCCGTCCGGGTGTGACGGCCGAGCAGGTCGATGCGGCCGCCCGCGACGTGCTGGCCGCCGCAGGGCTCGCCGAATACTTCGTGCACCGCACCGGGCACGGCATCGGACTGTCGGTGCACGAAGAGCCCTACATCGTCGCCGGCAACGATCTGCCGCTGACCGCGGGCATGGCGTTTTCCATCGAGCCGGGCATCTATTTCCCGGGCCGGTGGGGCGCACGCATCGAGGACATCGTCGTCGTGACCGAGGACGGCGCCCTGGCTGTCAACAACCGTCCGCACGACCTGATCGTCGTTCCGGTGTCCTGACGGTGTGGACGTGTGAGTTGTGGCGGCTCGGGAGCGCGGCTAGCTTGGCGGCAGCGATTTAGAGGGAAAGCCGCTTTTCGAGCGTCGATAGTGCGCGGTAATCGAGCGTGGCCGCGGACTACGCGCCCCGGTCCAACAAATCCGACGACCCGAGCACCCGCTCCACCTGAACCTCGATGACCACCCGCCGCGGGTTGGGGCGCGGCGTGCGGTAGCGCTGGGCGTAGCGCAACTCGGCGTCGCGCACGGCGTCCACGTCACTGTTCACCTTGGACCGGCCCTCCAGCGACAGCCACCGCGCGCCGTCGACCTGGCTCAGCACGGCCAGGCCGCCGCGATCGGCGTTGACCGCCTTCTGGGAACCGCCGGTGGTGATGACCCGCGCGATGTGCGTCTTGGGATCGAAGGTGAACCCGACCGCCACCACGTGCGGCGAATTGTCGGCTCGCAGCGTGGTGAGCATGGCCAGATGGCGTTCCGACAGAAACGCGAGGGCCTCGTCGGTGAGCCGGGTAGTGGTATTCGCCATCACCGCTCACGCTAGCGCAGGTAATAATCGCAGCCGTGGACGACACGGGCGCGGGTCCGGTACTAATCCTGGGCGGACGCAGCGAAATCGGGGTCGAGCTGGCACGGCGCCTCGCTCCCGGGGCGACGGTGGTGCTGGCCGCGCGCAACGCCGATCAGCTCGCCGACCAGGTCAGCGCGCTCAAGGCCGCCGGCGCCGCCGCGGTCGAGACCAGGGAATTCGATGCCGACGACCTGGCCTCGCACGCCCCGCTGGTCGCCTCGGTCATCGCCGATCACGGGCCCATCGGCACCGCGGTGCTGGC
Source organism: Mycobacterium marseillense (assembly GCF_010731675.1). Classification (NCBI taxonomy): domain Bacteria; kingdom Bacillati; phylum Actinomycetota; class Actinomycetes; order Mycobacteriales; family Mycobacteriaceae; genus Mycobacterium; species Mycobacterium marseillense. Next base: position 709,594 of record NZ_AP022584.1, read on the forward strand.
CTTCGGAATCCTGGGCGATCAGGCTCGCGCCGAGACCGACGCCGCGCACGCGGTCGCCGTCGTGCACACCGACTACGTGGCCCAGGTCAGCACGCTCACCCACCTGGCCGCCGCCATGCGCAACGCCGGCAGAGGCCAGCTGGTGGTGTTCTCCTCGATCGCCGGTGCGCGGGTGCGGCGCGCCAACTACGTCTACGGCTCGGCCAAGGCCGGCCTGGACGGCTTCGCCAACGGGTTGGCCGACGCGCTGCACGGCACCGGGGTGCGGCTGCTGATCGCCCGCCCCGGATTTGTCATCGGGCGTATGACGGAAGGCATGACGCCCGCGCCACTGCCCAGCACGCCCGCGCAGGTGGCGGCCGCGACCGCACGGGCACTGGCCAAAGGCCGGCGCACCGTGTGGATCCCGTGGGCGCTGGGACCCGCGGCCGCCGTGATGCGGCTGCTGCCCCGATTCGTCTGGCGCAGGATGCCGCGATGATCCGCGAACAGGGGCGCTCATGATCGTCGTGGTCGGTATCGGCGCCGACGGCATGGCCGGGCTCGCCGAAGCATCGCGATCCGAATTACATAGGGCCGCAGTGATTTACGGATCAGCACGCCAACTTGACCTGCTCGACGACACGGTGTCCGCGCGTCGGCGGCCGTGGCCCTCACCCATGCTGCCCGCCCTGCAAACCCTGCTCGACGACCACGCGGGCGACATCCACGTGGTGGCCAGCGGCGACCCGCTCCTGCACGGCATCGGCGGCACCCTGATCCGCCTGTACGGGCCCGAGAAGGTGCGGGTGCTGCCGCACGTGTCCTCGGTGACGCTGGCGTGCGCGCGGATGGGCTGGAACGTCCACGACACCGAGGTGATCAGCCTGGTCACCGCGCGGCCGCAGACCGCCGTGCGCCGCGGCGGCCAGGCGATCGTGCTGTCGCAAGGCAAATCCACACCGGCCGAACTCGCCGCCTTGCTCAACGCGCATGGCCGCGGCGATTCGCAGCTCACCGTGCTCGAAAGGCTCGGCGGCCCAGACGAACACCGCCGCGACGGCACCGCCCGGGACTGGGCCGAGGGCGCCCCGGGACACGTCGACGACCTCAACGTGATCGCCGTGCGCTACCTGCCCGACGAACGCGTCTCACCCCTGTCCGACGACGCATTCACCCACGACGGCCAGATCACCAAACTGGGCATCCGCGCGGTGACGCTGGCGGCCCTGGCGCCGCGCCCGGGCGAGCGACTATGGGACGTCGGCGCGGCCTCGGGCAGCATCAGCGTCCAATGGTGCCTGAGCGGACCGGGTTGCGGGGCAGTCGCGTTCGAGCGCGACGAACGGCGCCGCCACAATCTCCAAAGCAATGCCGAGGCTTTCGGCGTCGGCATCGAGGTCCGCGGCGATGCCCCCGGCACATTCGACGGTGCCACGCCGCCGTCGGCGATCTTCATCGGCGGCGGGCTGACTCAGCCCGGCCTGCTCGACGCCTGCCTCGACCACCTGCCCACCGGGGGGCGGCTGGTCGCCAACGTGGTCACCACCGAGTCGGAAGCCGCTGTCACGCAGGCATATACGCGCCTCGGCGGTGAGCTGCGGCGCTTCCAGCACTATCACGGCAAGGCGCTGGGCGCCTTCACGGGCTGGCAGCCGCACTACCCGGTCACCCAGTGGGCGATGACCAAATGACCGTGTATTTCATCGGCGCCGGCCCGGGCGCCGCCGACCTGATCACCGTCCGTGGTCAACGGCTCCTGAAAACCTGCCGCGTGTGCCTGTACGCGGGATCGATCATGCCCGACGACCTGCTCGCGCTCTGCCCGGAGAGCGCGAAAATCGTTGACACCGGACCGTTGACGCTGGAGCAGATCATCGCCGAGCTTCGCGAGGCGCACGCTGCGGGACACGACGTGGCGCGGCTGCACTCCGGTGACCCGTCGCTGTACAGCGCGCTGGCCGAGCAGTGCCGCCAGCTCGACGCGCTGGGCATCGACTACGAAATCGTGCCGGGCGTACCGTCTTTCGCCGCCGCCGCGGCCGCCCTCAAGCGCGAGCTCACCGTCCCCGGGGTTGCGCAGACGGTGACACTGTCCCGGGTGGCCACCCTGTCAACGGCCATGCCACCCGGTGAAGACCTGACGACGCTCGCCCGGTCGGGCGCCACCCTGGTCCTGCATCTGGCGGCCGCCCAGATCGACGCCATCGTTCCCCAACTGCTCGACGGCGGCTACCGCCCCGAAACACCCGCCGCCGTCGTGGCATTCGCGAGCTGGCCGCAGGAGACGGTGCTGCGCGGCACCCTTGCCGACCTCGCCGCCCAGATGCACGAAGCCAACATCACCAAGACCGCGGTCATCATCGTCGGCGACGCGCTGACCGCCGGCGAATTCATCGACAGCTATCTGTATTCGACCGGGCGGGCCCGGGGGAGCAGGCATTGATGCGCGTCTTGCTGCTCGGCGGCACCGGCGAGGCGCGCGCACTGGCCAAAGCCCTGCATCCACACGTCGACGTCATCAGTTCCCTGGCGGGCCGGGTACCTGACCCGGCGTTGCCCGTCGGCCCCGTGCGCATCGGCGGCTTCGGTGGCGTGGACGGCCTGCGGTGCTGGCTGCGCGACGAAAACATCGACGCCGTCGTCGACGCCACCCATCCGTTCGCGGCCACCATGACGGCGCACGCCGCCACCGCCTGCGGCGCATTGCGGGTGCCTCATCTGATCCTGGCGCGCCCCGCCTGGGATCCCGGCGAGGCGCTTGTCGTCGCGTCGGACACACATGCGGCGCAAACGGTTGCTCGGCAAGGCTATTCGCGCATCTTCCTCACCACGGGTCGTTCCGGCGTCCACGCCTTCGCCGGAAGCGACGCGTGGTTTTTGATCCGGGCGGTCACCGAACCGGACAGCACCTCGCTGCCGCGTCATCACCGGCTGGTGCTCTCGCGTGGCCCGTACCGCTACGACGACGAAGTCGCGCTGTTGCGCGAGCACCGCATCAACGCGCTGGTCACCAAGAACAGCGGCGGGCAGATGACGCGGGCGAAGCTTGATGCCGCCGCGGCGCTCGATGTACCCGTGGTGATGGTGGCGCGCCCGCCGCTGCCGGAGGGCGTGTCCGCCGTCGGCACCGTGGCCGAGGCCGCCGAATGGGTTGGCGCGCTAGCCGGTTAGGTCGCTGCGCTCGCCGTCGGCGAGCAGCGCATCGCGGGCGCGCGCGACGCGGGACCGGATGGTGCCCACCGGGCAACCGCACACCGCGGCGGCGTCGGCGTAGGGCAGACCCAGCAACTGGGTAAGCAAAAGCGCTTCGCGCTGTTCGGGATTGAGGCCGGCGATCATCGTCGTCACCTCGACGAGGTCTTCGAATCCGCGGGCGTGGCGGTCGCCGCGCACCACGTGTTCGGGATCGGCGCCCAGCGCGGCGCGCGGCCGAGACTGCAGCTGGCGGATGTGATCGGCCACGACCCGGCGCGCGATGGACAGCAGCCACGTCCGGGCGCTCGAGCGCCCTGAAAACCGCTCGATGGCGCCGATGGCGCGCAGGAACGTCTCTTGGGTCAGATCGTCGGCGTTGCCGGCGTCGGAAAGGTAGGCGACGAACCGCCATACGTCTTGTTGGGTGGCTTTGATGAACGCCTCGAGCGCTCGCGCGTTTCCGCGCGCGGCTGACAACGCAAGCTCGGTTACCGCCTCGTCGTCGCTCGGCGCGATCATGCTCAACCACCTTAGTTGCGCGGGTTTTCCGATCCTACGACGGGTCGTCGTAGAGGGCGCGGCGTGGTCGGGGGCGGCGTGGTTGATCGGCCGCAGGTGCCCGCGCCGTCGATTGCTGGAAGGGTCGGCCGCCGAGGCGGAATAGTCGGCGTCGACCGAGCCATCGGAGCCGTGCCGCCGATGTGAGCCCACACGTTCCCGCGCCACCAACAATGCGAATGCCAGGCCCAACAAAAGCGGCATGTGGCTGGCGATCCGGGTGGCCGTGACCTGTCCGTCGACGGCGTCGACGATCACATAGCCAAGCAGCGCAACGGAATACACACCGGTGATCGCCGCCACCCCCGACGCGGAGGCGGGCCAGATGCCGGCGGCGACCATCGCCAAACCCAACGCCAGCAACCACGCCGTGGACTCGTGCATCAGGTGCTCACCCGACATCGCGCCGTGCATGTGACCGGACACCATGCCGAAATCGACCCCACTGATCTGGGCGGCGGCGATCGCCACCTGGAACAGGCCCACCGCGATCAACCCCCAGCGTCGGTAGTGCGACCGCAACCAGCGCATCCACGTCGGGTGTCCGGAGGCCTGCTCGTCGATGCTGGCCATGATCTTGTCGACCAGGTCGGGCCCCTCGCCGGGCGGCACCGAGGCGAACCGGCGGGTCTGCGCCGCCGCCCCGATCAGCCAGGAGCGGCAACTGCGGCACGATTCGAGATGGGCGTCGACCTGTTGCGCGAGCACCTGGGGGCGCTCGCCATCCAATCGAGCCGACAGCGCTTCACGCGCAACGTCACACCGCATCCCTGCATCGTTGCAGCATGGCCGGTCCGGGCGCAAAGACTCCCGGAATTTGGCGCCGAACGAAATGGCGGGGAACTAAACGGCCGCGGCAACCGACCTCTGGTCGTACGCATCGCCAGCCCATCCACGAGATTCCGAAGAGGTATTCGTGTTCCTGCCTGAAGGCCCTAGACGATGACCGCCCCCATCTGGGCGGCGTTTCCGCCCGAAGTGCACTCGACCTTGCTCAGCAGCGGCCCCGGGCCCGCCCCGCTGCTGGCCGCGGCGACGGCATGGTCGTCGATGAGCACCGACTACGCGAACGCGGCGGCCGAACTCACCGGGTTGCTGGGCACCGTGCAGGCCGGCGCGTGGGACGGGCCCAGCGCCGACCAGTACGTGGCCGCGCACGTCCCCTACCAGACGTGGCTGGTGGAGAGCGCCGCCAAGAGCGCGACCGCGGCCAGCCTGCACGAGACCGCCGCCACCGCCTACACCGCCGCGCTGGCCGCCATGCCCACCATGGGCGAACTCACGGCCAATCACGCGGTGCACGGGGCGTTGGTCGCCACGAACTTCTTCGGCATCAACACCATCCCGATCGCGGTGAACGAAGCCGACTACGCGCGCATGTGGGTGCAGGCCGCGACGACCATGACCACCTATCAGGCTGTCAGCGCATCCGCGCTGGCCGCGGTCCCGCCGACCACACCCGCGCCGCCGATCGTCGTCCCGGGCGCCGAGGCGGGCACCGCCGGCGCCGCGGCGATGCAAGCGGCCGCGGTGGCGCCGGCGACGAATTCCGGCTCCAACCTCAACAACGCCGACACCTCGAGCGCCCAGCAGCAGGCCACCACCACGACGCAGTACCCGTCCTGGATGGACCAGCTGACCAAGTGGCTGCAGCAGTACACCCAGAACTTCGCGTGGCCGGTGTCTAAGGATCTCAACCCCGGCGGGTGGCCGTTCCCGCCGGTGCCGTGGGTCAACAGTCTGGCGTCGTTCTTCGGCCAGCTGGGACTGTCCCCGGCCCTATCGACGGCGCTGGGCTGGGCCATCTTCCACACCCTGATGATCTTCTGGCCGTTCATTCAGCTGGCGATCCAGATGGCCGTGGTGCTGGCACCCGTCGTCGTTGCCGCCATCGGCGCGGCCGCGGCGGGTGGGGCGGCGGCCGCAGTCACCGCGATCAGCGTCGGGATCCCGCTCGCGTCTGCCCCGCCCCTGCCGGCCGTCGCGGCGGCGCCCGCACCGGTGATTGCTCCGGCGCCGACGATTGCCACCGCGCCCGCCAGTGTCAGCCACGTGTCGGCGCCGTCCACTGCCCCCGCGACGACGGTCGCCAGCTCGGCCGGCGGCGGCCCGGTCGGTGGCGGACCCGGGGTGGGCTTCGGTCCGACGGCGACCGACGGAATCGGCGCGGGCCTGTCCAACGCCCTGTATGCGGTGGGGCTGTCGGGACTGTCGGCGCGCGGCAGCGCGAGCAGCCGGTCACGGCGGAAGTCGGAGGAGCCGTCGTCGGACGACGTCGAGGCGCCCGCGGGTGCCGCCGCGGCCGCCGCGGCCAAGAAGAAGGCCCGGGCCCGTCGGCGCCGCGGCGGAACCGCCACCGAGCGCGCCTACCGCTACGAGTTCATGGACCTGGACCAGGATGGGGACCCGGGCGTCGATAGCGGGGACCCATTCGCCGCACGGCCCTCCGAGGACAGTGCGGGGCCGCTCGGATTCGCCGGTGCCGCAGCCAAATCCGACGCCGCCCGGGCCGCCGGATTGGCGACGCTGACCCGGGACGGGTTCAGCGATGGTCCCAGCGTGCCGATGATGCCGAGCACCTGGGACCGCGACTAGCCCTACGACGATGCAGCCCGCGTAGCGGGCTGAGGAGGAGTGGAGCAATCAGGCTGAGCGCGTCTTACGCCTGATAGCGCCGGGGAGTGAAGACCCGGTCGCTGGAATCGGCTGAATACCACTGGGTTTGCGACGAGCCGACGATCAGCAGGCAGCGCATGTCGATCTCGGCCGGGTTGAGATCGGCCAGCCGGACCACGCGGACGTCCTCGTCGTCGCCGGACACGCTGCGGCCGATCACCACCGGCGTGCCGGGCTCGCGGTGAGCCAAAAGGATGTCACGCATCGCGCCGACCTGCCAGGTCCGCGTCTTCGACGCCGGGTTGTAGATCGCCAGCACCAGGTCGGCGGCCGCGGCGGCCTCAAGCCGCGCGGAGATCACGTCCCACGGCTTGAGCCGATCGGACAACGAGATCACCGCGTAGTCGTGGCCCAGGGGCGCGCCCACCCGGCTGGCCACCGCCTGGGCTGCGGTCATCGCCGGAATCACCCGAATCTGCACCCCCGGCCATTGTTTGGCCTCTTCGAGCACCGCGGTCGCCATCGCGAACACCCCTGGGTCGCCCGACGACACCACCGCCACGGCCCGGCCCTGCTCGGCCAGCGCGCAGGCCAGCCGGGCGCGCTCGGGTTCGTCGCGGTTGTCGCTGGGGTGACGCTGCTGGCCCTCGCGAACCGGGACGCGGTCCAGGTAGCCGCCGTAGCCGATGAGGTCGGTCGCCGCGGCCAACTCCCGCCGGCTTTGCGGCGTCATCCAGTCCACATCGCCGGGGCCGAGGCCCACCACCGCGACGCTGCCCGCCGCCTGCCTATCGGGGGAGCGCCGGTGCAGCCGGCGGCCGCCCGGGAGCATGGCCAGCGAGAAGTACGGCACGCCGGTCTCGTCGACGTCGGCCGCGGGCAGGATGCGCTGTCCGGCGCTGCTGGCGCGTTCCACGTAAAACGTGTCGTCGAGCTGTCCGGACGCCGAAAGCGCTTCCCGCACAGCGTGATACGAGCGTCCCAACTTGAGGACCACGGCCGCGTCGGCGTCGGCGAGTCGGCGGGTCAGTTCGGCGACCGGCAGCGTGCCCGGCAGCACCGACAGCACCTCGTCGCCGGCCACCAAGGGCGTCGCCAGGGCCGCCGAGGCCGCGCTCACCGACGTGACCCCCGGAACGATCACCGCGTTGAACCGCTCGGTCAGCCGCGTGTGTAGATGCATGTACGAGCTGTAGAACAGCGGGTCGCCCTCGGCCAGCAGGGCCACGTTGCGTCCGGCGTCCAGGTGCGCGGCGATGCGTTCGGTGGCCTCGACGTAGAAGTCTTCGAGCGCGCCGGCATAGCCCCCCGGATGGTCGGTGACCTCGGTCGTCACCGGGTAGACGAGGTGCTCCTCGATCTGGCCGGGCCGCAGATACCGTTCGGCGATGCCGCGCGCGATGCTGCGACCGTGCCGGGCGCTGTGATAGGCGACGACGTCGGCCTCGCCGATTACGCGGGCGGCCTTGACGGTCACCAACTCCGGGTCGCCGGGTCCCAGCCCGACGCCCCACAGTGTGCCCCTTCGGGCGCTTCGCGCGGTGCCTTGCGCGGTCATTCGGCGTCGCTCGCGATCGCGTTGACGGCGGCGGCGGCCATGGCGCTGCCGCCACGGCGGCCCTGCACCACCAGATACGACATTCCGCGCGGACGGTCGACGAGCTCCTGCTTGGACTGCGCCGACCCGACGAATCCCACCGGACCGCCCAGCACCCCGGCCGGCGGCGCAAGCCCGTCGTCGAGCAGCTCGAGCAACCGGAACAGGGCCGTCGGTGCGTTGCCGATGGCCAACACGGCGCCGTCGAGCCGGTCGGCCCACAGCTCGACCCCGGCCGCCGAACGGGTGGTCTGCCGGCGCGCGGCCAGCTCGGCCGCCCGCGGGTCGGCGACCAGCGAGACGACCTCGTTGTCGGCGGGCAGCCGGGCGGTGGTGATCCCGGCGGCCACCATCGACGAATCGCACAACACCGGGGCGCCGCCCCGCAGGGCCGCGCCGACGCGCTCGACGACGTCGTCGGTGAAGGCGACGTGCTCGGCGACGTCGACCTGGCCGCAGGTGTGGATCAACCGGACGACGACCCGGGCCACGTCGGCGGGGAATCGGGCCAGGTCGGCCTCGGCGCGGATGGTCGCGAACGACTGGCGATAGATCTCCGCGGCATCGCGGATGTAGTCGAGCACCCGCTCACCCTAAGGCTTGTCAGGTGCGAAGCATCCGGTATCCGTCGCCTGTGGCGACCAGCACCTGACCGGCCGGGGGGCTGCCGCACGCGCGTTCGCAGCCCACGAAGTGGCGGCGCCTCCCCGCATCCGCGTCCCCTGCGTCCAACGCCTGCGCGGCGTCGGCCCGCACGTCGGCGGCCGAGTGCGCGCACCCGGGGCTGCCGGTGCAGGCGCTGACGGTCAGCCAGGGGGAGCTCTCGTCGAACACCAACCCCAACGGGGCCAGCACGCGCAGCGCGGTGTCGGCGACGGATTCGTCGAGATCGCAGACCAGCACCGAGCGCCACGGGGTGATCACCAGCGGCGCCTCGATTGCGGCCAGGTAGTCCGCGAGCCGCGCGGGCAGAACACCCAGCGGTACCGCCGCGCCCAGCGCCACCCGGCCGTCGTCCTGATTGATCCAGCCCACCGGGGCCTTGGTGACAACGGGAAAAGGTGTCCCGCCCGGCCTGGCGTTGGGCAGTAGCCGACGGACGTCGTCCAATTCCTGTACACGCCAAGCGGTTTCGCGGATGTCCACGAACCGCGTCGCGAGAGTGACCAGGGTCTCGACCAGCTCGCCGGCGGCCAGCCGGATCCCGGTGTCCCGTCCGGCGAGCAGCAACGCGCACCCGTCCGGGGACGCGTGCACGCCGATGTCGGCGCGCAGCCCGGACACGTCGGCGCGGCCGTCGTCGAGGCTGAACCAGAACCGGCCGCCCAGGTCCGCGAGTCGCGGCGTCGCGCAGATCGCGGCGTCCAGTTCGCCGACCCAGCCGCGCACGTCGACGTCGCCCCCGGCCCGCCCTGACAGTGGTGACGCGACGATGTTGCGGACGCGCTCATGCGTGGTCGACGGCAGCAGGCCGGCGGCCGCCAGCGTCTCGGCGACCGCGGTCACGTCGGTGAGCCCGCGCAACTGCACGTTGCCCCGCGCGGTGAGTTCGAGCGTTCCCGAGCCCGACTGCGTGGCGGCGGCGCTCAACGCCGCCAGCTGGGCGGCCGTTAGCATGCCCCCGGGTAACCGCACGCGGGCGAGGGCGCCGTCGGCGGCCTGGTGCACCTGCAGCGCACCCGGGCAAGCGTCCGTGTCACGCGTCCTGGCCACCCGTCCACGGTACGGCCACTGGCTGAACACCGTGGCCGACATTGCCTTCAGGCAGACGTAAACCCTTACCCAAGGCAACGGAGGCGCCCTAGCGTCGGCACGGTGAGCATTGCCACCGCGCTCGACGCTGCGCCGAAACACCCTGGGAGCGCCCGAGCCTGCGTACCGGGCGGGTTATGGGCGCGCCGCAAATGGGAGATCGTGCGCATCGTTTCCCCGCTGGCGTTGCTGGCCTGGTGGCAGCTGGGCAGCGCGGTCGGTGTCATCGCGCAGGACGTGCTGCCGGCGCCCTCGCTGATCGTCGAGGCCGGAGTCGAGTTGATCCGCAACGGCCAACTCGCCGACGCGCTGCAGGTCTCCACCGTCCGGGTCGTCGAGGGGTTGGTCCTGGGCGGGGTGATCGGGGTCGCCGCGGGCGCGGCGGTCGGGTTGTCCCGCTGGCTCGAGGCCATCGCGGACCCACCCATGCAGATGATCCGCGCGCTGCCGCATCTGGGCCTGATCCCGTTGTTCATCCTGTGGTTCGGGATCGGCGAGTTGCCCAAGGTCCTGCTGGTGGCGCTGGGGTTGGTCTTCCCGCTCTACCTGAACACCTTCTCCGCGATCCGCCAGGTCGATCCCACAATGGTGGAAACCGCTCAGGTGCTGGGTTTTTCGTTCGCCCAGCGGGTCACCCGGATCCTTGTGCCCAGCACCGCGCCGCAGGTGCTCGTCGGCGTCCGGCAGTCGCTGGCGATCGCGTGGCTGACATTGATCGTCGCCGAGCAGATCAACGCGGACAAGGGAATCGGCTTCCTGATCAACAACGCCCGAGATTTTCTGCGGATCGACATCATCATCTTCGGGCTGACCATCTATGCGCTGCTGGGCATCGTCACCGACGCGATCGTCCGCCTCATCGAACGCCGCGCCCTGCGCTACCGACACTGAAAGGGCCACGGGTGACACTGATCGCAGAATCCGACGCCCACGCGCGGGCACGGACCGAGGTCGCGGCAGAGCTGCGCCACGTCGACAAGTGGTATGGGAATCGCCATATCCTCAAAGACGTTTCGGTGCGGGTGCGCGGCGGTGAGATCGTCGCGCTGGTGGGGCGCAGCGGCTCGGGCAAGTCGACGGTGCTGCGGGTGCTGGCCGGACTCTCGCGCGACCACAGCGGCGAGCGCGTGGTGGCCGGCGCTCCGGCCCTGGCTTTCCAGGAGCCGCGGCTGTTTCCGTGGCGCGACGTGCGCACCAATGTCGGATACGGCCTCACCCGCAGGGGGCTCCCGCGGCTGCAGGTGCGACAACGCGCCGAGCGTGCGCTGGCCGACGTCGGGCTCACCGACCACGCCGGGTCCTGGCCATTGACGCTGTCGGGCGGTCAGGCGCAACGCGTTTCGCTCGCGCGGGCGTTGGTCGCCGAGCCGCGGCTGCTGCTGCTCGACGAACCTTTCGGGGCGCTGGACGCGCTGACCCGGTTGACGATGCACGCCTTGCTGCTGGATCTGTGGCGCCGGCACGGCTTCGGGGTGTTGCTGATCACCCACGACGTCGACGAGGCGGTGGCGCTGGCCGATCGCGTGCTGGTGCTCGAGGAGGGCCGCATCATTCACACGCTGACGATCGACGAGCCGCGGCGCGCACCCGGTGATCCCGGCCCGCATACCGAGCAGCATCGCGCGGAGCTGCTGGATCGGCTTGGCGTGCAATCGTCAACCTAGAAACTGGCCGATCTTCGTGGCGTCGCATTGACCTCCACCGCAAGCGCATCGCCTGACTCGCCGTTTGGGATCACGGCCCCCGGGGCACACTCGTGGCCGTGGAAACGGTGGAATACGCCCCCGGACGCCTCGCCGACGTCTTCGGCGACTCCCGGCGACCCGCCGTCCTGCTGTGGCATGGCATGCAGACCGATGCCCGCGCGGCGTTCAGACCCCTGGCCGGCATGCTCAGCGGCCGCGGTGCGGCCGTGGTGGCGCCGGACTGGAATTCCCACGCCGACGACGGCGGCCGGGCGGATCTGTTGGGATCGCTCGACTTCGCCCGCGACTTCGCGGGCCCGGGCAACGGCATCGTGCTCGTCGGGTGGTCCATGGGCGGTTGCGCCGCAGCGGGTCTGACGCTCAACGCGGCGCGATTCGATGTCACCCTCGTCCACACCGTCTGCCTGGCCGGCGCGTTCATGGTGCCCGATCCGCTCTCCGGTCAGGCGCCGACCGACGCGCTGTCACCCGGCCGCGCCGGCACGCCGTTCACGCTGCTGCACGGGCTGGCCGACGACGCCGTCCCCGTGAGCGCCAGCAGGGATTTCGCCGCCGCCCTGAAACGGGTTGGCTGGCCGGTCGAGTTGCTGGAGCTCGACGCCGACCACGGTTCCATCGCCGGCGCCGACTACGACCCGGTGGCGGATCGCTACGAACCCGGGACGAGCGAGGAGGCGCTGCGGGTCGCGGGGGAGGTCGCCGCCCGGATCGCGGCTCTGATCGGTCGCTGACCGACGCGAATCACCCGCCGGCGGGGCTCGAACGCGGCGCGGGACGCTACCCAGTTGGCGTACTCAGCCCTTGCGGGCCGCTTGTGCCACCAGCACTGTGCCGCAAGAGTTTTGCGACGTTGAAAAAAAGCGCGAGTAATGTGACTCCGGTGGCCGTGGCTTCGTCGAATGACCGGATGATCGCCGGGGTCGCCGCTGCCTCCGTCGCGCTCGGTGTCGCCCAACTGGCCAGCATCCCCTTCGGTGCGCGGGCCGATGCCCGCGCGGCCGTGGGTTCTGCGGTTATCGACCTGACACCCGGCCCCGTCAAAGAGTGGGCCATCCAAACGCTCGGTCCGCTGGACAAACCCTTCCTGGCCGTCGTCGTACTCGTGGTGATCGCGACGACCGCCGCGATCGCCGGGACCCTCGAGACGCGGCGCCGCCCGTTCGGCAGCGCGGTGATCGCCGCGGCGGGCGTCCTCGGCTGCATTGCCGTGCTGTCGCGACCGGGCGGGACGGCACTCGACACGCTGCCCACCGTCGTCGGCGCCGCGTGTGGCGTCGGGGTGCTGCGGATGCTCACCCGACGGTTCTCGCCCGAGCCGGACGACGACGCAGACGACCGGGAGCAGCCAGATCCCGGCCGGCGCAGGTTGGTCGTGTACGGGTTGCTCGGACTGGGCGTCGTCAGTGGGGTAGTCGGGGCGTTCGGCACCCGGCTGGCGCATTCGGTGGAAGCCGACCGTAAGACGTTCGCCCTACCCAGGCCACGATCCCCGGCGCGCCCGATACCCGCCGCGGTGCAGCCGAAAGGCGTTGCGTTGCCAAGCTTTATCACTTCAAGTGCTGACTTCTACCGGGTCGACACCGCGCTGAGCGTTCCCCAGCTCAGCCGCGGCGACTGGCGCCTGCGCATCCACGGGATGGTGGACCGCGAGATCACCTTGAGCTTCGACGACCTCGCCCGCTTCGACATCGTCGAGACGGTGACCACGTTGACGTGTGTATCCAATCCCGTTGGCGGAGACCTTATTTCAACGGGCATCTGGACGGGATACCGGCTGGCGGACCTACTGGCGGCGGCCGGTGTGCATCGCGATGCCGACATGGTGCTCTCCACCTCGATCGAGGGATTCACCGTCGGTACCCCCGTGCAGGCTGTCACGGACGGTCGTGACGCGCTGCTGGCGGTCGGCCTCAACGGTCAACCGCTGCCGGCCGAGCACGGCTATCCGGCCCGCATGGTGGTGCCGGGGCTCTATGGCTACGTGTCGGCCACCAAGTGGGTGGTGGATTTGGAGTTGACCCGGTTCGACCGGGCCAAGGCCTACTGGACGCGGCAGGGCTGGGCGGCGCAGGCGCCCATCAAGACGGAGTCGCGGATCGACGTGCCCAGGGGCGGCCAGACGGTGCCGGTGGGGCCGGTGGTGTTCGGCGGCGTTGCGTGGGCACAAAATCGTGGCGTGCGGGCGGTCGAAGTCCGCATCGGCAACGGCGGTTGGCAACCGGCCGAACTGGGCGCGAGTTATTCCAATGAGACATGGCGATTGTGGAGCTTCCCGTGGCAGGCGAAAAGCCCCGGGCGAGAAACCATCACCGTGCGAGCCATCGACAACACCGGTGCCGTCCAGACCGAAGAGCGCGCCAATCCCGTCCCCGACGGCGCCACCGGCTGGCACACGGTGAACTTCGCCGTCGTGCCGCGGTAGCAACCTATTTCGACGAGAGCTTCCGCCAACTGATCACCGCGATCGCTATCCCGACAAGCGCGGTGATCGGCCCGATGACGGACCAGGTGGTGGTGTTGCTCATCGGGCTGCCGCCGAGCACCCCGAACCCTTGCAATGCCCAGATCACACCGAACAACGCGACGATCAGCCCGACCGCGAAAGTGACGACGAATCCTCTGCTCATAGGGGGACCCTACGTGCCGATTCGGCCGTCCGAAGCCGCTGCGGTACGAATGACGGGTGGCTGAACCGAGCATCCTGCTGCTGTCGACCTCCGACACGGACCTGATCAGCGCCCGTTCCAGCGGGAAAAACTACCGGTGGGCCAACCCGTCGCGGCTGTCGGAGGACGAACTGCCCGACCTGGTGGCCGGCGTCGCCATCGTGGTGGTGCGGATCCTCGGCGGTTACCGGGCCTGGCAGAGCGGGATCGACACGGTGATCGCCAGCGGTGTGCCCACGGTGTTGGTCAGCGGCGAGCAGGCCGCCGACGCGGAGCTGACCGGGCTGTCGACCCTGGCGGCCGGCATCGCGGTCCAGGCGCACATCTATTTGGCCCACGGCGGGGTGGACAACCTGCGCCAGCTACACGCCTTCCTCTCGGACACCGTGCTGATGACCGGGTTCGGGTTCACCCCGCCGGTCGTGACGCCGACGTGGGGCGAGTTGCCGCGAGCGGATGCCGGGGATGTCGATGGCCCGACGATCGCCGTGCTGTACTACCGCGCTCAGCATCTAGCCGGCAACACCGGTTACGTCGAGTCGCTGTGTGAAGCCATCGAGGACGCCGGTGCACGGCCGATGCCGGTCTACTGCGCCTCGCTGCGCACCGCCGAACCCGAACTGCTGCAACGGCTGAGCGCTGCCGACGCGATGGTCGTGACGGTCCTGGCCGCCGGGGGACTCAAACCGGCCGCAGCGTCCGCGGGCGGCGATGACGACAGCTGGAACGTCGAACACCTTGCCGCGCTCGATATTCCGATCCTGCAGGGATTGTGTCTGACCAGCCCGCGCGCCCAGTGGTGCGAAAACGACGACGGCCTGAGCCCGCTCGACGTGGCCAGTCAGGTGGCCGTGCCCGAGTTCGACGGTCGCATCATCACGGTGCCGTTCTCCTTCAAAGAGATTGACGAGGACGGGCTGATCTCCTATGTCGCGGATTCGGAGCGCTGCGCCCGGGTCGCGGGGCTGGCGGTGCGGCACGCGCAGCTGCGCCGTGTCGCCCCGCCCGACAAACGGGTCGCCCTGGTCTTTTCGGCCTATCCCACCAAGCACGCCCGCATCGGCAACGCGGTGGGGCTGGACACGCCCGCGAGCGCCGTCGCGCTGCTGCAGGCGATGCGCGATCACGGGTACCAGGTCGGTGACCTGCCCGGTGTCGAGGCGAACGACGGCGACGCCCTGATCCACGCGCTGATCGAGCGGGGCGGGCAGGACCCCGACTGGCTCACCGAGGGGCAATTGGCGGGCAACCCGATCCGGGTGTCCGCCAAGGACTACCGCGCGTGGTTCGCGACCCTGCCCGCCGAATTCACCGACGCGGTTGTCCAGCATTGGGGACCGCCGCCGGGGGAACTGTTCGTCGATCGCAGTAACGATTCCGACGGCGAAATCGTCATCGCGGCAATCCAATCGGACAATGTGGTGCTGATGGTGCAGCCGCCCCGGGGCTTCGGCGAGAATCCGGTCGCCATCTACCACGACCCGGACCTGTCGCCCAGCCACCACTACCTCGCCGCCTACCGCTGGCTGGACACGGGATTCGGGGCGCACGCGGTGGTGCATCTGGGCAAACACGGCAACCTGGAATGGCTGCCGGGCAAGACCCTGGGCATGTCCGCGGGCTGCGCACCCGACGCCGCGCTGGGCAGCCTGCCGCTGATCTACCCCTTCCTGGTCAACGACCCCGGCGAGGGCACCCAGGCCAAGCGGCGCGCGCACGCGGTGCTCGTCGACCATCTCATCCCGCCGATGGCCCGCGCCGAAACCTACGGCGACATCGCCCGTTTGGAACAGCTGCTCGACGAGCACGCCAACGTCGCGGCGCTGGATCCCGGCAAGCTTCCCGCCATCCGTCAGCAGATCTGGACCCTCATCCGGGCCGCGAAGATGGACCACGATCTCGGCCTTACCGAACGTCCGGCCGAGGACACGTTCGACGACATGCTGCTGCACGTCGACGGTTGGCTGTGTGAGATCAAGGATGTCCAGATCCGCGACGGCCTGCACATCTTGGGCCAAAAGCCCACCGGGGAGCCCGAACTGGACCTCGTGCTGGCGATCCTGCGGGCCCGCCAGTTGTTCGGCGGCGAGCACGCCATCCCCGGCCTGCGCCAGGCGTTGGGTCTGGCCGAGGACGGCACCGACGAACGCGCCAGTGTGGACGCGACCGAGGCCGCGGCACGGGAGTTGGTCGCGGCGCTGCAGGCCTGCGGCTGGGATCCCGACGCGGCCGAACGGCTCAGCGACAATCCTGATGTGGCACGAGTGCTCCGGTTCGCCGCCACCGAGGTGGTGCCCCGGCTGGCCGGCACTTCCGCCGAAATCGAGCAGGTGCTGCGCGCCCTGGATGGGCGATTCATCCCGGCCGGCCCCTCGGGGTCCCCGCTGCGTGGCCTGGTCAACGTGCTGCCCACCGGGCGCAACTTTTACTCCGTCGACCCCAAGGCCGTGCCGTCCCGACTGGCCTGGGAAGCCGGTGTGGCACTAGCGGATTCGTTGCTCGCCCGCTACCGCGACGACCACGGTCGATGGCCGCAATCGGTGGGGCTGTCGGTGTGGGGGACCTCGGCGATGCGCACGGCCGGCGACGACATCGCCGAAGTGCTCGCGCTGCTGGGCGTTCGGCCCGTGTGGGATGACGCGTCGCGGCGCGTTGTCGACCTCGCTCCGATACCCCTGGCCGAGCTCGGGCGGCCGCGCATCGACGTGACTGTGCGGATCTCCGGCTTCTTCCGGGACGCCTTCCCGCACGTGGTGACGATGCTCGACGACGCGGTGCGGCTGGTCGCCGACCTCGACGAACCCGCCGACGACAACTTCGTGCGGGCTCACGCCCAGGCCGATCTCGCTCAGCACGGCGATCAACGCCGTTCGACCACAAGGATTTTCGGCTCCAAGCCGGGCACCTACGGTGCCGGGCTGCTGCAGCTCATCGACAGCCGCAACTGGCGTGACGACGCCGACCTTGCCGCGGTGTACACCGCGTGGGGCGGGTTCGCCTACGGACGGGACCTGGACGGCCGCGAGGCGGTCGACGACATGAACCGGCAATATCGGCGTATCGCGGTGGCGGCCAAGAACACCGACACCCGAGAACACGACATCGCCGACTCCGACGACTACTTCCAGTACCACGGCGGCATGGTGGCCACGGTGCGGGCGCTGACCGGGCAGGCGCCGGCGGCCTACATCGGCGACAACACCCGCCCCGACGCGATCCGCACCCGCACCCTGTCGGAGGAGACGACGCGGGTGTTCCGGGCCCGGGTCGTGAATCCGCGGTGGATGGCGGCGATGCGCCGGCACGGCTACAAGGGCGCGTTCGAGATGGCGGCGACCGTGGACTACCTGTTCGGCTACGACGCGACCGCCCAGGTGATGGCCGACTGGATGTACGAACAGCTCACCGAGCGCTACGTTTTGGACCCGGAGAACCGAAAGTTCATGGCCGAGTCGAATCCCTGGGCGCTGCACGGCATGGCGGAACGGTTACTCGAGGCGGCCGGGCGCGGCATGTGGGCGCAGCCGCAACCGGAAACCCTCGACGGCCTGCGCCGGGCGCTGCTGGAAACCGAGGGCGATCTGGAGGGCTAGCCATCCCCGCGACTGTGCGGCTGGCCGCACACTCGGCACCCAATGTGCGGCTGGCGGCACACTCGACCCGAGCCGGCGGAGCCGTCAGACGAAGTCCGACCCGCCGTCCACGTTGACCGTCGCGCCGGTGACATAGCCATTGCGCCGCGAGGCCAGGTAGGCGGTGATGGACGCGACTTCTTCGGGAAGGCCGGCCCGGCCGAGGTCGCAGGGCTGGTGAAAGTTGTTGTCGATCCAGGTCATGACGTCGACCGGATCGGTGGCGTCGAGACCGTCGGCGGCGAGGATGTCTTTGAGGTTTTCGGTGAAGCTGGCGGTCACGATGGTCCCGGGACACACACAGTTGACCAGAATGCCGTCCTTGGCAAGGCTTTTCGACAGATTCTTGGTGACGCTGGCCAGCGCCGCCTTCGATGCCGTGTAGGCGACGATCCGCGGATTCTGGCGCTGAATCGAGTGCGCCGAGAACGTCACCACCCGGGCCCACTCCGCGGCGCGCAGCAGCGGCAACGCGGCACGGACCGAGCGCACCGCCGACATCGTGCCGAGGCTGAACGCCTCGTCCCACTGGGCGTCGTCCATCTGCTCGAAATAGCCGTCGCCGGGCCCGATCGTGTGGACCAGGCTGTTGAGGTGTCCCCAGCGGGTGGCGACGGCCGCGAAACCCGCGGCGATGGAGGTCGGATCGGCCATATCCACACTGATCCCCACGGCGTCCGGGGCGCCGGCCTCGCGCAGCGACGCCACCGCGGCATCGAGCGCAGCCTGACTCCTGGCCATCACCGCCACCCTGGCCCCTTCGGCCGCAAGGGTTTCGGCGACAGCCAATCCCATCCCCTTGCTGCCGCCCGTGACCACGGCCGTCGATCCCGCAAGACCCAGGTCCATCGCTAGTTCCTTTCCCTCAGGTCGAACACACCTGTTCGATTGCCCCGCGCGCGACGCCGAGCCCGCGCAGGCAGAACAGTTGAACGCGCCGGCGCAGGTCGTCGCGAGCACCGGCGCCCTTCGCCCAGTGCTGGTCGATTCCCGCCCACACCACTCCGTGGATGAACTGGGCGTCGGCCACCGGATCGACCCCGTGGAAGACACCGTCCCGTTGGCCGCGCCCGATTGACTCGCTGAGCGGTGCGAGCACTTCCGCATAGGCCGGCTGGACCACACCGCGGGCCGAGACGATCTGCGATTGAGCCTCCAACGACAGTCGCCGCAGATCGTTTTCGAGCCGTTCGTCGAATGCCAGGTCGAGTCGCGCGTCGATCCAGGCCGCGACGGCCTCGATTTCGGTTGCGGCATGGGACATTCGACGCTTCAGCCGCCGCCTTTCGGCGTGCGCGCCCTCCAGGAAGACCGCGGTGATCAGCTCGTCCTTCGATCCGAAATGCCGATAGAACGCCCGTGTGCTCAACGCGGCCCGCTGCAGGACGGCGGCGACGCTGAGCCCGTCGACTCCGTGCTCGCGCACCGTTGTCGTCGCCGCGTCCAGGATCTGGCGGCGAACCGCCGGATCAGGGCCCAGTTTCTCGCGTTGCCGCGTGCGGGGAGCGTTCACGATTGCCTGCTCTTCTCGGGACCGGCCACTTAAATGAAAATGCTGTTTTCGTTTAAGGCCTTAGAACTATCGCAGCGCAGCGGTACGGATGTCAACGGTGAATCGCCGGCAGCGGTAGGTTGGCAGCGTGACACCGACCTTCGCCGATCTCGCCAAGGCGCAATACATCCTGCTCACCACGTTCACCAAAGACGGCAGGCCCAAGCCGACGCCGATCTGGGCCGCCCTGGATCAAGACCGGCTCCTGGTCATCACCGGAGAAAAGTCGTGGAAGGTCAAGCGGATCCGCAACACCCCGCGTGTCACGCTGGCCACCTGCACGATGAACGGCCGCCCGACCAGTGTAGCCGTCGAGGGGACCGCCGTCATCCTCGACAAGTCCCAAACCGCCGCGGTCTACGACGCGATCGGCAAGCGCTACGGCATCGTGGGCAGGGTGTTCAACCTCTTCAGCAAGTTGCGCGGCGGCATGGAAAACAATGTGGGGCTCGAGCTGAAAGTGGTGTGAACGCTAGGCCGTTGCCCCGGTCGCCAGGTGTTCGCCGAAGAACGCGAAGACGCGGCGCCAGGCGTCCTCGGTGGCGGCCTCGTCGTAGCCGAAACCGGTGATCCGAAGCAGACCCTGGGCGGGCAGCTCGTTGGCGAAGCTGTGCCCGGCGCCGGGATAGACCTTCACATCGGCGGTGATGTTCTTGTCGGCGATCGTCTTGCGCAACTTCTCCGGCGCGCCCCGTCCCAACGGGTCGCGGCCGCCCAAGCTGGCCACGATCGGGCACGCCCCGTCGAGTGTCTTGTCGAGATTGCGGGGCAGGGGAGTGCTGTAGAAGGGCGCGGCGGCGCCAAACCCCTTGGGCGACATCACAAGTGCGAACTGACCACCCATGCAGAAGCCCGCGACGCCCACCTGGCCGGAACATTCCGGCATCGCTTTCAGGTGATCGCGAGCGGCCGAGATGTCGTCGAGGGCTCGGCCGCGCTGCGTCTGCAGCTCCTTCATGACCCGCGTGATGCAGCGGATGCGGCCGCCGCGGGCGTACAGGTTCGGGGTGAGCGCGAGGTAACCCGCCCGGGCGATGCGGTCGTTGATCGACTGCTTGTCCCGGCCGTAGCCGATCGCATCGTGGATCACCACCACGCCCGGCCAGGGGCCCTGTCCCGATGGCGTGCTCAGTAACGCATCGATCGGTCCGTCGGGGGTATCGATCTGAATCGTCGTCATAGCGTCATCTAACTGCAATCGCGAGGGAGAGCACCATGGGAACTCCGGCGCGGTCCGCAGACGTTGCCCTGACATGGTGTCGCGGCTGTTGCTCGTCTACGCCGTCGTCGAACTGGCGGCGATCTTCGCGCTGGTGTCGACGACCGGATGGGGTTGGACCCTGCTGGTGCTGTTGGCGACGTTCCTGCTCGGGTGGGGCATCGTCGCCCCGATGGCAGGGTCCCACCTCATCCGTCGCATCGGGCGATTGCGCTCCGGGCTGGCCGGCTCACGCGACGCCGCCGGCGACGGCGCGGTGACCAGTCTGGCGACGCTCCTCGTTCTCATTCCCGGACTCGTCAGCACGGCCCTCGGTCTGGTGCTGCTCATTCCGCCGGTCCGGTCGGCCGCAGGCCCCGGGCTGGGCGCCATGGCGGTGCGCACGCTGCGGCGCCGAGTGCCCGGCACCAGTTACGCCACCACCTTTCGCGCGGATCCCTATCCTTACCCGGGTGACGCCCGCGGCCACGGCGACTACATCGACGGCGAGGTCATCGACGTCAAAGACGTCGAGCCGGCGCGGACCCCGCGCTTCGACGGGCGCTGAGCCGGGGAAAGCGCGCTCGCGCTGATCGTTATCGACACGCGAGCGGTTGCACGTAGTTTTGGCGTGTGGTTGATAGCCCCGTTCCGCCTCAGGCCGTTTCACGGCCTGCATCGTCACGGGATGAGGTCGATAGACCCAGCCCGGTGACCCTGCTCGTCAACGGCCGGGTGCACAGCCCGGCGCACCCCGACGCGACCGCGATGGCGGTCCGCGGCGGTGTCATCGCCTGGCTGGGCAGCGACGAGGTCGGCCGCGACATGTTCCCCGACGCCGAGATCGAAGACGTCGACGGCGGTTTCGTGGCGCCGGGATTCGTCGACAGCCACATCCATCTGACCGCTACCGGCCTGACGCTGAGCGGGCTGGACCTGCGCCAGGCCGGCTCGCGCGCGCAGTGCGTGCAGATGGTCGCCGACTACGCCGCCGCCCACCCGGGTCAACTGGTGTGGGGGCACGGGTGGGATGAAACATCGTGGCCGGACAACACCCCGCTCGCCACCAGTGACCTCGACGCCGTCCTCGGCGACCGCCCCGCCTACCTGGCCCGCGTGGACGTGCACTCGGCGGCGGTCTCGACGGGCCTGCGACGGCTCGTCGCGGAACTCCCGTCGGCGGCCGGCTTCAGCGCGGAGCGGCCACTCGCCGGCGACGCCCACCATCTCGTGCGCGCCGTCGCCCGCGACCTGCTGACCCCGGGGCAGCTCACCGCGGCCCGCGCGGCAGCGCTCAACGCCGCCGCGGCGGCGGGCATCGTCGCCGTGCACGAATGCGCCGGACCCCAGATCGGCGGGATCGACGACTGGCTGCAGCTGCGGGACCTCGACCACGGCGTCGAAGTGATCGGCTTCTGGGGTGAGCCGGTGCGCACCGCCGCGCAGGCCCGGGAGCTGATGGCCGCGACCGGGGCACGTGGGCTGGCCGGAGATCTGTTCGTCGACGGCGCGATCGGGTCGCGCACTGCCTGGCTGCACGAGCCCTACACCGACGCGCCGGACCGCACGGGCACCTGCTATCTGGACGCCGACGCGGTGAGAGCCCACGTGCGGGCGTGCACCGAGGCCGAGATCACCGCCGGGTTCCACGTCATCGGAGACGCCGCCGTCGCCACCGTGGTGGACGCCTTCGAGCGAGTCGCCGCGGACCTCGGACCGGTCGCGGTCGCCCGCTGCGGACATCGCCTCGAGCACGTCGAGATGGTCACCGCCGAGCAAGCCACCAAACTGGGGCACTGGGGCGTCATCGCCAGCGTGCAGCCCAATTTCGATGCGCTCTGGGGCGGTCCCGACGGCATGTACGCGCGGCGGCTCGGCGCCGAGCGAGGCAGTCGGCTCAACCCGTTTGCGCTGTTAGCATCCCAAGGCGTGCCCCTCGCGCTAGGTTCCGACGCCCCGGTGACGGGTTTCGACCCGTGGCTGAGCGTGCGCGCGGCCGTCAACCATCGCACCGCGGGCAGCGCGGTCTCGGCGCGGGCCGCGTTCGCTGCCGCCACCCGCGGCGGCTGGCGGGCCGCCGGTGTCCGCGACGGCAGCGCAGGCACCTTGACGCCGGGTGCGCCCGCGTCGTACGCCATCTGGGATGCGGGGGCGCTGGAGGTACACGCACCGCGCGACACTGTGCAGCGCTGGTCAACCGATCCGCGCTCCCGCGTACCCGCGTTGCCGCGGCTGGACCCGAACGATGCCCTGCCGCGGTGCCGGCGAACCGTGCATCGGGGCGCTGTCATCCATGGCTAGGGACTGGCCCGGCGGCGAAGCGCCGGACCCAGCTGAACCCCCGGAGCACACCGCGGCGACCGACCCGGTGGACGAGCAGGCCGACCCGATCAGCGACGAGGCCGAATCCGAACGCGACGACGAGCCCGCCGACGTGCACCCCCCGCCACCCAAACAGCCCGGCGGGCGCGCGCGGCTGACCGAACGACTGGGGGCCATGGCCCGCCGGACGGCGACCGGGCTGGTGACCGCGGTGATCGCCAGGCTGCCCGCCGCCCAGGCCGCGCTGCTGCCCCGCCTGACCCGGTTGATCTGCGCCGTGGTCGGCGGCCTGCTGCTGTGCGCCAGTTTCCCGACGCTGAACTGGTGGTGGGGCGCCGTCGTCGCCGCGGCGCTGCTGGCGTGGGTGCTGACCCACCCCGCGACGACGCCGGCGGGCGGGCTGGGCTACGCGTTCCTCTTCGGCTTGGCGCTCTACCTGCCGCTGCTGCCGTGGGTGGGGCTGCTGGTCGGGTCCGTCCCGTGGGTCGCGCTGTCGGCCGTATCGGCGCTATTTCCCGCCACCTTCGGCCTGTGCGCGGTCATCGTGCGCCGGCTGCCCGCCTGGCCCATCTGGTTCGCGCTGCTGTGGGCCGCTCAGGAGTGGGTGAAGTCGGTTTTCCCGTTCGGCGGCTTCCCCTGGGGTTCGGTGGCCTTCGGCCAAACGCATGGGCCGTTCCTGCCGCTGGTTCAGCTCGGCGGTGTCGCGCTGCTGTCCCTGGCCATCATGCTGGTGGGTTTCAGCGTGACCGCGATCGCGCTGGAGATCGTGAAGTGGTGGCGCGCGGGCCACCCGGTGCGCGGCGCGGCCGACGGGGCCGAAACCGAGCCGCCGCCGCCCGCGGTGGTGCTCCCCGGCGTCTGCATCTGCCTGGTGCTGTTCGCGTCGGTCATGGTCTGGCCCCAGGTGCGGCACGCCGGCACCGGCTCGGGAGGCGAACCGTCGGTGACCGTCGCGGTGGTGCAGGGCAACGTGCCGCGGCTGGGTTTCGAGTTCAACGAGCAACGACGGGCGGTCCTGGACAACCACGTCCGCGAGACGCTGGCCCTGGCCGACGACGTGCGCGCCGGGGCCGCGCCGCAACCCCAGTTCGTGATCTGGCCGGAAGATTCATCCGACATCGACCCGCTGGTCAACCCGGACGCCGCGCTGGAGATATCGCAGGCCGCGGCCGCGATCGGCGCCCCGATCCTGATCGGCAGCGTGCTCGAAGTTCCCGGCCGCCCGCCGGCGGATCCGCACTACACGAACACCATGATCGTGTGGAACCCGGCCACCGGCCCGGCCGAACGCCACGACAAGGAGATTGTGCAGCCGTTCGGGGAGTACCTGCCGATGCCGTGGCTCTTCAAGCATCTGTCCGGGTACGCCGGCCGCGCCGGGAGCATGGTGCCGCGGCCGGGTAGTGACGTCGTGCACATGGCGGCGGTTCCGGTCGGGGTCGCGACGTGCTGGGAAGTGATCTTCGACCGCGTCCCTCGGCACGCGGTCCTCGGCGGCGCCCAGCTGCTGGCGGTGCCGGCCAACAACGCCACCTTCAACAAGACGATGAGCGAACAGCAGCTGGCGTTCGCGAAGGTCAGGGCCGTCGAGCACGACCGCTACGTGGTGGTCGCGGGCACGACGGGGATCAGCGCCGTGATCGCCCCGGACGGCGGCGAGTTGGCGCGGACCGACTTCTTTCAGCCCGCCTACCTGGACATGCCGGTGCGCCTCAAGACCAAGTTGACGCCGGCGACCCGCTGGGCGCCGCTGCTGCAGTGGGTCATGGTGGCAGCGGCCGGGGCGGTCATTTTGGCCGGGATACGGCACAATGGATGGTTCCCGCGTCCGATTCGTCTCAGGCCAAGGTCCTCGGGCCGATCGGCACGTCTTTCCAAAACGGCCGGTACGACCCCGGGCGCACACCCGCCCGACGAGCACGACTCAGACACCGCGCCCGGCGAGGGCGGGGATCGCACGCCGGCAGACGACGGCGGGTGACGACACTCCGTCCCACCGGGGACGGCCGACTTTCTTGCGATTTCGGGCGACACAGAGGAGCTACATGACCACCGGCCAGCCGGCGCCCCACGCCCCGGGCAATCGTCCCAGCCAGCGCGTCTTGGTGATCATCCCGACCTACAACGAGCTGGAGAACCTGCCGGTGATCCACCGGCGGCTCAAGGACGCGTGCCCGCACGTGCACCTGCTCATCGTGGACGACAGCAGCCCGGACGGCACCGGCCGGCTGGCCGAGGAACTGGCCGCGGCCGACCCCGGTCGCACCCACGTCATGCACCGCACCGCCAAGGATGGCCTGGGCGCGGCGTACCTGGCGGGCTTCGCCTGGGGCTTGAGCCGCGACTACTCGGTGCTCGTCGAAATGGACGCCGACGGCAGCCACGCGCCCGAACAGCTGCACCGCCTGCTGGACGCGGTCGACAACGGTGCCGATCTGGCCATCGGCTCGCGCTACGTCGACGGCGGGACGGTGCGCAACTGGCCGTGGCGGCGCTGGGCGCTGTCCTGGACCGCCAACACCTATGCGCGGCTGGCGTTGGGCATCGGGGTGCACGACATCACCGCCGGCTACCGCGCCTACCGCCGCGAGGTCCTCGAGGCGATCGACCTCGACGGCGTGGACTCCAAGGGCTACTGCTTCCAGATCGACCTGACGTGGCGCACGATCTGCAACGGCTTCACCATCGTCGAGGCGCCGATCACGTTTACCGAGCGCGAACTCGGAGTGTCCAAGATGAGCGGATCCAACATCCGCGAAGCCCTGGTCAAAGTCACCCGATGGGGCGTCCAGGGCCGCCGGTCGGGCGCGCGCGCCACGCCGGCCACCGGGGCCGACAACCGCGCCTAGACCGCGGGCTCAGCCCCGCCGACGGGTCTTGATGATCTCGAGGCGCTCCTTGAGCAGCTCTTCGAGTTCTTCGACCGAGCGGCGCTCCAGCAGCATGTCCCAGTGCGTGCGCGGCGGCTTGACCTTCTTCGGCTCGGGCAGATCACCCTCGATCAGGGTGCCTTCCAGACCGTTGCGACACAGCCAGGTGCCGGGGATTTCGGCGTCGTCGGCGAAGGGAACCTCGAACTCCTCGCCATTCTCGGTGCGGTACTTCGCGAGCTGGCGCGGTGCCAGGTCATGGTTGCGGTCGGTCTCGTAGCTCACGGCTCCGAGGCGACTGCCCCTCAATACGCGATCAGCCATGGGTGCTACTCCTTAGAAGTCGTTTCGGAGCTCTTGGGCTCCTGTAGTGCAATTCTCTCTCGATTAGCAACGCTGCGGCGATCTGCGCAGTTCCCCGGCGCACAGCCGGCATACGCGACGCGACCATCAATGATACCGGGATCACCAAACAATCCCGACTAAAGTCGGCAGGCGTGAGCCGCCGTACCCACCCGCAGCCCTGCCGCTGGTGCGGTCGAGACGTCACCGACGCGGGAATGGGCCGCCGCCGCCAGTACTGCCGGCAGTCCTGCCGGCAGCGGGCCTACGAGCAACGGGCCTCGTTGAACCGGCACGGCGCAGCCGCCGTGCCCGACGACGCGGTGGTGCTGTCGGCCGACGACGCGGCCGACCTCTCCGATCGCGTCTACCAGGTGCGCTGCGCCGCAGAAGACGTCGCCACCGCCCTCGAGGAAGGCGCCGAGGCCACCGAACTGCGCCAGTTGTGCGACACGCTGATCCACGCCGCCCGGGCCGCCGACGGTTGGCGCCGAGCGGGTGTCTGACGGCTGTCTGGAGTCGCCGCCGCGCCCGTGCCGCCGGGACCGGACGTGGCGTCGAACCCTCCGCGACACGCACCTGACCACCGACGATGGCTAGACAGGTACAGTCTCGCCATGAACCACAGGCCACGTCTAGCGCCGGCCGTCGTCCAGCGAGCTCACCGGGCTCCCCGCGGCGCAGCTCGCCCGAGCGGGGCTTCGCAGCAGTCCAAGCCGGTCCTCCTGTAGCAACCGGGAGTAGCGGACGTTTTGAAATCCAGTCGGAGTTGGCCATACTCACCAGCAACATTCTTGGGTCGGAGAGCAGCACGACGCTGGTCGAACGAAACGCGGCGTCGCCTCGTGCAGCAAATCCCGTGAATCGGCGACAACCGCTGCCGGCGGGACAAGACGGCCAGACATTAGGTGAGGGTTAGGGCGAGGTTTAGTGATGGTGGACCAACTCCAGCATGCGACCGAAGCGCTGCGGAAAGCGCTGGTCCAGGTTGAACGCCTGAAGCGCACCAACCGCGCGCTGCTGGAGCGGTCCAGCGAGCCGATCGCGATCGTCGGAATGTCCTGCCGCTTCCCCGGCGGCGTCGACAGCCCCGAGTCGCTCTGGCAAATGGTCGCCGACGGCCGCGACGTGATCTCGGAGTTTCCCGCCGACCGCGGCTGGGACCTCGGGGCGCTGTACGACCCCGACCCCGACGCCCGCCACAAGTGCTATGTGAACACCGGAGGTTTCGTCGACGGCGTCGCGGACTTCGACCCGGCCTTCTTCGGCATCGCGCCCAGCGAAGCCCTGGCGATGGATCCCCAGCACCGGATGCTGCTGGAACTGTCGTGGGAAGCGTTGGAGCGGGCCGGGATTGACCCCAGCGGCCTGCGCGGCAGCGCCACCGGCGTGTTCGCGGGACTGATCGTCCAGGGCTACGGAATGCTCGCCGAGGAGATCGAGGGCTACCGGCTGACCGGCATGACATCCAGCGTCGCCTCGGGCCGGGTGTCGTATGTGCTCGGTCTGGAGGGCCCGGCGGTGTCGGTGGACACGGCGTGCTCGTCGTCGTTGGTGGCGCTGCACATGGCGGTGCAATCACTGCGCTCGGGGGAGTGCGATCTGGCCCTGGCCGGCGGCGCGACGGTCAACGCCACGCCGACCGTTTTCGTGGAATTCAGCCGGCACCGAGGATTGGCCCCCGACGGCCGGTGCAAGGCGTACGCGGGCGCGGCCGACGGCGTCGGCTGGTCCGAGGGCGGGGCGATCCTGGTCGTCGAGCGCCTGTCGGATGCGCAGCGGTTGGGTCATCCGGTGCTGGCGGTGGTGCGGGGTTCGGCGGTCAATCAGGACGGTGCCTCCAATGGGTTGACGGCGCCCAATGGTCCGTCGCAGCAGCGGGTGGTGCGCGCGGCGTTGGCCAACGCGGGGTTGGCGGCGTCGGAGGTGGACGTGGTCGAAGGCCACGGCACTGGGACCACGTTGGGTGATCCGATTGAGGCGCAGGCGTTGTTGGCGACTTATGGGCAGGATCGGGGTTCGGGCGGGCCGTTGTGGTTGGGGTCGGTCAAGTCGAACATGGGCCATACGCAGGCGGCGGCGGGGGTTGCCGGTGTGATCAAGATGGTGCAGGCGATGCGCCATGAGATGTTGCCGGCGACATTGCATGTCGATGAGCCCAGCCCGCATGTCGATTGGTCGGCGGGTGCGGTGTCGTTGCTTACCGAGGCCCAGCCGTGGGGTGCGGAGCGTCCGCGCCGGGCGGGGGTGTCGTCGTTCGGCATCAGTGGCACCAACGCCCATGTGATCATCGAGGCCGTGCCGGCCCAGCCGACGCGGGAAGCCGGTCCGGCACAGCCCGTGGTGCCGTGGGTGGTGTCGGCGAAGTCGGCCACGGCGCTGGCCGCGCAGGCGGCGCGGCTGGCCGAATATCTGCGCGCCCGTGACGAATTGGACGTCGCCGACGTGGGATGGACGCTGGCCGGCCGCGCGACGTTCGAGCATCGGGCCGTCGTGGTGGCCACTGACCGGGACCGCTTGCTGGCCGGGCTGGACGAGCTGGCCAACGACGACCCGGCCGGGACCATCCTGCGGGGCACCGCGACGCCGGCAGGCAAGACCGTGTTCGTCTTCCCCGGCCAGGGCTCCCAATGGCTGGGCATGGGCATCGAATTGCTGGATTCCGCACCGGTGTTCGCGCAGCAGATCCGGGCGTGCGACGAAGCGTTCTCGGAGTTCGTCGACTGGTCGCTGACTGACGTGCTGCGCGGCGCTGCCGGCGCCCCGGGAATGGACCGCGTCGACGTGGTGCAGCCGGTGCTGTTCGCGGTGATGGTGTCGCTGGCCGAACTATGGAAGTCGGTCGGGGTGAACCCGGACGCGGTGATCGGCCACTCACAAGGCGAAATCGCCGCGGCCTACATCGCCGGCGCCTTGTCGTTGCGAGACGCCGCCCGGGTGGTCACGCTGCGCAGCAAGCTGCTGCGCTCGCTGGCCGGCCCCGGGGGCATGCTGTCGATCGCCTGCAGCACCGAGCGGGCCCGGGAGCTGTTGGCGCCCTACGGCAATCGGGTCAGCATCGCCGCCGTCAACGGCCGGTCGGCCGTCGTGGTGTCGGGCGACGTGGCCGCCCTCGACGAGCTCGTCGGGTTCTGCGCCGATCTCGAACTGCGGACCCGGCGGATCGACGTGGACTACGCCTCGCACTCGGTGGAGGTCGAGGCGATCCGCGACGACCTCGCCGAGGCGCTGTCCGGTGTCGAGCCCCGTTCCTCGCGCATCGCGTTCTTTTCCACCGTGACCGGAAGCCGCTTGGACACAGCTGGATTGGACGCCGACTACTGGTACCGCAACATCCGGCAGACCGTGCAGTTCGATCAGGCCGTACGCAGCGCGAGCGAGCACGGATACCGGACTTTCATCGAATCCAGCCCGCATCCGGCCCTGCTCGCCGGCATCGAGGACACCGCCAACCATCAGGCCGGCCGCGACGCCGAGGCCACGGTCATTCCCACCCTGGGCCGCGACGACGGCGGACTCGACCGATTCCTGACGTCGGCTGCCACCGCGTTCGTCGCGGGAGTGGGCGTGCAGTGGCGCGGTGTGCTGGACGGGGCCGGCTTTGTGGAGCTGCCTACGTATGCCTTTGACCGCCGGCGGTTTTGGCTGTCCGGCGAAGGTGTGGGGGCCGACGCCACCGGCCTGGGCCTGGGAGCCAGCGAGCACCCGCTGCTGCACGCGGTCGTCGAGCTGCCGTCCTCGGGCGGGGTCGTGCTGACCGGCCGCCTGTCGCCCAGCCAGCAGGGGTGGCTGACCGATCACGCGGTCTCCGGTGCGGTCGTGTTCCCGGGTGCCGGGTTCGTGGAGCTGGCGATCCGCGCCGGCGACGAAGTCGGATGTTCGACGGTCGACGAACTGACTTTGCAAGCGCCGTTGATGTTGCCGGTCAAGGACTCCGGGGCGGGATCGGTGGCCGTACAGGTCGTGGTGGGCCCGGCCGCGGAAACCGGTCAGCGCGTCGTGTCGATCTTCTCGCGCCCCGACACCGGCTCGGGCTGGGTGTGCCACGCCGAGGGAACGTTGAGTACCGGCGCGGTGGAGCCGGGCGCGGATTTGTCGGCGTGGCCGCCGGTGGGCGCCGTCGCGGTGGACGCGGCGGACGGTTACGAGCAATTGGCCGCGCGCGGTTACGGTTACGGCCCGGCGTTCAGGGGCCTGACCGCGGCTTGGGTGCGCGGCGACGAGGTGTTCGCCGAGGTACGACTGCCCGACGCCGCCGGCAGTGTCAACGGATACGGCGTACATCCCGCGCTGCTCGACGCGGCCATGCACGCGCTGGTCATCGGCCACCAAATCGCTGATCACACCGACGAAGTGGTGCTGCCGTTCTCCTGGCAGGGCGTGTCGCTGCATGCCGCGGGCGCGTCGGCGGTGCGCGCGCGCATCGCGCCGGCGGGAACTAGTGCGGTGTCGATCGAGCTGGCCGACGGCCTGGGATTGCCGGTGCTGTCGGTGCGCGCGATGGTGGCGCGCTCGGTGAGCGAGCGGCAGCTGCGCGCGGCGGTGTCGGCCTCGGGCCCGGACCGGCTCTTCGAGGTGGAGTGGTCGCCGGCGACCGCCGGCACCGCCGACACGCCCGCGCACGAGGTCTTCGAATCCCTTGCGGCCGAAGAAGATCCAGTCACTGGATCGTATCGCCGCACCCATGAGGCCCTGGCTGCCGTGCAGTCGTGGCTGGCCGCGCATGACTCCGGGGTGCTGGTTGTCGCGACGCGCGGCGCGGTGGGACTCGCGGGGGAGGATGTCCCCGATCTGGCCGGCGCGGCGGTGTGGGGACTGGTGCGGTCGGCGCAGACCGAGCATCCCGGCCGGATCGTGCTGGTCGATTCCGATGCCGCGCTGGACAATAGCGCGATAGCGACCGTTCTCGCCGTCGGCGAACCTCAGGTGCTGCTGCGCGACGGTACGGCCCACACCGCCCGGGTGCGCGGCAGCCGCGCGGTCGACGGAATCATGACGCCGCCGGAAAGCGGCCCCTGGCGGCTGGGCATCAGCAGCGCGGGCACCTTCGAAAACCTGCAACTCGAGCCGGTACCCAACGCCGACGCTCCGCTGGAGCCGGGTCAGGTTCGGGTGGCCCTGCGCGCGATCGCCACCAACTTCCGCGACGTCATGATCACCCTGGGCATGTTCACCCACGAGGCCCTGCTCGGCGGCGAAGGCGCCGGCGTCGTCGTCGAGGTCGGGCCGGGAGTCACCGAATTCGAGGTCGGCGACTCGGTATACGGCTTCTTCCCCGACGGCAGCGGCACCCTGGTGCCCGGCGACGTCCGTCTGCTGCAGCACAAGCCCGCCGACTGGTCCTACGCCGAAGCCGCGGGCATCTCAGCGGTTTTCACCACCGCGTACATGGCGTTCATTCACCTGGCCGAGGTCAGGCCCGGCCAGCGGGTGTTGGTGCATGCCGCCGCCGGCGGCGTCGGGATGGCCGCCGTTCAACTCGCCCGGCACCTGGGTCTGGAGGTGTTCGCCACCGCCAGCCGCGGCAAATGGGACACCTTGCGGGCCATGGGCTTTGACGACGACCACATCTCGGATTCCCGCAGTCTCGACTTCGAGGACAAGTTCCGCTCGATCACCGCCGGCCGCGGCTTCGACGTGGTGCTGGACTCGCTGGCCGGCGACTTCGTCGACGCCTCGCTGCGCCTGGTCGCCCCGGGCGGCATTTTCCTGGAAATGGGCAAGACCGACATCCGCGACCCGGGCGCGGTGGCCCAGGAATATCCGAGCGTCCGGTACCGCGCCTTCGACCTGTTCGAGCCCGGCCGTCCCCGCATGCATCAGTGGATGCTCGAACTCGCCGGTCTGTTCGACGCCGGGGTCCTGAAACCGTTGCCGGTGACCACCTTTGACGTACGGCGCGGCCGCGCGGCGTTGCGGTACCTCAGCCAGGCCCGCCACATCGGCAAGGTCGTCATGACTCTACCTTCGGGGCCTGGTCCCGGCCGGTTGGCCTCGGGCACGGTACTGATCACCGGCGGGACCGGCATGGCGGGCTCGACGCTGGCGCGCCACCTGGTGGCGCACCACGGCGTCGAGGACCTGGCGCTGCTGAGCCGGCGCGGACCGGATGCACCCGGAGCCGCCGAGCTGATCTCAGAGCTGGAAGCGGCCGGCGCCCGGGCGCGAGTGATCGCCTGCGACGCGGCCGACCGGCCCGCACTGGCCGCGGTGATCACCGAACTCGCGGCTACTCGGCCCCTGTCCGGCGTGATCCACGCGGCCGGCGTCCTCGACGACGCGATGGTCACCTCACTGACACCGGAGCGGGTCGACGCGGTGCTGGCGGCCAAGATCGACGCGGCCTGGAACCTGCACGAGCTGACCCGCGACCTGAATCTGTCGGCGTTCGTGATGTTTTCCTCGATGGCCGGGCTGGTGGGCTCGTCGGGCCAGGGCAACTACGGGGCGGCGAACTCGTTCCTCGACGGGCTGGCCGCGCATCGGCGCGCACACGGGCTGCCGGCGATCTCGTTGGGCTGGGGGCTGTGGGACCAGGCCAGCGCCATGACCGGCGGGCTCGACGCCGCCGACCGCGCCCGGCTGGGCCGCGACGGGATCTTGGCGCTGTCCTCGGACGAGGCCATGGAACTGTTCGACACGGCATTGATTGTCGACCAACCATTCCTGGCGCCCGCCCGCATCGACCTCGGCGCGCTGCGCGCCCATGCGGTCGCGGTGCCACCGATGTTCGCCGACCTCGTCAACGCGCCGACACGGCGCCGGGTCGACGACTCACTGGCCGCCGCGAAGTCGAAATCGGCTCTGGCGCATCGCCTCGAAGGCCTGTCCGAGGCCGAGCAGCACGCCGTGCTGCTGGACCTGGTGCGCTCGCACATCGCCACCGTGCTGGGCAACACCTCCGCCGAGGCGATCGACCCGGACAAGGCGTTCCAGGAGCTGGGCTTTGACTCGCTGACCGCGGTCGAAATGCGCAACCGGCTCAAAACCGCGACCGGACTGTCGCTTTCGCCCACCCTGATCTTCGACTACCCGACACCCAACGGCCTGGCCGGCTACATCCGCGCCGAGCTCGCCGGGGCCCCGCAAGAGATCAAGCACGCCCCGGTCGCGCGCGCCACCGAGGACGATCCAATCGTCATCGTCGGAATGTCCTGCCGTTACCCGGGCGGGGTGAACTCCCCCGAGGATCTGTGGCAGATGCTCACCGAGGGCCGCGATGTCCTCTCCGAATTTCCGACCGACCGCGGCTGGGACCTGGCCGGCGTGTACAACCCGGATCCCGACGTCCCCGGCACCTGCTACACCCGGACCGGTGGTTTCGTCGACGGCGTCGCGGACTTCGACCCGGCCTTCTTCGGCATCGCGCCCAGCGAGGCGCTCGCGATGGACCCGCAGCAACGCATGTTCCTCGAGCTCTCCTGGGAAGCCTTGGAGCGGGCGGGAATCGAACCCGGCGCGCTGCGCGGCAGCGCCACCGGCATGTTTGCCGGGGTCTACACGCAGGGCTACGGTATCGACGCCGCGCCCACCGCGGAAGGCTTCCGCCTGACCGGCCAGTCCTCGAGTGTGGCGTCGGGCCGGGTGTCGTATGTGCTCGGTCTGGAGGGCCCGGCGGTGTCGGTGGACACGGCGTGCTCGTCGTCGTTGGTGGCGCTGCACATGGCGGTGCAATCACTGCGCTCGGGGGAGTGCGATCTGGCCCTGGCCGGCGGCGTCACGGTCAACGCCACGCCCGACATCTTCGTCGAGTTCAGCCGCATGCGCGGGTTGTCCGTGGACGGCCGGTGCAAGGCGTACGCGGGCGCGGCCGACGGCACCGGATTCTCCGAAGGCGGCGGCATGCTCGTGGTGGAGCGCCTGTCGGATGCGCAGCGGTTGGGTCATCCGGTGCTGGCGGTGGTGCGGGGTTCGGCGGTCAATCAGGACGGTGCCTCCAATGGGTTGACGGCGCCCAATGGTCCGTCGCAGCAGCGGGTGGTGCGC
Source organism: Mycobacterium marseillense (assembly GCF_010731675.1). Taxonomy (NCBI): domain Bacteria; kingdom Bacillati; phylum Actinomycetota; class Actinomycetes; order Mycobacteriales; family Mycobacteriaceae; genus Mycobacterium; species Mycobacterium marseillense. The sequence goes on from NZ_AP022584.1 coordinate 743,568, forward strand.
GCGGCGTTGGCCAACGCGGGGTTGGCGGCGTCGGAGGTGGACGTGGTCGAAGGCCACGGCACTGGGACCACGTTGGGTGATCCGATTGAGGCGCAGGCGTTGTTGGCGACTTATGGGCAGGATCGGGGTTCGGGCGGGCCGTTGTGGTTGGGGTCGGTCAAGTCGAACATGGGCCATACGCAGGCGGCGGCGGGGGTTGCCGGTGTGATCAAGATGGTGCAGGCGATGCGCCATGAGATGTTGCCGGCGACATTGCATGTCGATGAGCCCAGCCCGCATGTCGATTGGTCGGCGGGTGCGGTGTCGTTGCTTACCGAGGCCCAGCCGTGGGGTGCGGAGCGTCCGCGCCGGGCGGGGGTGTCGTCGTTCGGCATCAGTGGCACCAACGCCCATGTGATCATCGAGGCCGTCCCATCTGAGACCCGCCCGAGCCCTGTCCAGGTGACCGAGCGCCCCGCGGTGCCGGTCCTGCCGTGGGTGGTGTCCGCGAAATCGCCGTCGGCGTTGAAATCTCAGGCCGCCCGGTTGGCGACCCACCTACGCGACCAGCCGGATCTGGACGTCGCAGATGTGGCCTGGACGCTGGCCGGCCGGTCGACCTTCGAACAGCGGGCCGTCATCGTCGGCGACGACCGCGACCGCCTGCTGGCCGGGCTGGACGAGTTGGCCGCCGACGAGCTGGCCCCGTCGATCGTTCGCGGCACGGCAGCCCCCGGCGGCAAGACCGTGTTCGTCTTCCCCGGTCAGGGCTCCCAGCTGCTCGGCATGGGCAGGGGGTTGCACGGCGCGTACCCGATTTTCGCCGAGGCCTTCGACGCCGTCCTGGCCGAACTGGATCAGCACCTGCTGCGTCCCCTGCGCGACGTTATGTGGGGCAACGACGAAAGCCTGCTGAATACCACCGAATTCGCGCAGCCGGCGCTGTTCGCGGTGGAAGTCGCCCTGTTCCGGCTGCTCGAATCCTGGGGCATCCACCCCGATTTCGTGATGGGCCACTCGATCGGCGAACTGTCCGCCGCCCACGCCGCCGGTGTCCTGTCGCTGAAGAACGCCGCGGTCCTCGTGGCCGCCCGCGGCCGATTCATGCAGGCGCTGCCGGCGGGCGGGGCGATGATCGCCGTGCAGGCCACCGAAGACGAGGTGCGGCCGCTGCTCGTGTCCTCCGAAGAAGCCGGCGTGGGCATCGCGGCCGTCAACGGGCCCGCCTCGGTGGTGATCTCGGGCGCTGAAGGCGCGGTGACCGCGATCGCCGACCGACTCCGCGCCGACGGCCGCCGCGTCCACCAACTCGCCGTCTCGCACGCGTTCCACTCCCCATTGATGGACGCGATGATCGACGAATTCGGCACCGTCGCAGCGGGACTCACCGTCGGCAAGCCGACCATCCCGATCGTGTCCAACGTGACCGGGCAGCTGGCCGCCGATGACTTCGGCACAGCGGCGTACTGGAAGCGACACGTGCGCGACGCGGTGCGATTCGCTGACAGCGTCCGATTCGTCCATGCGGCCGGTGGCAACCGATTCCTCGAAGTCGGGCCGAGCAGCGGCCTGACGGCCTCAATCGAGGAAACGCTGGCCGACAACGCGGTGGCGGAGATCTCTGCGATGTCCGCGCTGCGCAAGGACCGCCCGGAGCCGGTCGCCTTGGTCAACACCGTCGCGCAGGGGTTCGTCGCCGGGATGGCGGTGGACTGGCGCGGCGCCATCGGCGCGGCGAATCTCGTCGAGTTGCCCACGTATGCCTTTGACCGGCGACGCTTTTGGCTCGCGCGCGACGACGCCCCGGCCGACGCTGTGGGCCTGGGCCTGGCCCCCGGCGAGCACGCCCTGCTGGGCGCGGTGGTCGAACTGCCGGCGTCGGGCGGGGTGGTGTTGACCGGCCGGTTGTCGCCGGGCACGCAGGGCTGGCTGTCCGATCATGCCGTCGGCGGTGTCGTGCTGTTCCCGGGAGCTGGATTCGTCGAGTTGGCGATCCGCGCCGGCGACGAGGTGGGTTGCGGAATCGTCGACGAATTGAATCTGGCGGCGCCGCTGGTCTTGCCGGCCGGCACCTCGGTCGCGGTTCAGGTCGTGGTCGGCGGCCCGGACGACTCGGGTGCGCGTGCGGTGTCGGTGTTCTCGCGGGGTGAGGCGGGCTCGGGGTGGTCGCTGCACGCCGAGGGCGTGCTGCGCGCGGGATCGGTGCAGCCGGGCACCGATCTGTCGGCGTGGCCACCGGTGGGTGCGGTCCCGGTGGAGGTCGGCGACGGTTATGACCAACTGGCCGAGCGTGGTTACGGGTACGGGCCCGCGTTCCGTGGCTTGACGTCGATGTGGCGGCGCGGCGACGAAATCTTCGCCGAAGTGACCCTGCCCTCCGACGCGGGGGTGTCGGTGACCGGGTTCGGTGTCCACCCGGTGATGCTCGACGCGGCGTTGCACGCGGTCATCTTGGCGTCCGACGGTGATGAGCACGCCCCGGGCTCGATCCTGGTGCCGTTCTCCTGGCAGCAGGTGTCATTGCACGCCGCGGGGGCGGCGGCGGTGCGCGCGCGGATCGCGCGGGTGAGCCCCTCGGCGGTGTCGATCGAATTGGCCGACGGGCTTGGGCTCCCGGTGCTCTCGGTCGCCTCGATGGTGGCCCGTCCGGTGACCGATCAGCAGCTCCTGGCCGCGGTGTCGAATGCGGGGCCGGACCGGCTCTTCGAGCTGATCTGGTCCGCTCAGCCGTCGTCGGCGGTGCAGCCGGTGTCGGTAAGTGCTTGGGGCACCCCGGCATCCGGTGAGACCCAGGAGGGCGAGGCCGAGCGATCGGTGGTGCTGTTCGAATCGCAGCCGGTGCCCGGCGACGTGATCACCGAGGTGTACGCGGCGACGCGAGCCGTGCTGCCCGTGCTGCAATCCTGGTTGTCCCGCGACGGCGCCGGAACGCTGATAGTGGCGACCCGCGGCGCGATGACGTTGCCGGGGGAGGACGTCACCGATCTGGCCGGCGCGGCGGTGTGGGGACTGGTGCGCTCGGCGCAAACCGAACACCCCGGCCGGATCGTGCTCGTCGACACGGATGCGCCACTGGATCCCGACGCGATCGCCGCCGTGTTGGCGGTCGGTGAGCCGCAGGCATTGCTGCGCAACGGGATGGTCCACACCGCGCGGGTGCTCGGCAGCCGCGCCGTCGGCGCCCTGCTGACGCCGCCCGAGGACGGCCCGTGGCGGCTGGGCATGAGCAGCTACGGCACGATCGAAAATCTGCGGATAGAGCGGATTCCCGACGCCGATGCGCCCTTGGGGCCGGGCCAGGTGCGGGTTGCGCTGTCAGCCATCGCCGCCAACTTCCGTGACGTCATGATCGCCTTGGGCCTTTATCCCGATCCGGACGCGATCATGGGCATCGAGGCAGCCGGCGTGATCACCGAAACCGCCTTGCAGAACGGGCGTTTCGCGGTCGGTGACCGCGTCATGGGACTGTTCCCGGACGGCACCGGAACGATTGCCAGGACCGACGAGCGACTGCTCGTCAAGGTGCCGGCGGGATGGTCACACACCGCCGCTGCGACGGCTTCGGTGGTGTTCGCCACGGCGCGCTACGCCCTGGTGGACCTGGCCGCCGCCAAGCCCGGTCAGCGGATGCTCGTGCACGCCGCCGCCGGCGGGGTGGGAATGGCCGCGGTCCAGCTGGCGCGCCAGATCGGCCTGGAGGTGTTCGCGACGGCCAGCCGTGGCAAGTGGGACACATTGCGGGCCATGGGGTTCGACGACGACCACATCGCCGATTCGCGCAGCCTGGAATTCGAGGACAAGTTCCGGGCCGTCACCGGCCGGACCGGCGTGGCCGGGATGGACATCGTGCTCGACTCGCTGTCCGGCGACTTCGTGGACGCCTCCCTGCGGCTGGTCGCGCCCGGCGGGGTCTTCCTGGAAATGGGCAAGACCGACATCCGCGATCCCCAGGTCGTCGCCCGCGACCACTCCGGGGTGCGCTACCGCGCCTTCGACCTCTTCGAAGCCGGACCGGACCGCATTGCGCAGATGCTCGACGAACTGGCCGCCATGTTCGCCGAAGACGTGCTGCGGCCGCTCCCGGTGACCCGATTCGACGTGCGCCGTGCCCCCGCCGCGCTGCGCTATCTGAGCCAGGCCCGCCACGTCGGCAAGGTCGTCATGACCATGCCCGACGCGTGGACGACGGGCACCGTGTTGATCACGGGCGCCACCGGGATGGCCGGTTCGGCGGTCGCGCGGCACGTCGTGACCCGCCACGGCGCGCGCAACGTCGTGTTGGTCAGCCGCCGCGGTCTTGATGCGCCGGGTGCCGCGGAGCTGGTGGCCGAGCTGACTGCGGCCGGTGCCCACGCGGAGGCAGTGGCCTGCGATGCCGCCGACCGCGAGGCATTGGCCAAGGTGATCGCCGACATCCCGATGCAGCGCCCGCTGACCGGCGTGATTCATGCCGCCGGCGTCTTGGACGACGCGGTGGTGACGTCCTTGAATCCCGAGCGGATGGGTGCCGTGCTGCGGTCCAAGGTCGATGCGGCATGGAACTTGCACGACTTGACCCGCGACCTGGATGTGTCGGCCTTCGTGATGTTTTCGTCGATCGCCGGCCTGGCGGGCGCCTCGGGTCAGGCCAACTACGCCGCCGGCAACTCATTCCTCGACGGGCTGGCCGCGCACCGCCGCGCCCACGGCCTGCCGGCGATCTCGCTGGGTTGGGGGCTGTGGGATCAGGCCAGCGCCATGACCGGCGCGCTGGGCGCTGCCGACCTCGCCCGCTTCGGGCGGGACGGGATCGTCGCGATGTCCTCAGGCGAGGCGCTGGAATTGATGGACACCGCGCTCATCGTCGACGAGCCGTTCATGCTGCCCGCCCACATCGACCTCGCGGCGCTGCGGGTCAAGTTCGACTCGGGCACCTTGCCGCCGATGTTCGTCGACCTGATCAATGCGCCGACGCGACGCCAGGTCGACGACTCGCTGGCCGCCGCCAAGTCGAAATCCGCTCTGCTGCAACGCCTCGAAGGGCTCCCCGAGGACGAGCAGCAGGCGATCCTGCTGGACTTGGTGCGTTCGCACATCGCCACCGTGCTCGGCAGCTCCAGCCCCGAGGCCATCCATCCGGACCGGGCGTTCCAGGAGCTCGGCTTCGACTCCCTGACCGCAGTCGAAATGCGCAACCGGCTCAAAGCCGCGACCGGGCTGGCGCTTTCACCGACGCTCATCTTCGACTACCCGAACTCCGCGGCGCTGGCCGGCTACATGCACCGAGAACTCCTCGGAGCATCGGAACACACCACGGCGGCCCCGGCCCCGGGCGAAGCCGAGATCCAGCGCGTTGTCGGGTCGATTCCGGTCAAGCGGCTCCGGCAGGCGGGCGTATTGGAACTGCTGCTGGCGTTGGCCGACGAATCCAGCGGCAACGGGCAGGCCGCGGCGCCCGCGACCACGGAGAAGAACATCGCCGACATGGACCTCGACGATCTGGTCAACGCGGCGCTGCTGGACGACGATGACGAATAGTCATGAACGCAATTGAGTGAGGGCACTCAGTGAGAATTGCTGTCACCGGGGCCAGCGGAGTGCTCGGCCGCGGCCTGGCCATGCGGCTGCTCACCCAGGGCCACGATGTCGTCGGGATCGCCCGCCACCGCCCCGAAAGCTGGCCGAGCGCAGCCGACTTCGTCGGCGCCGATATCCGTGACGCGGCCGCGGTCAAACGCGCCCTGGCCGGTGCGGATGTGGTCGCGCACTGCGCGTGGGCGAACAGTCCCGGGCCCGACGAACGCATCAGCCACCAGGTCAACATCGACGGCAGCCGCAACGTGCTCGACGCCATGGCCGAGGCCGGGTCCAGGCGAATCGTTTTCGCGTCGACCGCGCACGTGTACGGGGGGAGCGGCGCGCCGAAGACCGAACACGACGCCTTGACCCCGGTCAGTGCCGACGGTCAATTCAACGCGCGGGTCGAACGCATGCTTGCGGAATCGGGCACGGAATGGATCGCAATCCGCTCCGCGCTGATCCTCGGCCGAAGCGTCGACAACTGGGCGCGCCGGGTGTTGGCACTACCGGTGTTCCCCGCCCGATCAAGCGATCGCCGCATACAGGTCGTCCACCTCGACGACGCGCTTCGGCTGTTCAACTGCGCGATCGTGGACGATGGAATCGACAGCGGCGCAGTCAATCTCGCTGCTCCCGGGGAGGTGACCATCCGGCGGATCGCCGCCGCGCTGCGCCGCCCGGTCGTGCGGCTGGGCTTCGAGCCGGCGGAATTGCAACGGGCACAGGGTGCTCCACTCATGGACCTCTCGCGGCTCCGCGACAAGTGGGGATTCCGGCCCGCATGGGAATCCGGCGAATGTATCGACGATTTCGCGCTGGCCGTGCGCGGCCGGGTCACCGTGGGCAAGCGGGTGATATCGCTGCCCTGGCGGTTGGCCAACATCCAGGACCTACCGTCGGTCGACGCACCTAGCGACGACGGCGTCAAACCCAATTTGGCGGGCGCAGCGGGGGATAACGGGGAATTCGATACACCGATCGACCCCCGCTTTCCCACGTTCCTGGCCACGAACCTGTCGGAGGCGCTGCCCGGCCCGTTCTCGCCGGCATCGGCGTCGGCGACGGTCCGGGGACTGCGGGCCAGCGCTGTATGCGTTGCCGAGCGATTGCGGCCCGGGGGCACGATCCAGCGCGAAATCGCGATGCGCATGGTCGCGGTGTTCGCCCACCGCCTGTACGGCGCGATTACGACCGCGCACTTCATGGCCGAGACGGTGCCTTTCGTGAAGCCCACGACGGTGGTGAGCAACAGCGGATTCTTCGGCCCCAGCATGGCCGCTCTGCCGATCTTCGGCGAGGAACATCCGCATTCCGACACCGGCCGAATCCGCAAGCAACTGCGCACCGTCCGCAACATCGGGGTATTCGGCGTCAACCTGATCGGCCTGTCGGCCGGTGCGGCCATGGACACCCGCGAGTTCGTTGCCGACGTCGATCGTCTCGAGCGCTTGACCGACGGCGATCTCGCCGGAATCGACGAGCGTCGGCTGCTGAGCCTGATCTCGTTGGCGCGGGACCAGGTGGTGCACGGCTGGGTGCTGGCGGCGGGTTCGTTCCTGCTGTGCGCGGCGTTCAACGTGTTGCTGCGCGGGTTGTGCGGGCGGGACATCGCCGCGCCCGGCGGGCCGGAATTGGTCAGCGCGCGTTCGGTCGAGGCGATGCAGCGGTTGGTGGTTGCCGCGCAGCGCGATCCCAAAGTGGCAGCGCTGCTGACAGAACCGGGGGACCGGCTGGACAAGCTCGCCGTCGAGGCACCGGAATTCCACGCCGCGCTGTTCGACGAGCTGGCACTGATCGGGCACCGTGGCCCGGCCGAGCTCGAGATGCTGTCCACCAGCTACGCCGACGACCCCGAGCTGCTGGTCCGGATGGTGACCAGAGCGATGAGCGCACCGTCCGCGTCGCAGCCGCAGCGTCCTCAGATTCCGTTGCATGCCAAGCCAATTGCGGTGCTGGCCACCCAGCAGCTGCGCGACCGTGAGGTCCGCCGCGACAAGGTGGTGCGCGCGAACTGGGTGCTGCGCACGCTGCTGCGCGAGTACGGGCGCCGGGCGGTCGAGGCCGGGGTCTTCGCTGCCGGCGATGACGTGTTCTACCTGCTCGTCGACGAACTGGATGCCTTACCGGCGGATGTGGGCGCGCTGGTGGCCCTGCGCCGGGCCGAACAACGCCGACTGGCCGCGGTGGCGCCGCCGACGGTCTTCAGCGGAAGTTGGCAGCCGACCGTTACCTCGTCGGCGGCCCTGGCCAGCGGGGGCACCATGCGCGGTGTCGGCGTGTGCGGGGGACGGGTGCGCGGCCGGGTGCGCATCGTGCGTCCCGAGACGATTGACGACCTGCAGCCCGGTGAGATCCTCGTCGCCGAGGTCACCGACGTCGGATACACGGCGGCGTTCTGCTACGCCGCCGCAGTCGTGACCGAACTGGGCGGCCCGATGTCCCACGCCGCGGTGGTGGCCCGCGAATTCGGCTTCCCCTGTGTCGTCGACGTTCAGGGGGCGACCAAGTCGTTGCCGCCGGGTGCCCTGGTCGAGGTCGATGGCGCGACGGGCGAAATCCACGTTCTGGAGCTCGCCCCGGACGACGCGCTGAGCTAGTCGAACTCCATCTCCAGATTGACCGGCCCGCTCAGCCCCAGCATCGGTTTCCACTGTGCCGTCGCCACGCGGCGCGGGTTGGTCATGCGCCGGGCCAGGACTTTGAGCGCCCCGGCGAGTTCGGTTCGGGCGAGGTTCGCGCCCAGGCAATAGTGCGCTCCGCCACCGAACGTCAGAATGGGCGGTGGGTCCTCGCGGGTGATGTCGAACCGGCTCGGGTCGGGATAGACCCCCGGATCGCAGTTGGCGGCAAAGGTATTCACCGAAATGAAGGTACCGGCCGGGAAGGTGTAATCGGCGAAGGTGACGTCGTCGAGAACGGTGCGCAGGGTGGTACAGACCGCGGGCGAATGGCGCATGCATTCCTCGACGGACGGCATCGCGAGGTCGGGGTTGTCGCGGAGCATCGCCACCTGGTCGGGGTGATCGCACAGCGCGTGCATGCACGCGGCCAGCTGATTGCGGGTGGTGTCGGTGCCGGCGCTGAGGATGCTGAACGCCAGCATGCGCATCTCCGCGTTGCTCAGCCGGTCGCCGTCGTCCTGCGCGCGGATCAGTTCGGAGATCAAGTCGTCGGTCAACCGGCTCCGTCGTTCGGCGATCATGTCGTCGATGTAGGCGTCGAATTCGTCCCACGCCCGCATCACGATGTGCTGCTCGTTCGCCAGGTCGGAGTCGAACCGCACGATTTTGAAAATGTCCTCCGCCCAAAGGGAAAACTGCTCCCAGTCCTCGGGTGGGGCGCCCAACAACGCGCAGATGATCGGGATGGGGTAGGGCCGTGCGATGTCGGTGACGAAATCGCAGCGGCCGGCCTCGGCGACCTGATCGATCAGCTCGTTGATCACCGTGTCGACGGTGTCTTCCATGCGCGCGGACGCCCGCGGCGTGAAGGCCTTGGACACCAGACCGCGCAGCCGCCGATGTTCCTCGCCTTCCATGCCGAGGATGGTGCCCAGCACCCGGTCATAGAGCGGGCCGGAGGTGATCCCGCGAGCCGTCATGTGCATGCCGGGCGGGAAGACGAACCGGGGATCGCGAAGTATCCCTCGGGCGAGTTCGTAGCCGAGCACCTCGGGTCCCAACGGCCCGAGGGCGATCGGAGAACGCTTGCGCGCCTCGTGGATCTGGGGGGCGACCTGGTGCACGGTGTCGGTGATGTCGTAGTGCAGCGTGGGGAGGCCGGCGTCGAAGACGCTGGGTGCTGCGGTGTCGACGGTCATGGTGTCTCCTTGTCGGTCATGACCTGTCCGGGGCGAGAATCCGCAGCGGTAAACGCGGCAGGGTGCAGGTCGGGGACGGCCACGTGATCTCGGGCCGGTGGCCGGGCGACAGCTCGAAATAGGGGATCCGTCTCAACCACTCGGTCACGACGACGTTCATCTCCATGCGGGCCAGGTGCGAACCCACGCAGCGGTGCGGACCGCCACCGAAGCCCCAGTGCTTGTGCACCTTGCCGTCCATCACTAGGTCGTCACCGCATATCGCATCGCCACCGTCCCGGTTGATGGCGCCGAGGCACAGCCGCACCCGGGACCCGGCGGGCAGCGTAATGCCGGCGACTGTGACCTCTTCGGTTGTCACCCGTGGAACGACCGGAGCCGAGGACTCCAGCCGGACGATCTCCTCGACGAAAACGCGTATCTGGTCCGGCGTTTCGCGTAGCGTGGCGCGTAGCTCCGGACGCCGTGCCAATTCGAGCATCGCGGCGCCGATGGCCGAGGTGACGGTGTCCAGGCCGGCGAGGACGAAGAAGAAGGCCATTCCGAGGGCCTCGTCATCGGTGAGCGCGTCCTCGCCCACGAGCACCTGGGACAGGACGTCGTCACCCGGGTTTGCTCGATGCTCGGCCACGGCCTCGGTGAGGTAGGCGAACAGCTCGAGCGCCGGTGTCAGATCGGGGGTTTCGCCGGCGTCGTTGGGCAGGCTCAACTCGATGATGGCGTCTTTCCACCCGATCAGGCGTTCGCGGTCCTGCAGCGGCAGGCCGAACAGCGTCAGGAAGACCTGCGAGGGATAGGGAGTCGCGAGATCGGCCATCACCTCGCACTCGCCTTGTCCCGCAAGGGAGTCGATGATGTCGATCGCCTGCGCCTGTATCGACGGCAGGATCGCGGCGAGCGCATGGGGGCCGAAGAACGGGTGCAGGATGCGGCGAAACCGGGTGTGCTCCGGAGGGTCGAACGCGGCGGGCACCAGTGGAAGCGGACTCCCGACCACCTCGAACGCCTTCTTGGAGGAGAACACGTTCGGGTTGCGCAGCGCCGCGAGGACGTCCTCGCGACGGGTCAGCGCGTACCAGCCGTCGCTCAACACCACCGGGCCGGCGTCCCGCAGCGCCGCCCAGCCGACGCCGCGGTCGAGCGCCATCGGCAGATCGTCCAAATCGAGTCTGGGAATGTCGCGGGCGTCGGGAGCCATGCCGTCTCCTATCACGGAATATTGGTCGCCAGGAAGGTCAGTGGCAGGCCCAGGATCGACACGTCGTTTTCGTCGAGGAAGGTGCCCTCGCCCTCCATGCGTTGCCGGAAGCGCGTTGTCGCGCCGTAGCGTTCGGCGACGGCGTCGGCCGTGGCGGCTTCCGGGACTCCGATGACCACGGTGAACACGCCGTCGCCGTGGCGCTCGAGGAACTCGGTCACCGAGACGGCGACCTCCCCGGTCGATCCCGGGATCGGGCTGATCAGCTCGATGCCCCGATTCCAGTCGAGGTGGATGTCCAGGCCGAGCTCGGCCAGCTGCAGCGGCTCGAAGACGAACCCCAGATCGCTGAACATCTGGGTCACGGCCGCATGCCGGTCCGGTGCCACGGCGAACACGACGTGGTGGAGCGAGGGTTCTTGTGCTGTCGTCATGGTGCCAGGACTCCACGGGGAAGTAGCAGGGGCAGGTCGTTGTAGGTGACGATGCCAGGGGGTGCGGCGACAACGGCGGGTATCGCGGTGATCGCCGGCACGGCGGTGATCGTGAGGCCCAACATGATGTAGTCGTCCAGGGTCGTGCCCTCGAAGTCCGGCGGTGGCAGGAAACTCAGCGTGGTCTTGATCGTCGGCCGGCCCTGCACCTCGACGGTGTAGCCCATGTCCAGCGGCCAATCCGGTTCCAGCGCTTGTCCCTTGCGCCACTGCCCGCCGATTTCGATGACCTCTCGGCCGGCCACAATCCCTTTCCAGCGAACGTGGATGCCCGCGACGCAGCCCGTCGCGATGGTCCAGTCCCCGGGCAGGTGCAGATCCTCGGTGGTTTGGGCGTACTCGGCTTCGCAACGGACCTCGTCGAGCTCGACGCCGAGGGCGTCGGCGAGCAGCAACACGCCGTCGCGGAAGATGCCGGATCCTTTCGCGGTGACAGCCGGTAGGTCCGGATGTTCGATGGGATAGCCGAAGCCCATGGGGATTTCGGTCGCCGGCGAGTTGTAGATCGTGGTATCGAAGGACTCCAGCACCGACACCTTGTCCACCCGGTCCGAGAGCCCCGCCGACACGATGGTGAATAGTTGGATGAAGCCGGGGTTGATGCCGGTGCCGAAGATGCTCGACCCGCCCGCCTCGCAGGCCTGGGCGATGCGCTCGCGTCCCGCGCCGAGGAAGTGGCCGGTGATGAACTCGGCGGTGCCCACCACGTTGATGCCCGCCTCGAGGATGCGGGCCAGCTCGTCGACGTCGGCGAACATCGGGTTGTAGACCACGCAGTCCGGCTTGAGCGCGAGCAGGGCCTCGATGTCGTTGGTGGCCTTGACATTCAGCGGCTCGATACCGCACAGCTCGCCGACGTCACGCCCGGCCTTCTCCGGCGAGAAGGCATAGCATCCGACGAGCTCCAGCGTGGCGTTCGCGGCGATCGCCCGGACCGAACTCTTGCCGACGTTACCGGTCGTCCACTGGACGACCCGATAGGTCACCGGGCCGGCCCCGTCATGGATGCGTCGCCGCCTGCGCTTGGCGGGCGAGGCGTTCGTCGTGGATCTTGACGAGCTCGCGGAACCCCAGCCGGTGGTACTTCGGTATCGGCTGGATGCCCCAGACGTCCTGCGCGGTGGCCTTGCCCTCGGCGCCCTCCGGGGGCCCGAACGGCGGGTAGGGGTACTTGCACTCCAAGGTGTCGTTGGAGTACCGGATCTTCAGTAGCTCACTGCAGATCTGCGTGAGGCTCAGCGTCGGGTACCCGTAGTAGACCGCCATGAACGGCAACGTGAAGGCGCCCTCGATCACCAGCGCCACCAGGCACACCAACACGGCGCGCTTGATCCAGGTGTGCATGCGGGCGTAGTACGGCGTTGTCCCCGGCTCGAGATCGGCGGCCGGGTCCTTGTCTTCGGTGGCGGACGGTACGGACGGACTAGTCATGGCACTGCTCCTTTAGTCGGAGAAGATTTCGCGATTGACGGTGTGCAGATAGGGGATGGCCAGGAACGGGGTGATGTAGAAGATGTCGTAGAGCCACCAGCCGATGACTGGGAACACGACGCCGGCGTAGCGCACGTCGGCGAACATGGTCATGTTGAACACGTAGGCGGACCAGATCACCACGCCCATCCAGCAGGTGACGACCATCCACTGATGACCCCACCGCTTCATCTGTAAAAACCCGATCGCCGCGGCCACCCGCATCGAGAAGACCGTGAGGATCAGGCCCGCCACATAGGCTTTCTCGCCCGGGCCCGCCGCGCCCCCGATCCACAGCTCGTTGTAATGCCAGAAGTAGCCGGCGTCGAACATGTTGCCCCACCCGACCATCAGCACCCTGTTGATCAACGTATGGTTGGCGACCAGGTCCAGCGCCCAGCCCAGACTGTTGAGCATCCCGTCGATCAGGACCAGGTAGCCGATGAGGGTCACGATCATGGGCCGGACCGACAGCCCGGCGCGCAGCGCCTGGCGCTGCAGCCATACCCCGCGCATGAAGATGGGGAAGCCGATCAGGCCGGGCGCCCACATGCCCATCAGGGCGGCGCCGACGATCATCCACTTGTCGGCGTGGCGCTGGGCCCGCCGGGATTCGTCGTGGTGATCCTCGAGGCTGAGCGACCCGTCGGCACGGTCCGGTCCGGCCCCCGAATTCCGTTTCAGCAGCGGTACATTCACAGATCCCACCACCCCCGCGCGAACGACATGTATAGCTGGACGCCGAACATCGCCAGCAGATAGCCGTAGATGAAGATCTGGAAGATGATCAGCGCCCTTTTGCGCTTCTCCTCCTGTCGGTCCATGCCGGTTGCTCCTTTCCCTAAGGCGAACTGTTCGAGGTGGCCAGGCTGGCTGCCGCGACTTCGCGCAGACCGTCGGTGACCGCGCCGTCGGTGCTCAGCGGCGCGAGTATGCACGCGTCGGCGGCGTCCATTTCGGTTGCGCCGGCCGCGATCAGCTGTGCGGCGGTGACCAGCACCCTGGTCGACGGCGGCTCGAAGTGGAAGGCGTCGTCGGCGGTGCGGATCGCCACCGCGCACCCCACCAACCGCGCGGCGGTGGCCAGGGGGATTCCGGATTCGGCGACGATCACGTCGGCCTCGCGGTCGGGCGGCAAATACCGCATCGCCAGCGTGACGAACCGTTGGCGGAACGAGGGTTTGAGTTCTTTCAGTGAGCTGCGATAGGCCGGGTTGTACGAACACACCAGCATGAACTCGTCGGGGGCCTTCACCACCTCGCCGGCGCGGTCGAGGTACAACGACCGGCGGTGATCGGTGAGCGAATGCAGGATCGCCAAGGAGTCGTGGCGAGCCTCGACGACCTCGTCGAGATAGCAGATCGCGCCGGCCTTGACGGCCCGGGTGAGCGGACCGTCGGTCCAGACGACATCGCCGCCGGTCACCATGAAGCGGCCGACCAGATCGGAGCTGGTGAGGTCGTCGTGGCAACTGATCGTCACCACCGGCCGCTGCAGCAGTGAGCCCATGTGCTCGACGAACCGGGTTTTGCCGCACCCGGTGGGACCGGTCAGCATCACCGGCAGACGCCGTAGGAAGGCCTGCTCGAACAGCTGAACTTCGTTGGCGTTGGCGAAATATGTGTCGGTGGTCATTATCTTCCCTCAGGTGGTCGGCGGTCAGGCTGCGACCAGTTCGCGATGGACATGGGCCAATACCCGGGGCAATTCCTCGATGCGCCGGATCCGTTGCGACCGGCGCGGCCCGAAAACCTCCGGAAGGGGGTCGACCCGGGTCGGGCCGACGCCCACGTAGTACATCGACACCCCAGCCTCGTTGGCCTCCTCGACGGCGTGCGCGGCATCGGCCCAGGCGTAGCGGCCTTCGTAGCCCTCATCGGAGATCAACCCGTCACCGATGACGATCAGCAGGCGGCGCTCGGAGGCCTGCGCCAGCAGGCGACTGGTCAAATGGCGCAGTGGCGCACCGAGTCTGGTGTAACCGCGGGTGGACAGGCCCAGCCCGCTCGGCGGCACGAACCGGCGGTCTTCGAAATCCCTCAGGCAACGCACTTCGACCCGGTGCCGGGTGTTGCCGGTGAACACGAAAACTCCATGGCGCTCACGCGCCAGCGTCATGGCACGCGAAAGTGCGTCGGCACAAGCCAATTCGAGCTGGAAGACGCGGCCGCCGTGCACCCCCAACGACGAGCTGCCGTCGAGCAGCACCGCGGTGGTGACGTCGCGGCTGCTGGGCAGCAGGTCGCGGAACACCCTCGGCTCCTTGGCCTCGCCGGTCGTCAGGTCGATGTAGTGGTTGACGTATTGGTCGACGTCGAGGTCGGAGCCGTCTTCGAGTCGATTGGTCATCGCACGGTGGGTGTGTTCTTCGAACCACTTGCGGACGTCGACGGCCACCGGCACGGGCGGGCGGAGGTGTCGGCCGTCGGCGTGTTCTATCACGGCGACGTGGTCGTGCATGAATCGCTGTGTCCACATGTTCCATTCGGGATAGGGGATCCCGGGCCGGTGCTGGGGTGTGACGTCGAGATCGTTGTCCTGCGGCCGGCTCGGCGGCGGCAGGTTCGGATTGCGAACGCCCCCATCACCGCCGACCGGAACCGAGTACGGCCGCGGAAGGCGCTTTTGCGTGGTGGTCCACGGCATCCGGCCAAAGCTGCGTCGTAGCTTGTCGGTCAATCCCTGCGGTGCCGTGTAGGCCGACGGCAAGGTGCCCAGTAGCGGAGGGACCGTCAATTCCTGGCCGGTGGCCGCCAATGCGATTGCCCGGTCGAGCATCTGGGTGCCGTCCATGTCAGCGGCCTCGGCGTGGACGTGGAGGAGTAGCCCTTGGACATCGGGGAGCAGGCCGGGCCACCGCGACGCGATCCACCCGAGGGCGACGCCACCTTCGACGAGCGCGAGCGCGCGCAGTTCACGGGCGGACAGCTCGCCCAGACGGTAGTCGGTGACGCGCTCCTTCGATGGCGAACATTGCAGGGCCACGCCGCACGTCAGGGTTCTGCGCGTCCACTCGGCGGCGGGGTAGGGGACGTGGACGAACGTGAGCGTCGCGTTCAGGCCGAAACCTCGGCGCTCACCGGTGATGAGCCGCACGCCTTCGCGGCGCTGCTCGCTCAGCGCGACCGCCGTCACCGCGCAACTGCGTTCCAGCGCCATGGCATGGCCGTCGGAATGCTCAGTCATCGGTCCAATCCCGCGCTCCCCGGACCCCGGCTCAGAACGTGCCGATGTTGGAGAACAGCCAGTACCAGAACCAGATGATCAGTCCGGTGCCGCCCCACGCGGCGACATAGCGAAGGATCTCCCACAGATAGCCCACGATGTGACCTCCTCGGTGACGTGGTCAGTTGATGCGTGCTGAGTTGTCGAGAACTCTCGCGAACCGAAGGCGCGTAGAGCATTTCAGTCGGAGAAGAGTTCGCGGTTGACGGTGTGCAGATAGGGGATGGCCAGGAACGGGGTGATGTAGAAGATGTCGTAGAGCCACCAGCCGACGACCGGCAGCACGACGCCGGCAAAGCGCACATCGGCGAACATGGTCATGTTGAACACGTAGGTAATCCAGATGACCACGCCCATCCAGCAGGTGATCACCATCCACTGGTGGCCCCACCGTTTCATCTGCAGAAAGCCGATGGCGGCGGCGATCCGCATGGTGAAAACGGTCAGGATCAGGCCGACCTCCAAGGCCTTTTCGCCGGGGCCCGCCGCGCCCCCGACCCACAGCTCGTTGTAGTGCCAGAAGTAGCCGGCATCGAACATGTTGCCCCAGCCGTTGAGTAGTACGCGGGCCAGAATGGTGTGGTTGGCCACCAGGTCGAGCGCCCACCCGACGGTGTTGATCGCGGCGTCGATGATCACGAGGTAACCGAGCAGCGTGACGAGCATCGGCCGCACCGAGAGGCCGTCACGCTGGGCGCGGCGCAGCAACCGCACGCCCCACAAGAACAGCGGCAGACCGAAGATGCCAAGGGCAGCGGTGCCGATCAGCAGGCTGCCGGAGATGAGCCATTTGTCGGCCCGGCGCTGCGCGAGCTGTGAGCGTTCCATGTGCTCGTCGATGGCCAGACCCGGCGGGGCGGAGCCCGGTGATCGCGTGGCTGCACCTATCCCCGAATCGCGCTGATGCAGCTTCGGCGAATTCACGAACCCTCCCCGCCATCGACACTGTTTGGATCGGCGAATGCACTATAACAGGCTGACTGCAGTCAGCAGAAGTCGGCGGTCGTGTCGAAAGTGCCCCACGCGGGGAGCTTCGTGCGGATTCCCGCAGATAATGCGCGCCACAGGGGGAATACTCGCCGTCCACGCCGCTCGGGCACGCCGGGCCGGCGGCGTGATTGCACTGACGGAAGTCAGCTGGACGTCGTTGACACACGCGTCGTCAGATGCCTACGCTCAGCGAGCGCTCAGGCGTTCTGGCCATGCAAAGGAGTAGCGATGACGCTCAAGCCGACGGCCGAGAAGAAGTATCGCGTAATCCAATGGGGCGTCGGCAATGTCGGGACGATAGCGCTGCGCCATTTCGTGCACAACCCGGCCTACGAACTGGTCGGAGTCCTGTGCAATCGTCCGGAAAAGGTCGGCAAGGACGCCGGTGAGCTCTGCGGCAAACCGCCGACCGGCGTGCGGGCCACCACTGACAAGGCTGCCATCGAGGCACTCGACGCCGACTGCGTGTTCTATGCGCCGTTGTGGTCCGACCCCGACGAGGTGTGCCGCTTACTGCGCGGCGGTAAGAATGTCGTCGCGTCGGGTGGGGCGTGGTGGTATCGGACCGAGCACAGTCAGGCGGACATCGACAAGATCGACGCCGCGTGCCACGAGGGTGGCACGTCGTTTCATGCCGGTGGGGTGAACCCGGGGTTCGCCGGGGACCTGCTCGTCCTGACGCTGGCCCGAATCGTCAGTCAGATCGACACGATTCACATCTACGAGGTGGTGAACTTCGGGCGCGACACCCTGAAGTACCTGTTCGAGATGGGAATGGGAAGCGATCCGGTCGGGTTTGAGGATGGCCCGAATCTGTTGGGGCAGGCGTGGCCGTTGTTCGCCCAGTCGATGGCAATGGTCGTGGAGGGGATGGGTAAAACGGTCGAGAAGTACACGACCGAGGTGGAACTCGGGACTGCCACGCGCGACATCCCCTTCGAGGGAGGGGAGACCAGCGACATGCCGGGCTTCAAGGGTGTGATCAAAAAGGGAACTGTCGCTCGGCAGCACCACAAGTGGACGGCATGGATGGACGGCAGGCCCCTCATCGTCTTTCACGAGATCTACACGATGGACACCTTCGACGCCATTGAACCGCAGGAGGATTGGCCCCAGCATTACCACTACCGGATCGTGATCGAGGGCGATTCCTCCACGGAGCTGATCCTGCAGGGCGCACAGGACCCCGACGGCGGCTACGCGCTGCCCGGATACACCTGGACCGCGATGGGCCCCGCGAACGCCATTCCCGCGGTCTGCGACGCCCCACCCGGGTTCATGTCCCACCGGGAACTCGGACTGATGCCGCTGCGCGGCGTCATACGGCCCTAGTGGCCCGTCAGAGTTTCAAACTACGCAGCGTCCTCGCGACGTAGTCCTCCAGCAGGGTGTGTCCGGTCGGCCAGTGGTTGGTGGTGATCAACAGCGCGTAAAGACCCAGCAGGAAGAACACGGCGCTGTTCATGGGATTGACGTGCGGATCCGTCTCACCGCGCTCCTGCGCCTGCGCGATTTCCTGGGCGACCAAGACGATCAACGGGTGATCCCTGCCGTCCTCGGCCTGCGGGCGGGTCTGGGAGAAGTGCAGCGCGAGAAAGTCATTGAAGAGCCGATCGCCCAGCCGCCGTTCCAGCCCGACCACCAGGCGGACCGCCTCATTCAATGCGGAAGAGAGGTCGTGCCTGGACTTCAAGAATTGGGCGAACTGCTTGGCGATGCGATCCTCTTCTCGGCGCTCGAGCTCCAGCAGGACATGCTCCTTGGTGGGGAAGTGGAAGAAGAAGGTCCCGTGCGCGACCCCCGCGGCGGCCACGATCGCACCGACGTCCGCCTCGGCCATGCCGGCGCGGGCGAACTCCGCGATCGCGGCGCCCATCAAACGCTCCCTCGTCTGCAGGCGCTTTGCTTCTCGTGCCGACAGCCGGTCCGTCACAGCCATGTGCTTCCTCACAGTTGACCCGACTCGTACGAGAGTTCCGGGGCTCAACGGCCCATTATGCCGCGTGTGGGCCAGAAACGCTTGCACAACTTGATCATTCTCGGACAATCGGCGGCCATGCGGACGGCGATCCTGCAGATTCATTGACTTTAGTCAGCAAGCTTCATAGATTGAACGGCGCACCCCACGCGCGATCGAAGGAGCTCGGGATGGCGTTGGAACAGTTCCAGCTGGATGGGCAGGTCGCGATCGTCACGGGCGCCGGGAAGGGCGTCGGGGCGGGCATCGCCCGGGTGTTGGCGGAGGCCGGTGCCACGGTGGTCGGGACCGCCCGCACCGAGGCGGATATCGTTGGCACGATTGAAAGTATCGAGGCCGCGGGCGGCAAAGGCCTGGCGCTCGTCGCCGACGCGATGAGTCGTGCTGATTCAGAGCGCGTCGTCAGCACCGCGATGGAACGGTTCGGCCGCATCGACATTCTCGTCAACAATGTCGGCGGCTCCACCTACGCACGGTTCCTGGACATCACCGACGAAGACTTCCGGCACACCTTCGATTGGTGCGTGACATCCGCGTTCATCATGAGCCAACTCGTCGCCCCGCACATGCTCAGCGCCGGACGCGGATCCATCGTCAACATCTCGTCGGGTTCCGCAAGGTTCGGCATCCGCGCGTTGACCGCCTACTGCGTCGCCAAGGGCGGCCTCGAGGCGCTCACCCGCGCCATGGCGCAGGAACTCGCGCCGAAGATCCGCGTCAACGCCATTGCGCTGGGTTCGTTCGCCACCGACGGGCTGCGGGGCAGCCTGGACTTGATGCCCGGGTCGCTGGAGAAAATGCAGGAGGCCACCCCGCTGCACCGGCTGGGTGACGTCGAGGATCTCGGGCGGCTCACGGTGTACCTGAGCACGCAAGACTGCTACGCGACGAACGCGATCTTCCACGTCGACGGCGGCATCGACTCCAACAATTCGCCGTTGCCAATCCCCGATTACTGACCTGGGCCGCGAAGCAACGCGTCATGATGGGTCATCGCCCGCGGTCGGAAGGATGAGGGTCAGTGCGCAGAGTCATACAGTTCTCCACCGGAAATGTGGGCCGGCATTCGTTGCGGGCCATCATCGGCCGACCGGATCTGGAACTGGTCGGCGTGCACGCCGCCAGCGCGGACAAGATCGGCAAGGACGCGGCGCAGCTCTGCGGGCTGGACGAACCGACCGGCATCATCGCCACCGACGATATCGACGCGCTGCTCAACCTCGGTGCCGATTGCGTCGTCTACACCTCGCAGGGTGAGACGCGGCCCATGGAGGCCATCGAACAGATGGCCAACTTCCTCGCGGCGGGCATCAACGTCGTTGGCACGTCGATGGTTTGGCTGGTGACGCCCCGCCACGCCGACGACTGGTTGCGGGAACCGTTGGAGCGCGCCTGCGCGGCCGGCAATACCTCGCTGTACGTCAACGGCATCGATCCCGGCTTCTCCGGCGATACGCTGGTGCACTCGGCGGCCAGCCTGACCACGCGAATCTCGTCGGTCACCGTGCAGGAAATATTCGATTACGGAAACTACGACGACGCCGAGTTCACAGGTGCCGCAATGGGATTCGGGACTACGCCGGACGACGACTCGCCGATGATGTTTCTGCCCGGGGTGATCGTGGCGATGTGGGGCGGTCAGGTTCGCAGTCTGGCCGACCATCTCGACATCAAGCTCGACGACGTGCGCCAGCGCTGCGAACCCTGGTACACGCCTGAACGCATCGAATGCACGATGATGACGGTCGAGCCGGGGCAGATGGCCGCCGTCCGATTCGCTACCGAGGGCGTACGCGCCGGCAAGCCGGTCATCACCCTCGAGCACGTCACCAGGCTCACCCCGGCCGCGGCTCCCGACTGGGAATTCCCGCCCGAGGGCCACACCGGCGTGCACCGGGTCGTCGTCGAGGGTGAACCGCGGGTGGAGATCAACACCCACGTGTCCCACCCTCTCTACGATTCCACCGATGCGGGCTGCATCTCGACCGCCGGCCGGGCCGTCAACGCGATCGACTGGGTGTGCAGTGCGCCCACGGGGCTGGTCGGTGTCGAGGACATCCCGCTCTCGGCGACGATGCGCGGGCTGATGTGGAACGAGCAGTGAACTGACGACCTCAGCGCCAGGACGCGTTGCCGGTAAACGCATTCTGATCACCGGCGCCGCTCGCGGCATGGGGCGCGGCCATGCGCTGCGGCTGGCGCAGGAGGGTGCCGACCTCATCCTCGTCGACATCTGCCAATCCTTGCCCCAGATCGAGTATGCCTTGGCCACGGAGGATGACCTGGCCGAAACAGTAAGGCTGGTACGGGATCTCGGCCGTCGCTGTGTGAGTCGCGTCGTGGACGTCCGCGACGAGGTGCAACTGCGGTTCGCGGTCGACGACGGAGTCCGCGAGCTGGGAGGGCTGGACGGCGCGGTCGCCAACGCCGGTGTGTTGACGGTGGCGTCGTGGGACAAAACCACCGCCGAGCAGTGGCGAACCGTGGTCGACGTGAACCTGATCGGAGTGTGGAACACCTGCGCGGCCGCGATACCGCATCTGCTCGAACAGGGCGGAGGCAGCCTGGTCAACGTCAGTTCCGCGGGCGCGATCAAGGGTTTTCCGTTGCAGACGCCATACACGGCGGCCAAGCATGGCGTCGTCGGCTTGACGCTGGCCTTGGCGAACGAGCTGGCGGCACAGAACGTGCGTGTCAATACCGTGCTTCCCACCGGCGTCCCCACCGGGATGGTTCCGCCGTCGTTCGGGCCTCTCCTGGGCGAGCAGCGCTCCGATCTCATTCCGATCTTCGTCAATGCGATGCCCACGCCGGCTGTCGAACCCGCCGACGTCAGCAGCGCAGTGCTGTTCCTGCTGTCCGACGAGTCCAGATACGTCACGGGGCTCGAGTTCAAAGTCGACGCGGGCGTGACCATCAACTGAAGCGAAATTCCGCGTGCCGCCAAAACGGCCTATCGGAGGGACGTCCCGATGACGATTTGCCCGGCGGCCCACAAAGTTTGCGTGTTCATGCTGCGGGGGGTCGGGGTACGGGATACAAATAGCTGACCTCACAAAGGAGGGCTCATGACAAAAGTCCGGACTTCCGCGGTCGGTGTGGCGGCGACTGCGATGCTGCTCAGCGCCGCGATGGCGGGCTGCGGTGAGGACAAGAACTCGACGGCGTCATCGGGCTCGGCCTCGTCGTCGAGCGCGGCTGTGCCGTCGAGCGCTCCGTCCTCACCCGGGGCGCCGGCGAATTACAGCTCCCTGCTGATCAAGCCCGCCGATGTCGGCCCCCGTGCCACCGCCGACGGGCCGCCCAGCCAGAACCCGGGCGGCATCGTCGGCGTCGGCCAGATCTTCAAGAACCCCGATGGCAAGCGCACGATCATCGACACGATCGCGGTCTTTCCCGATGCGGGGACGGCCGACAAGACGGCGGCGAACATGCGGGACGTCGTGGGTAAGAAGGTCAGCGGCGAGCAGCAGCCCATCGACGTCGGCACCAACGGATTCATGGTGATCGGGCAGAGCACCGACCCGGCCAACCCGATGGAGATCTCCGAGGCGGTATTCGTCCAGGGCAAGGCGATGGTCGACCTGGAATTCGACTGTGTCATAGGCAATCCCACGCCGGCCGACGTCCTGCTCGATCTCGCTCGCAAACAGGATGCCGCGATCCAGGCCGGCCTGCCGGCTAGCTGAGCGGGCGTCGCGTCACAGCGGCCAGCCGTCCGGTTCCAGCGTGTAGCGCAGTTCGGCCGCCGGGGGCAATGGCCGTCGCTCGTCGACCGATATCGCGTCGACGACAAGAGCGACGTAGCGTCGCCACCCGTCGCTGTCCGAATCCATCGTCGACAGCACGCTGAAGAGCATCGCGACCAGGCGGGGCAGGTCGTCGCTGACCAGATCGGGGCGGATCCTGCCGAGCCGCTGTCCTTCGCGCGCGAGCTCGCCGAGCGCGGCGTTGAGCGACACCGAGATGTCCGACGTGAGGGACCCGGCCCGGCGCGCGGCGGCCAGCAGGCTGTGCTCGCGGGCGCCGAGCGAGATCGCCGCTTCGATCAGTTGGGTCAGGCCGTGCAGTGGGTCCTTGGCGCGGCGGGCGCCGTCGATCACCGGGGTGAGATCCTCGGCGATGCTTTGTTCGAGCGCCGCCAGCACGAGGTCCGCCTTGGTCGGGAACCTGCGGTAGAGGGTTCGTTCACCGACACCGGCCCGGCGTGCGACCGTTTCCATCGGGGCGTCGGGGCCCAACTCGCCATAGACCTCGCGCGCCGCGCGCAGGATGCGCTCGACGTTGCGCGCCGCGTCCGCCCGTAACGGCCGGTCTTCCACCGCGGTCATTGTGACAGCGTAACTGACAGTTGACTACCGACGACGGCCGCTTTACGCTCGACAACTGGCAGACAACTGACACTTAGTGGGAAATGCGGCTTATGTCAATATCTTTCGAGACGTCCGACTCGCGCTCGGACGCCGGGCTCCCTTCACTGCCCGTGCCGCGTCCGGCGCGGTGTCCGCTCGCGGCGCCGGCGGAGTTCGCGAGCTGGCGGCAGGAGCCCGGGTTACGACAGGCGATGTTCCACGGCAACCCGGTCTGGGTGGTGAGCCGCTACCAGGACATCAGGGCCGCGCTGGTCGATCCGCGCCTGTCCGCGAAGACCATTCCGGACTCGATCATGCCCACCGACGCCGACAACAAGATCCCGGTGATGTTCGCGCGCACCGACGACCCCGAGCATCACCGGATCCGGCGGATGATGACCAGCAATTTCACGTTCCGGCGTTGCGAATCGATGCGGCCGGAAATCCAGGAGATGGTCGACCACTTTCTCGACCAAATGATGGCCGTCGGCCCACCGGCGGACCTCGTTCGTGAATTCGCCTTGCCGGTGCCATCATTGGTGATCGCGCTGCTGCTGGGAGTGCCGCCCGAAGACCTCGAGCTCTTCCAACACAACACCACCGCGGGGCTCGACCAGAAGACGACCGACGCGGAAAAGGGCCAGGCCTTCGGGGCGATGTACGCCTATATACAGGAGTTGGTGCAACGCAAGGAACGCGAACCCGGCGACGATCTGATCAGCCGGCTGATCACCGACTACGTCGCGACGGGCCAACTCGATCACGCGACCACGGCGATGAACAGCGTGATCATGATGCAGGCGGGTCACGAGACCACCGCGAACATGATCGCGCTGGGAACGGTTGCGCTGCTGCAACATCCACGCGCCTTTGCACGACTTGGCCAGACCGACGATCCCGCGGTCGTCGCGAACATGGTCGAAGAACTGATGCGCTATCTGAGCATCGTGCATAGCCAGGTCGACCGCGTGGCGACCGAAGACCTGGTGATCGGCGGTCAACTGATCCGCGCCGGCGAATTCGTGATGATGAACCTGCCCGCCGGGAACTGGGACACCGAATTCGTCGAGAACCCAGAGAGTTTCGATATCGATCGCAACACCCGCGGGCACTTGGGCTTCGGCTACGGCGTGCACCAATGCATCGGGGCCAACTTGGCCCGCGTGGAGATGCAGGTCGCCTTCGCCACCCTCGCGCGGCGGCTGCCCGGACTGAAGCTGGCCGTTCCGCCGGAGGAGTTGCGCTTCAAGGAGGCCGACATCTACGGCATGAAAGAGCTTCCGGTCACCTGGTGATGGCGACCATGCCGCTGCGGTTCGATCACCAGGTGGCCGTGATCACGGGCGCCGCCGGGGGATTGGGCAGGGAGTACGCGCTGCTTCTCGCGTCGCGTGGGGCGCGCGTCGTGGTCAACGATACGGGCGGGTCGGTGACCGGGGACGGCTCGAACGCCGAGGCGGCGGGCGCCGTCGTAGAGGAGATCCGACGGTGCGGCGGTGAGGCGATCGCCGATGGCCACAGCGTCACGAATCCCGATGGTGCGCAAGCGATCATCGATACCGCCCTGCGCGCCTGGGGGCGCGTCGACATCGTGATCAACAATGCGGGAATCGTCGGTGACGCGCCATTCGAGGACATGACCGCCGAGCGGCTCGACCCGCTGGTGGACGTGCATCTCAAGGGCGCGTTCTACGTGACACGCCCCGCGTGGAAGGCCATGCGGGAGCAACGGTACGGTCGCGTGCTCAACACCTGCTCGGCCGCGGGAATCCTTGGCGCCGAACGCATGAGCAACTATGGCGCGGCGAAGACCGGATTGGTGGGCCTGACGCGTGTGCTCGCGGCCGAAGGGGCCGCGCACGGCATCAAGGTCAATGCCATTTCCCCGATCGCTTACACGCGGATGCTGACGCAATCGCTCGACGCGGCCACCGGCCAGCTGGCCGTCGACAATGATCCGGCATCCCAGGCGGTGCTGAATGATCTTGTCGGCCAGTATCTTCAGAAGCTGGATCCCGGACAGGTCGCGCCCGTGGCGGCGTTCCTCACCCACCGGGATTGCCCGGTTTCCGGTGAGATCTACACGGTGGGCGCGGGCCACGTCGCGCGGTTCTTCATCGGCAGGACAAGGGGTTTCTACCGGCCCGGCCTATCGGTCGAGGACGTGCGCGATCACCTCGACGAGATCCGCGACGAGGCCGGATACACCGTTCCGGGCGGTCCCGGCGACGAGATGAGCGAGCTCTTCGCGAGCATCATGGGCGGGCTCAGCAGCTGAACGCCGCGCCGACTCCGTCCGGCGGCGGCACCGACTTCAGGCAGCCGAAGGGCTGAATGCCGGCGGGCGCGAAGCGCGCCGCCGACTGATGCGCGTAGTTCACGCAATACAGGCCGGCCTGGTCGGCGCGGCACCGGTAGTCGCCGAACGACAGCGAGTCCCCGTTCGCCAGCTCCGGTCCGTTGCCGTTGACGAAGGGGCCGGGATCGGCCCGGGCGGCTCCCACCTGCAGGTGCACGCCGTCGAAGGTGACCCAACCGCCTTGCCATTCGCCATAGGCCGTTGCGGGTGCCGGCGCTGGAGCAGTCAGGTTCACCAGGCAATTCAGGGCGCCCCCGGTGTGTGGGGCGTCCGTCATGCAGGAGACTTTGCCGCCCGCACCCGAAAGCGCGACGTCGTCACCCAGCGGCGTGGCCACACCGTCGCGGGTGGCCGTGTGGTAGCGGCCCGGATCGGCGGGGTGGGCCGCCTCTATCCAGGCGATGACGTCGGAAACCGCGGCGCCGGCGGCCGGTGCCGCGGCCGCTGCGGGCGATGTGTTTCCCGACGGGCCCGTAGTGGGCCCGGCGGATGTCGGGGCGGCGCCGGGCGTCGACTCCGAGTGGCTGCCCGTGGTGTGTGAGCACCCGGCGACCAGTAACGACGCGGCGATCATCGCAGCTATCCGCATGCAGTCAGGCTAGCCGCCGCGCCGCGCAAATAACGCGCTGCGCGCGCGTTACGGCGGTCATGTCGGTTACCGTCGGGTTATGCATGACCGGACTGTCCGCGCACGCACGGCCACCGGCACCGTCGAGGGTTTCACCCGCGACGGGGTCCATCGGTGGCGCTCCATCCCGTATGCCCGTCCACCGGTGGGAGACCTGCGCTTCCGGGCGCCGCAGCCGGCGGCGTCGTGGTCGGGGGTGCGGCACTGCCATGGCTTCGCCAATTGCGCGCCGCAGGAGCGCCGTTACACCCTGCTCGGTTTGTCGGGCTTGGGCGGCCGCTATCAGCCGATGAGCGAGGACTGCCTCACCCTCAACGTCGTGGCACCCGAGGACGGCGCGGAGGGGCCGCTACCGGTGATGGTCTTCATCCACGGCGGCGGCTACTTCCTGGGCAGCTCGGCGACACCGCTCTACGACGGCGCGGCGCTGGCGCGCCGGGGATGCGTGTACGTGTCGGTGAATTACCGGCTCGGCGCGCTGGGATGCGTGGACTTCTCGTCGCTGTCGACGCCCGATATCACCATTGACAGCAACCTGTATCTGCGCGATCTGGTGCTCGCGCTGCAGTGGGTGCGCGACAACATCGCCGGATTCGGCGGTGACCCGGACAATGTGACGATCTTCGGCGAGAGCGCCGGCGCGTGCATCACCGCGTCCCTGCTGGCGGTGCCGTCCGCCAAAGGCCTGTTCGCCCGGGCGATTTCGGAAAGTCCCGCTTCGGGCCTGACGCGCTCGAAAGAGGTTGCCGCCGAGTTCGCTGATCGCTTCGCCGCCCTGCTGGGCGTGCGCAGGCAGGACGCTGCCGACGCGCTGATGCGGGTGTCCGCGGCCCAACTGGTGAAGACCCAGCACGCATTGATCGACGAGGGCATGCAGAACAGGCTGGGCGCCTTCCCGATTGGCCCGGTCGTCGGGGACGACATGCTGCCGACGGATCCCGTCGAGGCGATGCGGCGCGGTGACGCGCATCCGGTACCGCTGATCGTGGGCACCAACGCCGAAGAGGGTCGGCTGTTCACCCGGTTCCTCGCGATGTTGCCGACCAACGAATCGATGGTCGAAGAACTGCTGGCCGAAGCGGAACCCGCTATCCGCGAACGCATTACCGCCGCATACCCGGAATACCCTGAGCGGGCGGCGTGCATCCAACTCGGGGGTGACTTCGCATTCGGTTCGGCGGCCTGGCAGATCGCCGAAGCCCACGCCACGCACGCGCCGACCTACCTCTACCGGTATGACTACGCCCCGCGCACGCTGCGCTGGTCGGGTTTCGGCGCCACCCATGCCACCGAGTTGCTGGCGGTCTTCGATGTCTACCGCACCAGATTCGGGGCGCTGCTGACCGCGGCGGTGGACCGGCGGGCCGCGTTGCGGGTCAGCAACCAGGTGCAACGGCGGTGGCGCGCCTTCAGCCGCACCGGTGTCCCGGGCGAGGATTGGCCCCGTTACGACGCCGCCGACCGCGCCGTGATGGTGTTCGACCGCAAATCGCGGGTCGAGTTCGATCCACACCCGGATCGCCGGATGGCATGGGACGGCTTCTCACTCGCGCATTGACCTGGCACGCTAACCCTCATGCACGCCGAGACCGAGCAAGTCATCGAAACCCCGAGTGACCTCACCGCCTCCTGGTTGGCCGCGGTGATCGGCACCGGACCCATCGCCGATTTCTCGGTCGAGCGCATCGGCACCGGCCAGATGAGTGAGTGCTACCGCATCCGGCTCGACTACGCCGAGCCCGGCGGCGGGCCCGAGTCGGTGGTGCTCAAGGTCGCGGCCACCGACCCCGTGAGCCGGCAGACCGGGCTGGCGCTGGGACTCTACGAGCGGGAGGTCCGCTTCTACGGCGACATCGCGCCACGGCTGGGCGGGCCGATCGCGCCCTGCTACCACGCGGCGGTCGACGCCTCGACGGGCGTGTTCGACCTGTTGCTGGGCGACGCGGGCCCGGCCGTGACCGGCGATGAAATCGCCGGCGCCACAGCCGAACAGGCCCGCCTCGGTGCCGTCGAGTTGGGACGGCTGCATGGGCCGCTGCTCGGCGACGTCTCGCTGGCCGAAGCGCCGTGGCTCAACCGCGAGTCACCCCTGAACCAGGCCATGATCGCCCCGCTGTACGCGGGATTCGTCGACCGCTACGGCGACCAGATCGCGCCGGAGCACCGGGTGGTGTGCGAGCGGCTGGTGGCCACGTTCGACGGCTACCTCGCGCAAGAGGCCCAGGCCGCCGAACAGGGGCGCGTCCAGGGCCTGGTGCACGGCGACTACCGATTGGACAACATGTTGTTCGGCACCGCCGGTGCCGACCGCGCGCTGACGGTGGTCGACTGGCAAACCGTGTCGTGGGGCCCGGCGCTGACCGACCTGTCCTACTTCCTCGGGTGCGCGCTGCCCACCGAGGACCGTCGGGAGCACTACGACGCGCTGCTGCGGGCATACCACGAGGCGCTGGGCCCCGGCGCGCCCCTCAGCCTGGCCGACGTCGCCGACGGTGTGCGCCGGCAGAGCTTTTTCGGCGTGATGATGGCGATCGTCTCCTCGATGCTGGTGGAGCGCACCGACCGCGGCGACCAGATGTTCATGACGATGCTGCGCCGGCACTGCGATCACGTCCTGGACACGGACGCGCTGGCGACGCTGCCCGCCGCGGTGGCACCCGAGCCGTTGCAACCCTCGCCCGAGGACGAACTCGCCCACGATCCCACCGCCGAACCGTTGTGGAGCGAGAGCTGGTACGCCGACTTTGCCGACACCGCACAGGGATTGGGGGGCTGGTTTCGCCTCGGTCTGGTCGCCAACGAGCAGACCGCGTGGGTTCACGTGCTGCTGTGCGGCCCCGACATGCCGACCGTCGCCGTCGACGCGCAGGTTCGGCTGCCGGCGGACCCTTGGACGGTGCGCACCGACGAGTTCGAGCTCGGCCATTCCGCCGGCACGCCATTGCGGAGCTATCGCGTCGACGTGCGCGCGCGGGGTCAGGCGTACTCCGACCCGGCGGCGCTGTTGCGCGGGGAATCCGGCACGCCCGTCGACATGACCATGAACCTGGTGTGGGACACCGACGGCACCCCGTACAAGTACGGGCTGACGACGCGGTATGAGATTCCGTGCACCGTCTCGGGCACCGTCAGCATCGACGGGACCGATTACCGCCTCGACGCGGTGCCCGGCCAACGCGATCACTCCTGGGGAGTGCGCGATTGGTGGAGCATGGATTGGATTTGGAGCGCGCTGCACCTGGACGACGGCACCCATCTGCACGGCGTCAACATCCGCATTCCCGGCGCGCCCGCGTTCAGCATCGGCTATACCCAGGGCGCCGACGGCCGGGTCACCGAGCTGCAAGCCGTCGACTCGCGGGAGTCCTTCGCCGACAACGGCTTACCGTTGGACGCGACGGTCACGCTCAACCCGGGGGAGATCACCGCCACCGTGGACGTGCGCGGCCAGGCACCGGTTCGGCTCGTCGCCGCGGACGGGCGGGTCAGCCACTTCCCGCGCGTCTGGGCCACGATCACCACCGCCGACGGGCGCAACGGCGTCGGTTGGCTGGAATGGAACCGCAACCTCGGCGAACACACCGGGTGAGCGGATCGGCCCCCGTCGTGGTGATGGGCGTATCCGGATCGGGCAAGTCGACGGTCGGGGCGGCGCTCGCGCGACGTATGCGGGTTCCCTTCGTCGACGCCGACACCTTGCACCCGGCCGCCAACGTCGCCAAGATGGCGGCCGGCCACCCGCTCGACGACGACGACCGCCATCCCTGGCTGGACACGGTCGGCGAATGGCTCTCCGCTCACCGCGACGGCGGGGTGGCGAGTTGTTCGGCGCTGAAACGGACCTATCGCGACCAGTTGCGCGCGCACTGCCCGGGCGTCGAGTTCCTGCATCTGTCCGGTTCGGCGGACCTGATCGCCGACCGGATGGCGGCCCGGACCGACCACTTCATGCCGGCCGCGCTGCTGCGCTCGCAATTGGACACGCTGGAGGCCCTCGGCCCCGACGAGGCCGGCATGACCGTCGATGCCGGGCGCGACGTCGACGCGATCGTCGACGCCGTGCTGACGCAGCGCCGCTAGCAGGGCCAAATGCGTTCGTGTAGCATTTTGCTACAGAACGTAACCAGATGCTGCATCCAGGAGGAAGTCATGCCCGACGCTCCCGATCGCGTCACCCGGGTGGCGTCCGACCTGATGGACAGCGCGGCGGCCGAGGGCGCCCGCCAGAGCCGGTCGGCCAAGCAGCAACTCGACCACTGGGCGCGGGTCGGGCGGGCGGTGTCCAGCCAGCACACCGCCTCGCGGCGGCGGGTTGAGGCCGCGCTCGCCGGCCAGCTGCCGACCGGCGAACTGACCGTCGAGGAGGGCGTGGTGTTCAACGCCGAGATCTCCGCGGCCATCGAAGAAAGCCTGGCGCACACCAACTACGGGGCGACGCTGGCGGGGCAGGGAGTCACCACGGTCGCCCTCAACGACGACGGCGACATCGTCGAGCACCGGCCCGACGGCGCCGCCGTGGTGCTGGCGCGCGGACGCTGACCCGGCGTCCGTCGGCCCGGCCCGATGCAGCGACTTGACCTGGTGGTCGGGCCGAACGGTGCCGGCAAGTCGACCTTCATCGCGTTCACCCTGGCGCGACTGCTGCCCGGCAGCCTGGTGGTCAACGCCGACGAAATCGCTAGGCAGCGCTGGCCGGAGGAGCCGGCGGGGCACGCCTACGACGCCGCGCGAATCGCCGCCGAGACCCGCGCGAAGCTGATCGACCTGGGGCGGTCGCTCATCGCGGAGACCGTGTTCTCCCACCCGTCGAAGCTCGACCTCATCCACTCCGCCCGCCGCGCGGGCTTCAGCGTCATCGTGCACGCATTGCTCATCCCGGAAGACCTCGCCGTCGAACGTGTCCGGCACCGCGTGCGCGCCGGCGGCCATGACGTACCGGAAACCAAGGTCCGCGAGCGCCATCGCCGCTTATGGACACCGGTCACCGAGGCCGTCGCGCTGGCCGACATCGCCACCGTCTACGACAACAGCCGCCTGCGCGGGCCGCGCATCGTCGCCCGCCTCAGCGGCGGCATGACGGTCGGTCGCCCCGACTGGCCGGCGTGGACGCCAGGGACCCTGGGGTCACGCTGGACGGACTAGGTCTGATGGCCCGGCTCCCCACTCGCGCCGTTGCGGCGCTCGCCGTCATCGGACTAGGTCCACCAGCCCGACGCAATTACCAGGCCAGCTTGCGGCGGCCGGTCTCGACCTGCCCGCCGACGCGCTCGCGCGCGGTGTCGGCGAGGTGGCTGCCGCGCTTGCGCGCGGTTTCGGCGAGTTCCTCGGAGCGTGCCCGCGCCGTGTCGGCCAGCTTCTCACTGCGCTTGCGTGCCTTCTTGGCCAGCTTCTCACTGCGCTTGCGTGCCTTCTTGGCCAGTGGCGCGGCGCGGTCGGCGGCCTCGTCGGCCAGCTCTTCGCCGCGCTTGCGTGCCTTCTCGGCCAGATAGGCGGCGCGGTCGGCGGCCTCGTCGGCCCATTCCTCGCCGCGCTTGCGTGCCTTCTTCGCCAGCGGCCTGCTTCGCTCGGCCGCGGTGCTGGCCAATTCGCGGCCGCGTTCCAGCGCGGTCTCGGCATACGGTGCACCGCGGTGCGCTGCCGTGCTGGCCAATTCGCGGCCGCGTTCCAGCGCGGCTTCGGCATAGGGCGCACCCCGTTCCGCGGCGGTGCTGGCCAATTCGCGGCCACGTTCGGCACCGACCTGCAAGCCGTGCGCGATCCGGTCGCCCAGCTCCGAAAAATCTGCGTCGAAGGTCGAATCGTCGGATCCGGGCCACGCCGACGACACCCGGTCCGAGAGCCGTTCGGCCGCCCGGCGTCCGCGCCACCCCAGCGACGGCTTGCCCGCGGTGTCGGCGGAGGCGATCAACAAGCCGCCCAACAGGCTGAGGTCGGTCAGAAACTGCTGACGTTTCTGCGCTTTGGCCGCGGGATCGCTTTCGTTCCAGAACGAGTGCGCCCCGATGTTGGCGGGCAACACCGTCACCGCCAGCGCGGCCGACGCGATGCGGGGAAGCTTGCCGGTGGCAAGGAGCAGGCCGCCACCGATCTGGACGGCCGCGGTGATTTGGGCGACCGTTTCGGGGTCGCTCGGAATGTTGCCGCTCACCGAATCTGGCAACGCCTGGAGGCCATCCACCGCCGGCGCCGCCGCCTGGGCCGCCGATTTGGGATTGAGTAGTGAATTGACTCCTTGCCCGATGAACGCGACTGACAACAGGGGTCGCGCGATTCTCCTGATCACCATGGCCCGTGTATTACCCGACTGCCTATCGAGCAAACCGCGACGCCGATTTGCGCAGCTAGGGCGGCGCCGCGGCCCGCCCGGATAGTCTGGAGCCCGTGCGAGCGTTGATCATCGTCGACGTGCAAAACGATTTCTGCGAGGGTGGCGCCGTGCCGGTGACCGGCGGCGCCGCCGTGGCGCCCGCCATCAACACCTACCTGGCCGGCTCGCCGGGCTATCGCCACGTGGTGGCGACCCAGGACTTCCACATCGACCCGGGCGAGCACTTCTCCGACCGGCCGGACTATTCCTCGACCTGGCCCCCGCACTGCGTCGCCGGCAGCGTGGGCGCGGAACTTCGCCCCGACTTGGACACCACGCCCATCGACGCCGTCTTTCGCAAAGGCGCGTACTCCGCGGGGTACAGCGGCTTCGACGGCGCCGACCAGAACGGCACGCCCCTCCTGGAGTGGTTGCGGCAGCGCGGCGTTGACGACGTCGACGTGGTCGGCATCGCCACCGACCATTGCGTCCGGCGGACCGCCGAGGACGCGGCCCGGGCCGGTCTGAGGACCCGGGTGATCGTGGACCTGACCGCGGCCACGGCACCGGACTCCGCCGCCCAGGCGCTGGCGGACATGGAATCCGTTGGCGTCGAATTGGTGGGGGGACCCTGATGGTGGTGCCGCTGGACCGGGAACGTCTGCTCGCGGCGGTGGAGCGCTCGCCGCAGGCGGCCGCCGCGCACGATCGCACCGGATGGGTGGGGCTGTTCACCGGCGACGCCCGCGTCCAGGACCCGGTGGGTTCGCGGCCCCACGTGGGGCATGAGCAGATCGGCCGCTTCTACGACACGTTCATCGGCCCGCGCGACATCAAATTCCATCGCGATCTCGACATCGTCTTCGGCACGGCGGTGCTGCGCGATCTCGAGCTCGAGGTCGCCATGGGTCCCGCCGTGACCATGTACATTCCCGCGTTGCTGCGCTACGACCTCCGAGAAGCCAACGGCGACTGGCTGATCGGCCAACTACGGGCGTATTGGGAGCTGCCCGCCATGATGGCGCAGTTCCTGCGCGCCGGGCCGGGCGCGGTGAGCCCCGCGCTGCACCTGTCCAAAGGCCTGCTGACCAATCAGGGATGGCAGGGGACCGCCGGATTCATGGCCGGATTCCGGCGCGTGGGTGCGCGCCACCAACGGCTGGTGCGCAGTTTTGTGGCGGCCGCCGCGCGAGGAGACACGTTCGTCGCGGCGCGGACGCTGTCACCAAGGGCCACAATAACTTTGGGTGATCGCGACCCGCTCGAACCGGCCGAACTGGTGGAACAACTGAACGGGGCCGGTGCGACCAAGGTGATCAGCGCCGGCCCGACGGTCGCGGTCTCGATCAACTCCGACCACGGGCGCGCCATCCTGTTCGCCGATGTGGCGTGGCGCCGCAACGCCATCAACCGGATCCGGTACTTTCCCGGCTGATCCGGCGATGTTCAGCGGGCGACCATCAGCGCCAGCGACGTCG
The DNA here is from genome assembly GCF_010731675.1 of Mycobacterium marseillense. Lineage (NCBI taxonomy): Bacteria > Bacillati > Actinomycetota > Actinomycetes > Mycobacteriales > Mycobacteriaceae > Mycobacterium > Mycobacterium marseillense. Next base: position 777,406 of record NZ_AP022584.1, read on the forward strand.
CGGACAGGCACAAGTAGGCCGCCGGGAACGCGATGTTGTACAGGACGCGCGCCTTCACGTGCGTCAACACCGCGCCGACGAAAAACAGAACCAGGCCCGCGGCGGCCGCGATGCCCAATTGGCGTGGACCCAACAGCCCGACCACGATCCCGGCGGCCCCGGCCAGCTTCACCGCGCCCAGCGCCGGTAACCAGGAACGGGGCACGCCGACTTGGGCGGAGTTCGCCAGCACGAATCGAGCCGGAACGAAATCGGCGATGGCGATTGCGGCGGTGACGGCCGCGGTCGACAGCGTGATCACGACAAGTGCGGTGTTCATCTGGATCAATCCCTTGTCGCGCAGCGAATTCCGCCACGAATTGTCTGGTTGGTGAGCGCGCCGCGGCGCACAATCGGTAGGGTCATGGTGTTGGTCTCCTTCGCGACAGGAAGTCCGGTGGACGCGGTCATCTCCTTGACGATTTCCGTGCAGAAAAGGTGACCCATGAGCGCAACAACGGATTTGGTGGCTCTCGCACAGCGCTTCGACGCGGACCGGCGCCACCTGCGATCGGTCGCGTTCCAGCTTTTGGGCTCGGTGGCCGACGCGGACGACGCGGTGCAGTCGGCGTGGCTGAAGGCCAGCCGCGCGGACTTTCACGCCGTCGACAACCTCTCCGGTTGGTTCACGACGATCACTGCCCGTGAGGCGCTGGACCAGCTGCGGGCGCGCAAGCGGCGGGCCGAGCAGCCCCTCGCCGAACCCGACGAGCTGGACCGGCTGGCTGAGGCGGCGTCGGCCCCTGCCGACGAGGACGCGCTGCTGGCCGAGTCGGTGAGCAGCGCCCTGCTCGTCGTGCTCGACCGCCTCTCACCGGCACAGCGCGTCGCTTTCGTGCTGCACGACGTGTTCGCCATGCCATTCGAGACGATCGCCGCGTTGTTGCACCGGTCGCCGGATGCCGCGAAGAAACTCGCCAGCCGGGCCCGCGGCCGCCTGCATGCCGCCCCGCCCGCCGCACCCCGCGGCACCCCCGACCACCTCGAGGTGGTCGAGGCGTTTTTGGCGGCCTGCCGCGGCGGCGACATCGCCGGTCTGCTCGAGCTGCTGGCTCCCGACGTTGTGCGCACGGTCGACCGGGCCCTGGTGCCCGCCGACGTGCCCACCACGGTGCGCGGCGCCAGGCAGGTCGCCGAGGAGACCCGCCGTTTCACCCGGCGGGCGCGCGCCGGTGCTGTCATGCTCATCGACGGGACACCGGGCATCGTGATCGCCACCCACGGGCGCGCTCAAATTCTGCTGGTGATCGGCATCGGGGCCGACGGTCGCATCCACACGATCGACATCACCGGCGACGCCGAGCGCATCCGACGGGCGGCGCTGACGTTGCCACGCCGGCCGATCCAGGAACATCACAACCTCATCGGGTACCAAGGACGTCAGAGGGAGCCGGCCGACGGCCGGGACCACGGCTAGACCGGGAGAGCCATGCTCGATAAGCCGTTCGGACGGCGCAGCCTGCTGCGGGGCGCCGGCGCGCTGTCCGCCGCCGCGCTGGCGCCGTGGTCCGCCGGATGCGCTCCCGACGACGACGCGCTGACCTTCTTTTTCGCGGCCAATCCGGACGAGCGTGAGGCGAGGATGCGCATCGTCGACGAGTTCGCGCGCCGCCATCCCGACATCAAGGTGCGTGCGGTGTTGTCCGGGCCGGGCGTCATGCAACAGCTTTCGACGTTTTGTGTCGGCGGCAAATGCCCCGACGTGCTGATGACGTGGGAACTTTCTTACGCTGAACTCGCCGACCGCGGCGTGCTGCTGGATCTCGACGACCTGTTGGCGCGGGACAAAGCGTTCGCCCAGCAGCTCAAAGCGGACAGTATTCCGGCGCTGTATGAAACGTTCAGGTTCAACGGAAGACAGTTCGCGCTCCCCGAACAGTGGTCGGGAAACTACCTGTTCTACAACAAGCGGTTGTTCGCCGACGCCGGGGTACCGGCCCCGCCCAGCACGTGGGAACGGCCTTGGGATTTCAGCGAATTCCTGGACACCGCACGCGCGCTGACCAAGCGCGACGCCTCCGGGCGGGCTGCGCAGTACGGCTTCGTCAACACCTGGGTGTCGACCTACTCGGCGGGATTGTTCGCGATGAACAACGGCGTCCCGTGGTCCCACCCGCGGGTGAATCCGACCCACCTCAATTTCGACGACGCCGCCTTCCAGGAGGCGGTGCAGTTCTACGCCGACCTGGCCAACGAACATCGGGTCGCGCCGAACGCATCGGAGACGCAGTCGATGTCCACCCCCAACCTGTTCGCGGTGGGGCGGGCGGCGATCGCGCTGGGTGGGCACTGGCGCTACCAAACCTACCTGCGCGCCGAGGACCTCGATTTCGACGTCGCGCCGTTGCCGGTCGGTCCGGCGCTGGCCAACCGAGGAGCCGCGTGTTCGGACGTCGGCGCCACCGGGCTGGGCATCTCGTCGACCAGTCCACGCAAGGAACAGGCCTGGGAGTTCGTGAAATTCGCGACGGGTCCCATCGGCCAGGCGCTGATCGGTGAATCCTGCCTGTTCGTTCCCGTCCTGCGGTCGGCCCTCAATTCGGAAGGTTTCGCCAACGCCCATCGAAGGATCGGCAATCTGAGCGTGCTCACCGAAGGCCCGGCGTTTTCGCAAGGCTTGCCGATCACGCCGGCGTGGGAGAAGGTGAACGCCTTGATGGACCGCAACTTTGGCCCCATCCTGCGGGGGCGCGAACCGGCGACGTCGTTGGCAGGCCTGTCCCGCTCCGTCGACGAAGTGCTGCGCAGCCCATGACCGCGATGCACTCGGGTGGCGCGACCGCTCCAGCGCGGAAGGCGCGCGGAAAAGCTCAGGACAACCCGAGCCCATGGCGCCGGCGCGCCTGGGCGGGCCGGCTGTTCGTCGCGCCCAACCTGGTTGCGGTCGCCGTGTTCATGCTCTTTCCGCTGGGCTTCTCGCTCTACATGAGCTTCCAGCGGTGGGACGTGTTCACCCCGCCGAAATTCGTGGGACTGAAGAACTTCGGGGAACTGTTCACCTCGGATCCGCTGTTCCTGATCGCGATCCGCAACACGGTGATCTTCACCCTGGGGACGGTGGTGCCCACCGTGGTCATCAGTTTGGCCGTCGCCGGTGTGCTGAACCAGAAAGTCAGGGGCATCAGCGTTTTCCGCACCATTGTCTTTCTCCCCTTGGCGATCTCGTCGGTGGTCATGGCCGTGGTGTGGCAGTTCGTTTTCAATACCGACAATGGCTTGCTCAACATCATGCTGGGCTGGTTTGGGCTCGGCCCCGTCCCGTGGTTGGTCGAACCGCGCTGGGCCATGGTCTCGCTGTGCATCGTCAGCGTGTGGCGCAGCGTGCCGTTCGCCGCGGTCGTCTTGTTGGCCGCGATGCAGGGTGTGCCGGGGACGGTGTACGAGGCGGCCAAGATCGACGGAGCCGGCGAGATAAGGCAATTCGTCTCGATCACGGTCCCGTTGATCCGGGGGTCGATCTCGTTTGTGGTCATCATCTCGGTCATCCACGCCTTCCAGGCGTTTGACATGGTCTACGTCCTCACCGGCGCCAACGGCGGACCGGAATCGGCGACCTACGTCCTGGGCATCATGCTGTTCCAGCACGCGTTTTCGTTCCTCGAGTTCGGCTACGCATCCGCGCTGGCGTGGGTGATGTTCGCGGTCCTGCTGGTGCTGACCGTGGTGCAGTTGAAAGTCAGCCATCGACGTTCTTTGGAGACTTCGCGTGGGCTTAAGTGAGGGTGTCATCAGGCGGACCGCGATGCGCGGCGGCATGGTCTATGCCGCGCTGCTCGCCATCGCTTGGTGCGCGCTGTTCCCGATCGCCTGGGCGGTGTCGGGCTCGCTGAAAACCGAGGGCGAGGTCAGCGAGCCCACCCTGCTGCCGGCGCACCCGCGGTGGTCCAACTACACCGAAGTGTTCGCGCTGCTGCCGTTCGGGCGGATGTTCTTCAACACCGTGCTGTACGCGGGCTGTGTCACCGCGGGGCACGTGTTCTTTTGCTCGCTGGCCGGATATGCGTTCGCGCGACTGGATTTCCGCGGCCGCGACGCGCTGTTCGTGGTGTATTTGGGCACGCTGATGGTACCGCTGACGGTGACGGTGATCCCGCAGTTCCTCGTCATGCGGGCGCTGGGATGGGTCGACACTCCCTGGGCGATGATCGTACCGGGTTTCTTCGGCAGTGCGTTCGGCACGTACCTGATGCGGCAATTCTTCCGGACCCTGCCCACCGATCTGGAGGAAGCGGCGATCCTCGACGGCTGTTCGCCGTGGCAGGTCTATTGGCGAATCCTGCTGCCCCACGCCAGGCCGGCGGTGATGGTGCTCGCGGTGCTCACCTGGGTCAACGTCTGGAACGATTTTCTCTGGCCGCTGTTGATGATTCAGCGCAACAGTCTGGCCACTCTGACGCTGGGGCTGGTCCGGATGAAGGGTGAATACGTTGCCCGATGGCCGGTCCTGATGGCGACCTCGATCCTCATCATGCTGCCGCTGGTCGTCATCTACGCGTTCGCGCAGCGCTCGTTCGTTCGCGGCATCGCGGTCACCGGGATGGGTGGGTGATCATGGCCTCGGTGAGCTTCGAGCAGGCAACGCGACGCTATCCCGGGGCGGATCGGCCGGCCCTGGACAACCTGGATCTCGTTGTCGGCGACGGGGAATTCGTCGTTCTGGTGGGGCCATCCGGATGCGGCAAGACCACCTCGCTGCGGATGGTGGCCGGACTGGAAACCGTGGACTCCGGACGCATCCGGATCGGCGACCGGGACGTCACCCATGTCGATCCCAAAAACCGGGACGTCGCGATGGTCTTTCAGAACTATGCGCTCTACCCCCACATGACGGTGGCCGAAAACATGGGCTTCGCCATGAAAATCGCCAAAATCCCGAAGGCGCAGATCCGTGAACGCGTGTTGGATGCGGCGAAATTGCTCGACCTACAGCCGTATCTCGATCGCAAACCGAAGGACCTGTCCGGTGGTCAGCGCCAGCGCGTGGCGATGGGTCGCGCGATCGTGCGCCGCCCCCAGGTGTTCCTGATGGATGAACCGTTGTCCAATCTCGACGCCAAACTGCGGGTGCAGACCCGCAACCAGATCGCGGCATTGCAACGCCGGCTGGGCACGACCACCGTCTATGTCACCCACGATCAGGTGGAGGCGATGACCATGGGGGACCGCGTCGCCGTGCTGTGCGACGGCGTGCTGCAGCAATTCGCCCCGCCCCGCGAGCTCTACCGAAACCCGGCCAACGTCTTCGTGGCGGGTTTCATCGGGTCGCCGGCAATGAACCTGTTCACCCTGCCCGTCGCGGATTCGGCTATGGCGCTTGGCGATTGGTCCGTCCCGGTGCCGCGGGAGATCGCCGGCGCCGCGGGCGAGGTCGTCGTCGGGGTCCGTCCCGAACATTTCGAGCTGGGCGGCCATGGTGTCGAGATGGAGGTCGACGTGGTGGAGGAGCTCGGCGCGGACGCCTACCTCTACGGGCGAATCACCGGTTCCGGCAAGGTAATCGATGCGCCGATCGTGGCACGCGCCGACGGACGCAATCCACCGGCGCGGGGCAGCCGGGTGCGGCTGCATCCGCGGCCGGGACACCTGCATTTCTTCGGCGCGGATGGCCGCCGGCTGTGTTGATCGTGCTCCCGGTTTTCGGCGCGCCGCGCGGGCGCGGCCCGGCCCGGTCCGGCTAGGCTGGTGGCAGTGAGTGACGTGCGTGCCGACCTGGTATGTGAAGGCGGCGGTGTCCGGGGGATCGGGCTGGTGGGAGCGGTGGATGCGCTCGACCAGGCCGGGTACCGGTTTCCCCGCGTCGCGGGAAGCAGCGCGGGCGCCATCGTCGCGTCGCTGGTGGCCGCCCTGCAGGTCGCCGGTGAGCCGATCAGCCGGTTGGCCGACATCATGCGGGCCATCGATTACCGGAAGTTCCTCGACCGCAACCTGATCGGGCGGGTTCCGCTGATCGGTGGGGCGTTGTCGTTGCTGACGTCGGATGGTGTGTATCGGGGGGCCTACCTCGAAGAGTTGCTCGCCGGTCTGCTCGGTGATCTGGGCGTGCGGACGTTCGGCGATCTGCGCACGGGTGAACACCCCGAACAGTTCGCGTGGTCGCTCGTGGTGACCGCCAGCGACCTGTCCCGCCGCCGACTGGTGCGAATCCCGTGGGACCTCAGCACGTATGGCCTCGACCCCGATGAATTTTCGGTCGCGCGCGCGGTGCATGCGTCGTCGGCCATTCCGTACGTGTTCGAGCCCGTTCGGGTCGCGGGCGCGACGTGGGTGGACGGCGGATTGCTGTCGGACTTTCCGGTCCAGTTGTTCGACCGGCCGGACGCCCAGCCGCGGTGGCCCACCTTCGGAATCCGGCTGTCTGCGCGTCCCGGCATCCCGCCCACGCATCCCGTCCACGGTCCGGTGTCGTTGGGGCTCGCGGCGATAGAGACGCTGGTGAGCAACCAGGACAACGCCTACATCGACGATCCCTGCACCGTCCGGCGCACTATCTTCGTGGATGCCGACGAAGTCAGCCCGATCGACTTCGACATCACCGCGCAGCAGCGTGAAGCCCTCTACCACCGGGGATTGCAAGCGGGCCAACAGTTTCTGCGGACGTGGAGCTACGCGGACTATCTCGCAGCGTGCGCCGGCCCGGTGCCCAAATCGCCGTGACGGCGGCGAAGCCGCCGGGTGCTATCCGCGCGAGCAGCGGATCACATGAACGCGACGCTGGACACGCTCGACGTCATCCGGCGTCGGCAGCTGGTTGGTGATCCGGGTGATCTCCACGCCGATGTCGATGGGGCTGATCGGCCAGACGCGACGCGCGACGAGATCGCTTGCAATGGCGGTGATGTCGTGGCCACAGAGTCGTCGGCGCGTCAAAGCCACCAGTGGCACGTGACCGGGGGCCGGCATGCCGGTGGGGTAGCCGGCCCGCACAAACGCCACAATGCTTGTCACCCAATGCGACAAGTCCATTCGTCCACCTCGCTAACCGCCGCCGATTGCGCATGAGCGGCAGTGCTTGCCTTAGCTAGCAACGTACCATCGGCGACGTCATCAGCCAGGTAACGCCACACAGTTAAACGCATCTTTTTGCGGCTTGCCCGCGTTGGCGCGCCGAGAGTGATCTTGCCGACCATCGCCACGCCGTGGCGCGCCGTAACGCCGTTTGGCCGAAAGGCTTTCTAGGATTGCCGCGTGGTGGATCGCTATGGAGCCGATGTGCTGGCCGCGGGACGATGCAAGCCCCGCTCGACCGAACACCCGGCCGAACTGGGCCTGGTCGTCGAGGACGTCGAAACCGGCTACGTCGGCGCGGTGGTGCGTGTCGAATACGGTCGGGTGGACCTGGAAGATCGGCGGGGCCATGTGCGCGGCTTTCCTTTAGGCCCTGGCTATTTGCTTGAGGGGCGCCCCGTCATCCTCACCGCGCCGCGGCGGGCCGCCCCCGCCGCGGCGACCAGGACGGCGTCGGGCTCGGTCGCGGTGCCGGGCGTGCGCGCGCGGGTCGCGCGCGCCAGCAGAATCTATGTCGAGGGCCGCCACGACGCCGAACTCATCGCGCAGGTGTGGGGTGAGGACTTGAAGATCGAAGGCGTCGTCGTCGAGCAACTCGGCGGCGTCGACGATTTGGTGGACATCGTCGCCGAGTTCGCGCCCGGCCCGGGTCGGCGCCTCGGAGTGCTCGTCGACCACCTGGTCACCGGCTCCAAGGAAGCCCGCATCGCCGACGCGGTGCGACGCGGCCCGGGCGGCGCCGACACCCTCGTCGTCGGTCACCCCTACGTCGACATCTGGCAGGCCGTGAAGCCGCAGCGGCTGGGTCTGGCGAAATGGCCGGACGTGCCGCGGCAGCTCGACTGGAAGCACGGCGCGTGCCAGGCGCTTCGCCTGCCGCATGCCGATCAGGCCGACATCGCCAGGGCGTGGCGGCATATCCGTTCGCGGGTGCGCGACTGGAACGATCTGGAGCCGGCGCTGATCAGCCGGGTCGAGGAACTCATCGACTTCGTGACGCACCCGGCCGGCTGACGGCCAGGGCCCGGTCGGCTCCTGTCAGGTCGGCTACGCTGAGCCGCAGATCGGCGGGACAGAAATAGGGCGCATGCAGGGCGTATTCGGCGTATACGGTGTTTTCATAGGCACGTTCCTCATCGGCCTGCGCGAAGGCCTCGAGGCTTCGCTCATCGTGAGCATCGTCGGCGCCTTCCTCAAGCGCAACGGCCAGACCATCCGCCCGATGTTCGCCGGTGTGGCCGTGGCCGTGTTGCTCAGTGTCGCGGTGGGTATCGGCCTCGACCTGTTCGCCGCGAGCCTGCCGCAGGTCCAGCAAGAGATGATGGAAACCGTCATCAACGCCATCGCCGTGGTGTTCGTGACGTCGATGATCATCTGGATGAACGGCAACGCCGCGCAGCTCAAGGGCGAACTCGAGCGCGACGCCCGCCAGGCCGTGAACCGTGGCGGCGCGCTGGCGCTGGCCGTGATGGCGTTTCTCGCCGTCCTCAAGGAGGGCTTCGAGACGTCGGTGTTCTTGCTGGCCGCCGCCCAGACGTCGCACGGCAACCGCTGGTTCGCCCTGCTCGGCGGCGCGGTGGGCATCGCAACGGCGATCGGGCTCGGCGTGGGCCTGTACTTCGGTGGCGTGCGGCTCAACCTCGGCCGGTTCTTCCGGGTGACCGGGGTCTTCTTGGTGCTGATCGCCGCCGGGCTGGTGGTGGGTGCCTTGCGCACCGCACACGAGGCGGGCTGGGTGCGCATCGGCCAGCGGCGGGTGCTCGACCTGTCCGGGTGGATACCGAGCAATTCCGTCCTGGGCGCGGTGACCTCGGGCGTGTTCGGCATCCCTGCCGATCCGCGCCTGATCGAGGTGCTGGGCTGGCTGCTGTATGCCGTGTCGGTGCTCATCGTGTTCCTGTGGCCGGCCCGGCTCGCGGCCGCGCCGCGAGCCCGGAGCCGGCTGCTGGCGGCCGCCGCGGCGTTGCTGCTCATCGTGGCGGCGGGGCTGACGATCATGGCGCCGGCCGGGAGCTCGTCGCTGAACGCGCGGGCGCGCACCGTCACCGACCGCGCGGGCCGCACCGCGGCCGTGTCGATAGGGACCGGTCCGCACGGGCGTGAGCTGACCGTGGCCTCGGGGGGCGCCGCGAGCATCCACAGCATCGTGCTTGTCCCGGCGGACCACCAAACCGTGGACGGCTTGCCGGTACAGGTGTGGCAGGCTTCCGAGGCCGCCGGTGCCGACGGCGCGCCGGAAGTCACGCTGGATCAGTTGCTGAGCATGGCGGGGGGCCGGCTACCCGTTGGTCTCGGGGTCGGCCGCACGCCGGGGCCGTTTCAGGGTCAATGGTCGACGACGACCGTCTACACCGTGCTCGCGCAGGGTGATGTCGTGGTGCGCGCGCAAGCGACGAGCAACCGCACGGCGATCTTGACCGGTGGCGGGCTGACGGGGGCGAAGACCGTCAGTCTGGGCGGGCTGGCGACGGACTGGTCCACCTCCGCCGCCGAAGACCACTCGACTGCGGCCGAGATCGCCGCAAGCGGACGCAACCGCGGGGAGCGGCAGCTCTGGACTGTCTGGCTTCCACTGGTAATCGCGGGTTTTGCGTTGGCATGCGCGTTGTCAGCGATAGCCTCGGGGCGCGGGGACCGCGGGCAAACCGACGAGAGGAAATCGATTGATGGTGAATCGCATCGCCGCGGCAGCGTGCCGGCCTCGTGAATTCGTGCTGACTGCAACGGTTCTCGTTGCGGTGGCGGTGCTGCCGGTGGCCGCATGTAGCCATTCGAACGGCCAGTCCGCCCCTTCGAGAGCCGGGCAAGGCGGCCGGCCCGGCGGCACCAGCGCGGTCAAGGTCACCATGGCCAACGACGCCGGCAAGGACGGCTGCGCGCTGGACACCGCCTCCGTGCCCGCCGGGCCGGTGACCTTCACGGTGGCCAACACGAACGCGCCCGGGATCAACGAGGTCGAATTGCTCAGGGACCAGCGGATCATCGGCGAGAAGGAGAACCTTGCACCCGGCCTGGACCCGGTGTCGTTCACCGTCACGCTGGACGGCGGCGCCTACCAGCTTTACTGCCCCGGGGCGAGCACGGAATACCAGACCTTGACGGTGACGGGTACCGCGCCGGCGACGCCGACGGGCACCGTGGCCAGCATCCTGAGCCAGGGCACCAAGGACTACGCGGCCTACGTCGTCAATCAGATCACCCAGCTCAACGACGCTGTGAAAGTCCTCGATGCGGCGGTGCAGTCGGGCAGCCTCAAGGCCGCGAAGACGTCCTACGCCAAAGCCCGGTTGTTCTGGGAGCGTTCGGAGTCCACCGTGGAGGGCTTCGTGCTGCCGGGCTTCGCGGTCGGTGACAACGCCGGCAACCTCGACTATCTGATCGACATGCGGGAGTCCACCCCGGTCGACGCCAAGGTCGGATGGAAGGGATTCCACGCCATCGAGCGTGACCTGTGGCAGGGCGGCGCGATCAGCGCCGCAACGAAGACGTTCAGCACCGAATTGGTCGGCAACGTCGGCAAATTGAACGGCATCGTCACCACTTTGGCCTACAAGCCCGAGGACCTGGCCAACGGTGCCAGCGACCTGATCGAAGAGATCCAAAACACCAAGATCACCGGCGAGGAAGAGGCCTTCAGTCACATTGATCTGATGGACTTTTCGGGGAACGTCGAAGGTGCCCAGCAGGCATACGCGTCGCTGCGGCCGGGCCTGGACAGGATCGACGCCAATCTCGTCACGCAAATCGATCAGCAGTTTCGCGACGTGCTCGCCGTGCTGGACGGGTACCGCGACCCCACCGCCCTGGGTGGCTACCGGACCTACACCCCCGCGCTGAAGGCCAGCGATGCGCCGAAGCTCACCGCGGTCATCCAGCCGCTCCACCAGAGCCTGTCCACCGTTGCCCAAAAAGTCGTCGCGGGCGGCTGATCGTGACCGACGATGAAACCGGTTTCACCACCGACGCTCCGGACGGCGTTGGAGCACAGTCGGATTCGGCCGCGGTGTCGCGCCGGCGCGCGCTCGGCGGCGTCATGCTCGCCGGGCTCAGCGGCGCCGCCCTCGGCGCCGTCGGGGGCGGCCTGGCCGGGCACGCCATGGCGGCCGGACAGCGCGGCGACGACGACGACACCGTCGACCTGCGTCGCAGTTACCCCTTCTACGGGCAAGCTCACCAGGGCGGAATCGACACCCCGCCACAGCGTTACGCAATGTTCATGTCCTTCTCCGTGGCCGCCGGCGCCGGCCGCGCCGAGCTGCAGACCCTGCTGGCTCGATGGTCGGCCGCGGCCGCAATCCTGCAGCAGGGGAAGCCGGTTGGTACCGTGCAGCCGCAGGTCGACGTGCAGCCGCCCGCCGACACGGGAGAGGCCTACGGGTTGAGTCCCGCCAGCCTGACCGTCACCATCGGGTTGGGCCCGGCCCTATTCGGTGACCGATTCGGCCTGGCCGCACGCCGGCCCGCCGGATTCACCGACCTGCCGCCCCTCAACGGGGACAACCTCGATCCCCGCTTGCACGGCGGCGACCTGTCCGTGCAGGCATGCGCCGACGACCCCCAGGTGTGCTACCACGCAGTGCGTAACTTGGCCCGGCTCGGCCGCAACATCGTCTCGCCGTTCTGGGCGGTGCTGGGATTCGGCCGCGCCTCGGCCGGCCCGGGTCAGCACACACCGCGAAACCTGTTGGGATTCAAAGACGGAACCCGCAATGTCGCCACGGACGCGGAGTACCACAATTTCGTGTGGGTCGACAACAGCGACCAGCCCTGGATGAACGGCGGGACCTACCAGGTCGTCCGCAAGATCCGGATGCTGCTGGAAACATGGGATGTCGACCGGATCGGCAACCAGCAGAGGATCTTCGGCCGCACCAAGGACGAAGGCGCACCGCTAAGCGGCAAGACCGAATTCGATACGCCCAACTTCGCCGCCAAGGGCGCCGACGGCAGCCCGCTCATCGATCCGATGTCCCACGTCGGCCTGGCCGCCCGCGAAAACAACGACGGCATCATGATCCGCCGGCGCTCCTACAACTACACCGACGGTCTGGACTCCAACGGCCAACTCAATGCCGGTCTGCTGTTCCTTTCGTATCAAAACGATCCGCAAGATTTTATCCGCCTGCAGAACCGGCTGGGCGCCCACGATCTGCTCAACGAATACATCCGTCACATCGGATCAGCAATCTTCGCGGTGCCTCCCGCGCCGGCTGAAGGGCACTACATCGGCCAAAGCCTGTTCCGCTGAGCAAACGTCGCCGCCCCGCGGTGGCCGCTGAGGGGCGCCGTGTTTCGTCCGTGTGATGTCTTGTGTCGGGGCGGTAAATCAATCCCGCCCGCCGTCACGCATCGGTGCCCGCCGAGCACTAACTCCGTGAAACCGCAGAATCAGCGAGAAACGGAGAACTCACATGACCGACGCGCTCGTAATCGACGCCGAAGGCCTTGACCGGCTGTCCTGTAACGCCAAGGCCAACCCCGAGACCGGCAAGAAGACGCTCAAAGCCACGACGGTGTGTGAGACCGGGTTTCGCAACATGACCTACGTCCGCGACTTGGCGCCGATGCTGGTGGGGGAGCCCCCTGCCCTACTCGGTGATGACTCGGCCCCCAACCCCTCCGAGACCGCCCTGGCCGCGCTGGGCTCGTGCGTCTCCGTGGGGCTGCTGGCCAACGCCACCCACCGCGGCGTGACCCTCACCAAAATCGAGGTCGAGATGGAAGGCGACATCGACATCTCCGCGGTCTGGGGCGTGGGGGACACTCCGGAACGAAAGCGCCTCGGGTTCAGCGACATCCGCTGCACAGTGCGCCTGGCCGGCGACGCCGACGAGGCCACGCTCAAGGAAATCCACGACAACGCCATCGCGTGGTCGCCGGTCGTGAACACGTTTCGCAACCCGGTGAGCGTCGAATCGACTCTGTGCACCGGATGAACGTCATGCCGCAAACCCGAACCACGGCAGAAACATACACCAAATCCGACCTCGCCGAGGCCATCCGGCTGGCCCGCGCCCGGCAAGGACTGAGCTGGGCGGCAATCGCCGAAACCCTTGGCAAGGACCCGGTATGGACGGTCGCCGCGCTGCTCGGGCAGCATCCGCTGTCGGCTGGCGACGCCCGTGCGGTGGCGTCGCTCCTCGGCCTCGACGATGAGGCGGTGGCCGTCCTGCAAATGATGCCGCACCGGGGATCCGATGCGACGATAGCGAAAGATCCAACGATCTACCGGTTCCACGAGGCGCTGGGGGTCTACGGCCCGGCGATCAAAGAACTCATCCATGAAGAATTCGGGGACGGCATCATGAGCGCTATCAACTTTCAGCTCAGCGTGCAGCGCCGTCCGCACCCGCAGGGCGACAGAGTGGTCGTCACATTCGACGGCAAGTTCCTCGATTACGCGTGGCAACACTCCGCCGATCAGACTCAGGAGGCAGCGAAATGACGGCGACCCTGGATCCCGCGGCCAGCAGGCTGGATGTCGCTCTGTTGGAAGACATTCAGGCCCACGCCGCGGCGTTGGACGGTGGCGAGGGCCTTTCCCGTCGCAGCTTCACCGCGCTGGGGCAGGCCCGCCTGCTCGGAATCGGCGCCCCGGGCAACTTCGACGGCCTGCTCCCGGCGATGGCCGAGGTGATCCAGGCGATCTCCGGGACGTGCATGAGCACCGGTTTCTCGCTGTGGGCCCATCGCATGACCGTCGAGTATTTGCTCACGGCGGCAACCCCGTTCAGCGCGCCCGCCGCAGAACGACTACTGTCGGGAACCGTGCTGGGAGTCACCGGCATGGCCGCGGCGTTCAAGGAGGCGGCCGGATGTGGCAGCGTGGAATTGACCGCGACAACGGTGACGGGCGGCTATCGCGTGTCCGGTCCGATCAGATGGGCCAGTAACCTCTACCCCGACTCGACCATGGTGACGGCGGTGCGCACCGATGCCGGTGAGAGATTGATCGTCGCCTTGCCGTTGGACACACCCGGGGTTCTCGTGGGCGAGCACTTCGACCTGCTGGCCATGGGGAGCACGGCCTCGTCGTATCTGAACCTCGATGGCGCTCACGTCCCCGACACGCAGGTGCTGTCACGCGATTTCGAGGGCTTTCTGCAAGCGGTCCGCCCGACTTTCCTTGTGCTGCAGTCGGCTATGTGTCTGGGGCTGGCCAGGACGGCTCTCGAGCAGAGCAGGCGGGGACTGGGCGGCGTCAACGCGGTGTTCGGCGCCGACGTCGACCGCGTCGCGGACAACCTCACCGAGGCCGAGACGACGCTGGCCCGTTTGGCCGAGGCGGTTGGCGGCCCCCGGTCGCCGGCCAAGAAGGAGTTGTTGTCGCTGCGGCTTACCGCGGCCGAACTGTCCAGCGCCAGCGCTGCTTTGGAGATCCGGACCGCCGGCGGCAAGGGATATGCGAGCCGCACGTCGGTAAGCCGGCGCTACCGGGAGGCCGCGTTCATCCCCGTCCAGTCACCGTCCGAAGGCCAACTGCGCTGGGAGTTGGCCCAATGCACCTGAGCATGGATCGATGGTGACTCCAGTGGCGGTGCCGCCGGAGGGCACCCAATCACAACGCCTGGTCGGCGGGGTTCCGCTGGCCAGCCTGGTGCGCGACTACCACCGCCCAATGGTGAATTTCGCCCGAACCATGGTGGATTCGCTGGCGGTGGCCGAAGAAGCCGTGCAGGAGGCGTGGGTGCAGGTACTGCAATCGCCGGATTCTTTCCAGGGGCGCTCCTCGGTGAGCACCTGGCTGTTCGGGATCGTCAAACACACCACCTCACGGCATCGCAGCCGCGAATCGCGAATCCGCCACCACGAGGTGCTGGCCGCCCCGGATGCGGACCCGCTCTCGGGCCGCATGCATCCCGACGGCCACCCCGATGCCGGGCACTGGCGCGAGCCGCCGTCGCGCCGGTTTCTGCCCGAAGATCACACCGTCCAAAGCGAACTCGTCGGCCACGTCCGTGCGGCACTGGATGCCTTGCCCGAGCGGCAACGACAACTGGTCATCCTGCGCGACATCGTCGGCACCCCGGCCGACGAAGCGGCCGAGCTCCTCGACCTGACCGCCGAGGCGCAGCGGGCACTGCTCTACCGCGCCCGGGGAAATCTTCGAAACGAACTGGAAAAGCGGTATCAACGATGACCGTTCACGACAACACCGTCCCCACCCTCGATTGCGTTGACTTCGTCCGCCTGGTCGACGACCTCGTCGACTCCGACCCGCGGCAGTGGGGCCCGATCGTCGCCAAGCACCTCGACGAATGCCCCCCGTGCCTGGTCTATCTGCAGCAGATGCTCGACCTCAAGATCCTGCTGAGCCACGCCTTCGACGGCGAGCGCCTCACCGAGGACCACGTCTCCGGAGTCCTCAACGCGATCAACACCTTACGGAAAGGCGAAGACGGATGACCATCAACGCTCAAGCGCAGTCGCTGCCGAACCCGGTAACGGCGGCGGGCACGGTCACCGCGTTGCCCACCGGCGTCACCACCAACCGCGCCCCCGAGGATCCCTTCGAGCCACTGACCGTGGGAGCCATGGTGGACCGGGTTGCGGCTATGGCGGTGGAAAAGGCCGCGCATCCCTGGGCCTTCCTGATGCGCTCCTTGGTCGGCGGCGCGATGGTGGCGTTCGGCGCGCTGCTGGCCCTGGTGGTCAGTACCGGCGTCAAGACCCCTGGGGTGGCGAGCCTGCTGATGGGCCTGGCGTTCGGCATGTCCTTCGTCCTCATCCTGGTGTCGGGCATGTCCCTGATCACCGCGGACATGGCCGCCGGCTTCCTCGCTGTGCTCAAACGCACGCTGAGCGTCGGAAACTACGCCCTGCTGGTCACCGTCGGCCTCCTCGGAAACATCGTCGGCGCACTGATATTCGTCACCATCTGCGCCGCGGCAGGCGGCCCATACCTGGGCGCCTTCGCCGAGCGCGCGGCGACCGTCGGCACGCTCAAGGCGGGCCAGCCCTTCTGGACCGCGCTGCTGCTCGCCGTCGTCTGCACGTGGTTCCTGCAGACCTCAATGTGCATGTTCTTCAAGGCCCGCAGCGACGTCGCCCGGATGACTTTCGCGTTCTACGGCCCGTTCGCCTTCGTGATCGGCGGCACCCAGCACGTGATCGCCAATGTCGGATTCCTCGGCCTTCCCCTGCTGCTTAACCTCTTCCACCCGACCGCACCCCGCGGCGCGATCGGCTGGGGATTCGGCGCGCAAGGCTTGCTTATTAACATCGGCATCACCACCGTCGGCAACCTCATCGGCGGTACGGTCTTCGTGGCGCTGCCGTTCTGGATCATCGCATGGCTGCAACGCCGCCAGATTTAACCGGCGGCGGTGGTCCGACCACCCGGCAATTGAGGACCTAAGCCCCATGACCGGCAGATCGTCCTCGGGTAGCGTCGTTGATGACAGAGGGAGGACGAAATGCCCGGACCCGTCAAACAACTCGGAGTCGTCGTGGCTGTCGACGGCTCGTCGGTATCAACGGTCGCCGCGCGGTGGGCGGCCCGAGAAGCGGCGATGAGGAGCATCCCGCTGACCGTCGTACACGCGGTGTCGACGCCCGCCGCAACATTCCCGCCAGTCCCGTATCCCGAATCCCTCGTCACCAATCTGGAAGACGAGGGCAAAAAGGCGATCATGCACGCGGTGAAGGTCGCCGAGGAGGCGATGCCGGCGGACCGCAAGGTGCCCATCGGCAGAAAACTGGTGTACTCGACGCCCGCATCGGCGTTGCTCACGATGTCCGATACCGCGGAGATGATCGTCATCGGCAACTCCGGGCGCGGAGTGCTGGCCCGGGGCCTGCTCGGGTCCGTCAGCTCGACCGTGGTCCGTCACGCGAACTGTCCGGTCGCGGTTGTTCGCGACGAAGGTCTACCGGATTCGCCTGACGCCCCGGTCGTTTTGGGGACAGACGGTTCACCGGCTTCCGAACTGGCAACGGAAATCGCGTTCGACGAGGCGTCGCGTCGCGGCGTGGACCTGGTGGCCATCCACGCATGGAGCGACGCCGCGATCGACGAGGTGTTCGCGATCGACTGGCCGGTCATGGAAGGGGAAGCCCAGCGCAGCCTGGCCGAGAGCCTGGCAGGCTGGCAGGAACGCTATCCCGACGTCACCGTGCATCGGTTCATCGCCCGCGATCGAGCGGCGCGGCATCTCATCGACAAATCAGAAACCGCACAACTCGCGGTGGTCGGCAGTCACGGACGGGGTGGGCTGACCAGAATGCTGTTGGGCTCGGTCAGCAATGCGGTGCTGCATTCGGCGCGGGTGCCGGTGATCGTCGCTCGGCCGGCGGCTTCGTCATAGGGCGTTCATGGAACGGCGCGTGGGCGCAACGCCGCGAAGAGCGCCCCGGCGGCGAAAACCACCGCGATCGCCCACGGAAACCGCCCGTCGGGGGCGAAGCCCCGCGCGGCGACCACGGCGAGGGCGTAGGCGGCCATCGCGGCCCCGGCGAGCATCATCGGTTCGGCGCCCCGCTCGGTGAGCGGGACACCGATCAGTGGCAGGGGAGCCGCGAAAATCCTTCGCGCCCACCACAACAGCGCGATCTCGACCGCCGTCACGACGCTGAGGATGGCCACCCACTCCAGCCGGGCCAGCCACCAGGCGGCGCTTCCTTCGGGGGGTTGCGGCAGGAGTCCGGCCGGGTACCCGACGATCGCCACGATGACGACGGGAATCATGTGCCAGAGATAAAGGGCCATGATGTTGTTGTTGGCGATGGACAGGACCCGCTCGACGCGGACGGCGCGCAGCGCGCGGTTGAGGGCGGGCGCGAGCGCCATCACGATGCCGGTCTGCGCACCACCGAAGGCCAACAGCGCCGCGGTGGGCGGTGTCGTGTTGTCGATGGTCTGCCCGGGAACGCCGATCATGCTGACCGGATAGACCCGCAGCCAGACCAACACCGCCAGGACCACCGCCGAGACGGCGGCCAGCAGCCACGGTCTGCGGCCCGTCAACAGCCCACCGCGCCAAGCGATCCCGAGCTGGTACAAGGCGCCCCAACCCAACAGGTAGTTCATCCAGTCGAGATAGTGCACGTGAGTGCTGAGCCTGACGACATCGACGACCGCGACCGCCAACGCCAGCGCACCCGGCGCCAGGAGCCCCCAACGGCGGTGTGCGGCAATCGCAACCGGCGTCAACGACACCACCACCAGATACACGGCCAGGAACCAGAGGTGCATCGCCACCGCCCAGCCCGCGTACTCGAGCACCGAACCGGCAACACCGCAAACGCCCAACACCACCACCGCGACCGACACCAATATCGCGTACGCTGCGGTCGGCCCGAGCACCCGCGCCAGCCGATGCTGCAACCAGGTCCGGCGCGAGACCCCGGCGGTGTCGCGCCGATGCGTCCATGACACCGCACCGGCATAACCCGCCACCAAAAAGAACGTCGGCACCGCCTGGAAGGGCCAGGTCAGCCACTGGGTCCAGGGCATGTCGACGAGCGGGTTCTGCCGGCCGAACTGTCCGTCGTGGTAGGTCACCGACCCGGCCAGCCAGTGTCCCAGCACGATCAGCACCACTCCGGACACGCGGTAATAGTCGACCGCCAGATCGCGGGCCGGGCGCGGGCTGTTTGCGCGGCCCATCAGATCGGGGAAAGCTCGACGCGGGACACAGCGCCACGGTACCGTCCAGCGCTCAGCGAGACCTCGTTAAACCACGGCAAGGACAAGGAGCAGGGCCATGAAACAGGCTCAACTCGGCCAGCTGCGTGTCGGGCGCCTGGGACTGGGCGCGATGGGAATGTCGGTGGCCTATGCCGGCGCCGGCAGCGACGACGCCGAATCGATCCGCACCGTTCATCGCGCCATCGACCTGGGTGTCACCCTGATCGACACCGCCGAGGTCTACGGCCCCTACGTCAACGAGGAACTTCTGGCGCGTGCCCTGCGGGGCCGCCGCGATCAGGTGGTGGTGGCGACCAAGTTCGGTCTCATCTCGCACACCGGCCGCGACGGTCTCGACAGCAGCCCCGCCAATATCCGCCTGGCCGTGGACGGTTCGCTGCGTCGGCTGGAGACCGACCAC
Organism: Mycobacterium marseillense; assembly: GCF_010731675.1. Lineage (NCBI taxonomy): Bacteria > Bacillati > Actinomycetota > Actinomycetes > Mycobacteriales > Mycobacteriaceae > Mycobacterium > Mycobacterium marseillense. Next base: position 796,500 of record NZ_AP022584.1, read on the forward strand.
ATCGATCTGTACTACCAGCATCGCCTCGACCGCCAGACCCCGATCGAAGACACGATGTCCGCGCTGGCCGAGGTGGTCGCCGCTGGGAAGATCCGGCACATCGGCCTCTCCGAAGTCGGCGTGGACACCATCCGCCGCGCGCACGCGGTGCATCCCATCACGGCCGTCCAGTCGGAGTATTCGCTGTGGACGCGCGACCAAGAACCGGCGATCCTGCCGTTGCTGCGTGAGCTGGGCATCGGGTTCGTCGCTTACTCGCCGCTGGGCCGCGGCTTCCTCACCGGCACCGTCCGCTCCACCGAGGAGCTTCCCGACAGCGACTACCGCAAGACAAATCCACGGTTCTTCGACGAGAACTTCCAGCACAACCTGCGGTGCGCGGACGAAGTGCGCGACATCAGCGCTGACGTCGGCGCCACGGCGGCCCAGGTCGCGTTGGCGTGGCTGCTCGCGAAAGGCCCCGACATCGTGCCGATTCCGGGCACCAAACGCGTCACCCGTTTGGAGGAAAACGTCGGGGCCGACGCGGTCGAGCTGTCCTCCGAGCAACTGGCCCGGCTCGATCACCTCACCCCACCGGTGGGAGGGCATCACGCGGAGGCACAAATGGCATGGATCGACCGCTAGTGGTCGCCAAGAAGCTGGTGATCGGCGCCAGCGGGTTTCTGGGATCACACGTCACACGGCAGCTGGCGACGGCGGGCGAAGACGTGCGAGTCATGTTGCGCCGCACCAGCTCCACGGCGGGTATCGATGATCTCGACGTCGAGCGATGCTACGGAGACGTGTTCGACGACGCCGCGCTGTGCGCGGCGATGGCGGGCTGCGACGTCGTCTACTACTGCGTCGTCGACGCCAGAATGTGGCTGCGCGATCCCGCGCCGCTGTTTCGCACCAATGTCGAGGGTTTGCGCCACGTTCTGGACGCGGCTTTGGACGCCGACCTGAAGAAGTTCGTATATACCTGCACCGCAGGCGCTTTGGCGATCAGCGACCACAGGCCGGTCACCGAGGAGGATCCGCACAACTGGGATCAGGGCGGCGCCTACATCGAGGCGCGGCTGGCCGGCGAAAATCTGCTGCTGTCGTACGCACGGGACAAAGGTCTGCCGGGCGTGGCGATGTGCATCTCCACCACCTACGGACCGGGGGACTGGGCCCCGACACCGCACGGTTCGCTGCTCGCCCTGGTCGCCAAGGGCCGCTTCCCGTTCTATTTCGATTACTCGTCCGAAGTGGTGGGCATCGAAGACGCTGCCGGCGCAATGCTTCTCGCCGCCGAGCGCGGCCGCGACGGTGAACGCTACATCGTCTCCGACAGGTACATGAGCGTCCGGGAGCTGCACGAGATCGCCGCCACCGCCGTCGGCAGGCGATCGCCGCGCATCGGCATCCCGATGTCGGCGTTGCGGGCCGGGGCACGGGTCAACGACGCGGCGGCCAGGCTGCTGGGCCGCGACCTACCGTTCGCCCATGCGGGAATCCGGATGGCCGAATTGATGTCGCCGCTGGACCACTCCAAGGCCACCCGCGAACTGGGATGGACACCCGAACCCGTCGAGGAGTCGATCCGCAAAGCCGCCGTCTGGTTCGCCTCGCGTTAGTCGACGCTGGCCAATGCGGCTGTGCCGTACTTCTTTTCGATCAATCCCCATGGGTCGGCATAGGGCCCGCGGCCCTCCAGCCGCCGCTGCACCATGAAGACCGCACGCACGATCGGGCGCAACACCGGGCCGAGCAGCCGCAGCACGTTGCGCATGGGGCCCTGCGACTCGGCGAGCCAGGCCACGGTCTGCTGCCAGTCGTGGTCCTGAAACTCGAGTAGCGCCTGCGCTTCGCTGGTGTCGTACCAACCGGTGAAACTCCAGCCGCGGTCGTCGGCCGGGTCGCCCGGCAGGCCGGCCGAGGGGCCGAGCGGACCCAGGCCCGTCGCGGTCATGATGTCGTCCTGCAGACCGTGCTGCAGGAGCACGTACGTTTCGTTGCCGCCGATGAGCAACACCTTGCCGGAGATGGCGGTTTCGCGGTCGACGCCGTTGGCGAAGGCCAGCGCCACGTCCCGCGCGTCCACCGCGTGAATGCGGTTATCGCTCGGCATCGACCGCATCAGGATGAGGTAGTCGCCGTTGATGCTGGCCTGGGTGTCCGGCGAGATGACACCCGCGAGCCGGTAGAGCGCGTAAGGCAGGCCGCTGGCGCGAATCGCCGCCTCGGCGAGCACCTTGTCCTGACCGTATTGATCGATGGGGTTCACCGGGGTGTCCGGGGTGATCCGCTCGGGCTGGCGGAAGGGGTTCCGCGATCCGTACACCGCGGCGCTGGACGCCATGAGGAACAGCGGTGGCCGGGGGAGCGCGGCGCACGCGGCCAACAGATTCTCGGTGCCACCGACGTTGACGCGCCGGGCCAAGCCGGGGTTGCGATACGACGGTGGGGAGACGATGGCGGCCAAGTGGATGATCGCTCCGGGCCGGTGCGCGGCGACCAGATCGCGCACCGCGTCGGCGTCCAGCAGATCGGTGTAGGCGGGAATCAGCGTCCCGGGGTGGTCCGCGGCGGTCAGTTGTCTCTCGATGGCCACGGTGTTGTCGTTGCGCAGATCCATCGCCACGACGGTGCGCCCCCGGTCGAGCAGGAGCTGCGTGCAGCGCCTACCGACTTGCCCGAATGCACCGGTGACCAGAACGGTGTCGACAGTCACGACGGCGTCACTGATCCATCAGCCGCCCGGCGATTTTGCCGATCGCCGTGCGGATTCGGGGGGACACGTAGATCGAGAACAGCGGAGTCACGATGTCCTCGCGGAGCCGAGTTAGCTTGGAGCTCTTGATAAGCCATCGCCCCGCGACGTTTTCATAGGTCTCGTGGTAGTGGCCGTAGCCGACCAGGGTTGCCCCGGGCCCGAAACGGACGACGTCTTGCAGCGCCCATATCCCGCGCGCGGTGGTCGGGGATGTGAGTTCGATTTCGGGGGTGTGCACTTGGTGCGCGGTGGCCTGCGTGGGGCGGCCCAGGGCCTGGCGGGTGAAGGCGACGAAGTCATCGGCGCCGGCGATCACCCTGCCGCCCGCTTCGGAGGTGTCACTGACGAAGTCGTCGGCGAAGATCGTCCGCCAGGCCGCCCAGTCCTTGGTGTCCAGGTAGCGGCAGTAGCGCGCTTTGAGCTGCTTGATGGACTCGATCGCCGGCAGGCTATCGGCGACCAGGCTTTCCGCGCGCTCTGTCATTGCGGCTCGATTCTGTCCGTAAAAGTCATGGCGTGACGTTTCACTGGCGAAGTGTAAACCTGTCAGCCTTTGAAGTAGACGATCTGATGCGTGGTGGCCAGGAGTCCGCCCGCCCGGGTCCATACCTGAGCGCTCTGGTCGAAGTATCCGTTCGCGAAGCGGTTGGCGTGGGCGGTGGCCAGCACGAAGTCGTCACCCAGCGCGTCGAGTTGCTGCCGATCGGCGTGAAAGTAGGTCGTCAGCGAGATCGTCCCGGACGGCAGGAAGGCGCCGCGCCGCAGGAACACCCGCGGGTAGAAGATGTCGCACAGCGCGGCGAGTGCCGGATAGTCGACACGGCGACGCGCGCGGTCGCGCACCCACAGCGTGGAGGTCGAGGAGGTGCTGGGGTCCTCGCCTTTGCCGGGCATGGCCCCCTCGACGTATCGAGTGTCGTAGAGGCCGGTCCATCGCACGAGGCCCGGGTCGACGGCGGGCAACTGCTCCGGGGCCGGCGCGCTCGGCGGCGGCGTCTCCGTGTCGGCCCAGCTCTCGCGCCGGACCGCGAAGATGGCGGTCGCCGTGGTCTTGACCACCCCATCCTGGCTGAGCTCGACGATCCAATGCTGGTTGGTGCGGTTGGTGCGCGCGGCCCGAAGCTCGATGTCGAAGTCGCCGTCGGCGATCGGTGCGGCGAAGTTGACCGTCAGGGCGAGCGGTTCCCCGATGCGGTCGGGGTGTCCTTCGACGGCGGCCAGCAGGACCGCGGCCGTGATTCCGCCGAATGGCCCGACCATGTTGGCCCACTCGGGGTGCGTGCGACCGCGTCTGACGTCCGCGCCGATCGTGTCGAGGCGGACGGCTTCATCGAAGGGATGTGTGTCGGTCATGTTGGTCGACGGCAGACTACTTGCGGTCGAGCTTGCCGCTGGACACGGGGTCGTTGCACCCGACCGGCGAATCACCTCCCCTGATACGGTCCGGCGAGCGACAGCCTGAACGAAAGCGAGCCGCGATGCCCAACTCCAAGCACGAAGCCGTTACGAAATCTCCCGCCGAGCTGATCGATGCCAGGATCGAGGAATTGGGGGATTGGCGCGGCGAGACGCTCGCCCGGATCAGGCAACTGATCAAGAAGGCCGTCCCCGGGGTGGTCGAAGAGTGGAAGTGGCGTGGCGTTCCGGTCTGGTACCACGACGGGATGATCTGTACCGGCGAGACGTACAAGAACGTCGTGAAGATGACCTTCGCGAAGGGCGCGTCGCTGCAGGATCCGGCGGGCCTGTTCAACTCCAGCCTCGACGGCAACACCCGACGCGCAATCGATTTCCACGAGGGCGACAAGATCGACGACAAGGCGTTGACGGCGCTCATTCGCGCCGCGGTGGACCTGAACAGGTCGTAGGGCGCCAACCTATACAGTCGCGTCGCCGTTGCTGTACAGTCGCCCAGCACAAGGTCGACGCTCGAGTGAGAGGCCATCCGGTGACGTCCGAATCGGTCGAGGAATTTCGGAGCCGGGCCCGGGCGTGGCTGGCCGCGAACATGCCGCCACTCGATCCGGCCAAGGCGGCGCTGCTGGAGCGGGATCAGCCGCCGGCGTGGCACCGGGCTCGCGAATTGCAGAAGCTCCTGTGGGAGGGCGGATTCGCCGGGATCTGCTTCCCGCGCGAGTATGGCGGACTCGGGCTGAGCTACGAATACAAGAAGGCCTTCGATGCCGAGTCCCAGGCCTATGAGACGCCGCTGCTGCTCAACGTCCCGTCCTTCGGTATCTGCTGCGCGACGATTCTCGATACGGGCAGCGAGGAGCAAAAGCGCACCCACATCCCGGCCGCGCTCCGCGGCGACGAGGTACTGGTGCAGTTGCTCTCGGAGCCCAGCGGGGGATCGGATCTGGCGGGCGTCATCACCCGCGCCGAACGCCGGGACGCGCGATGGATCATCAACGGCGCCAAGACCTGGAGCACCTGGGCATTCGCCGCCGACTACGGCCTGTGCCTGGCCCGCACCAACTGGGATGTGCCCAAACACGACGGGCTCACGATGTTCCTAGTGCCGCTGCGGCATCCCGGCATCACGGTCAACCGTGTCGAACAGGTCAACGGGTCGATCGAGTTCTGCGAAGAATTCTTCGACGACGTCGACGTAGGCGATGACGCCGTCGTCGGCGAGCCGGGCAAAGGCTGGGAGGTCGCGTCGCGCCAGCTTTACCACGAGCGTCGCTGTATGGGCGACGGTTCGGAGTACACCAGCGGACCGGGAATCGCTGAGGCCGAGGATGTTTCGGTTGACCTGCTGGCGTTGGTCGACAAGACTCACCAGCACGACAGCGAACGGGTGCGGGAGATGATCGGGCGCGCGTTGGTTCACCGCACGGTCCACGGTCAGCTCAGCGAGCACGTCTTTCATGCCGTCGCCGGCGGCGCCCTGCCGCCGGCCGCGGGATCGATCATCCGGCTGTCCATGGCCGCGGTGCACGACGTCGAAACCGATACCGCCCTTGCCGTGTCGGGCACGTCGGCCGTGGTCGAGGACGACGGCGGACTGCTCGACATCGGGGTGCGCTATCTGGGCCGGCAGACGGCCAGCATCGGCGGCGGCACCACCGAGATGGCGCGCAACGTGATCGGTGAGCGGGTGCTGAACTTTCCGCGCGAGCGTGCCGACGACCGCGGGGTGCCGTTCAATCAGGTACGGCGCGGCAAAAGTCCGGGAGGCGAACGGAATTGAGCGATCGGCTTCGTGACATCCGAGAGTTGGCGGGGGATTCCGACGCCTACCGCGACGAACTGTACAGACGCTGGACGGGCCTGCTCAGCTACCGCTACATCGGCCGCAAACACTCGTCGATGGATCTCGGCGAGACCGATGACACGGTCATCATTCGCCGGGACATGCGCAACGAAGCCGGCGGAATCATGGTGGCGCCGTTGGCCATTTCGTCCCCGGAGGGCTGCCAGACCGACATGGTCGCCGTGCCCAACCCGGTCATCGCGTCGGTGCAGATCGCCGACCCCGGCTACGACGTGACACGGGTCGAGATCGTCGGGTCGGGCATCGTGCACCAGGGCCGCACCATGGGCTACGGGCGGTGCACCATCGTCGACGCCGACAACCCGCAGCGGGTGATCGCGTTCAACGAGGGCCAGGGCGCGATCATCGGCATCCCGCCCGAAGGCCTGGGCAGGATGGATGTTTCGGGCACGGAGCTGGTGATCGAGGACTCTCCGGATCTGCCGCCGCTGTGGCAGGCCTTCGGCGCCAGTCGCCGCGGCGACGGCCATTGGGTACTGCCCGAACTCAGCACCGAACTCGCGTCACCGGATGCGGCGCTGCACATCGGGCCCCAGCATGTCGTTCTCGAGACCGCCGCAATCGATTTGGCTGCCGAGGTCGCCGGAACCAGAAAGCTGCAGGTCGTCAGCTGGCATGTGATGTTCATGTCGCGGGGCAAGGTGGGTCCCTTCCGGGTCGAGGGCACCGCGCATCCCGGCCGGCCCGGGCGCGTCGGCGTGCGCATGCTGCTGCACGACGAGGGCAACGCCGACAAGGCCGTCACGTCCGCCGCGGCCGTCTTCGACATCGTCGGCTGAGCCGGGTCCCGCGCCTCGCTGCAGAGCTGGTTGGTGTCGCTCCGGCGGAGGGCGCTACCCTTCCCGGGGGCGACAAAGGAGCGTGACGACCATGCAGATTTCTCTGTTCGGGCAACTCAGCGGGTCGGGCGGTCAATCGCCGATCGACGCGACAATCGCCAACCTCGCGATGCTGCGCGACGAGGGCTTCTCACGGGTGTGGATGAGCCAATTGCCCTATGAGCCAGACCTTCTCACGATCCTGGGCATCGCCTTGCACGAGGTCGACACGATCGAGGTAGCCAGCGGTGTGGTGCCGATCCAAAACCTGCATCCGATGCTCATGGCGCAGCGCGCCCTGACGTTGAGTCTCGCCTCGGGCGGGCGGTTCACGCTCGGGCTCGGCATGACCCATCAGGCCGTCACCGAGGGGATGTGGGGCATCCCGTGGGACAAGCCGGTGCGCAGGCTGAACGAGTACCTCGACGGGCTGTTGCCCCTGCTGGCCGGTGAACCCGCGGCAGCGGCGGGGGAGACGGTGACCACCCGCGGTGCGCTGATGATCTCCGGGGCGCCGAGGCCCGACGTGTACATCGCAGCCCTGGGTCCGCAGCTGCTCAAGATTGCCGGGCGACGCACGTCGGGCACCTGCACCTGGATGACCGGGCCCAAGACGCTGGCCGAGCACGTCGGCCCGACGCTGCGCCAGGCGGCCGCCGATGCCGGCCGCGAGGCCGACGTGCGCGTCGCCGCGTCGTTGCCCGTCAGCGTCACCGACGACGTCGACGCCGCCCGCAAGCACGCGGCCGAACAGTTCGCCATCTACGGCCAGTTGCCGTCGTACCGTGCGATGCTCGACCGCGAGGGCTACGCGGGTCCGCAGGATGCCGTCATCATCGGCGACGAGGACATCGTCCGCGGCCGGCTCGACGAACTGCGCGCCGCAGGCGTCGACGAGTACGTCGCCGCGACATTCGATCCGTCGCCGGAGGGCCGGGCCCGCACGCGAGCGCTGCTGCGCGCGTATGACTCCTGACCGGGGGTGTTTGGCTATGGCCATACATCGCCTCCGGTACGTATGGTGCATAGACGAGCTCACACGACAGGAGAAGCGCAGTGGCAGAACGGTTGGCGGGAAAGGTCGCCCTCATCAGTGGCGGCGCCCGGGGAATGGGCGCATCGCACGTGCGGTCGCTGGTTGCCGAGGGTGCCAAGGTGGTGTTCGGTGACATCCTCGACGACGAGGGCAAGGCCGTGGCCGCGGAGGTCGGCGATGCGGTCCGCTACCTGCACCTCGACGTGACCAAGCCCGAGGATTGGGATGCGGCGGTGACCACCGCCCTGAGCGAGTTCGGCCGCATCGACGTACTGGTCAACAACGCGGGCATCATCAACATCGGCACGCTGGAGGACTACGCGCTCTCGGAGTGGCAGCGCATTCTCGACATCAACCTGACGGGAGTGTTTCTCGGCATCCGCGCCGTGGTGAAGCCGATGAAGGAAGCGGGCCGGGGATCGATCATCAACATCTCGTCGATCGAGGGGATGGCCGGCACCATCGCCTGCCACGGCTATACCGCAACCAAATTCGCGGTGCGAGGGCTGACGAAGTCGGCAGCACTGGAACTGGGGCCGAGCGGAATCCGGGTGAACTCAATCCATCCCGGCCTCATCAAGACCCCGATGACCGATTGGGTCCCCGACGACATCTTCCAGACGGCGCTGGGCCGGGCCGCCCAACCCGTGGAGGTCTCCAACCTCGTGGTCTATCTGGCCAGCGACGAGTCCAGCTACTCCACCGGCTCGGAGTTCGTCGTCGACGGCGGCACCACCGCCGGGCTGGGACACAAGGACTTCTCCAACGTCGAGACCGACGCGCAACCCGACTGGGTCACGTAGTCATTTGCCGCGAGACTGTAACTGGCGACGCATTTCCCGAGAGGCGGCGTCGGCAGTTACAGTCTCGCGACGAAATGGGTTACGTAGCGGCGGTTACCGATTCGCGCTCTTTGGCGGCGGGCTGGGGCCACTGCGAGGGGACCGGCCGCTGACGCACGTGTTGTGGCCACCAGAACCACTTGCCCAGCAGCGCCGCAATCGATGGCGTCATCAGCGACCGCACGATCAGGGTGTCGAACAACAGACCGAGCCCGATCGTGGTACCCACCTGGCCGATGACCGTCAATTCGCTGACCGCCATCGTCATCATCGTGAAGGCGAAGACCAGGCCCGCTGAGGTGACCACCGAGCCGGTCCCGCCCATCGAGCGGATGATGCCGGTGTTCAGGCCGGCGTGGATCTCCTCTTTGAACCGCGCCACCAACAGCAGGTTGTAGTCGGCGCCCACGGCCAGCAGGATGATCACCGACATCGCGAGCACCATCCAGTGCAGCTCGATGCCGATGAGGTGCTGCCAGATCAGCACCGACAGCCCGAAGGATGCGCCCAGCGACAGCAAGACCGTTCCCACGATGACCGCCGAGGCCACCACGCCGCGGGTGATGAGCAGCATGATGATGAAAATCAGGCACAGCGAAGCGATTCCGGCGATCAACAGATCGTAGGTGTTGCCGTCGCTGAGGTCCTTGTAGATCGACGCGGTGCCGGCAAGGTAGATCTTGGAGCCCTCCAGCGGGGTGCCCTTGAGCGCCTCATACGCGGCCTTCTTGATCGCCCCGATGTGCGAAATGCCTTCCTGCGACATCGGATCGCCGTCATGGCTGATGATGAAGCGCACGGCGTGCCCGTCGGGGGAGATGAAGTTCTTCATGCCCTTCTTGAACTCTTTGTTGTTGAAGGTCTCCGGGGGCAGATAGAACGAGTCGTCGTTCTTGGAGGCATCGAACGCCTTACCCATGGCGCTGGAGTTCTTCTGCGCCTCCTTCTGCTGATCCTGCAGACCCTTCTGGGTCGAATACATGGTCAGCATCGTCGTTTTCATGGCCTTCATGTTTTCGATCATGGATGGCATCAGCGCCACCATCTGCGGCATCAGCGTGTCGAGATGATCCATGACCGGCAGCAGGCTCTGGATGTCATCGGTCATCGTGTCGATGCCGTCGAGGCCGTCGAAGACCGAGCGAAGCGACCAGCACACCGGGATGTCATAGCAGTGCTTTTCCCAGTAGAAGTAGCTGCGGACCGGGCGGAAGAAGTCCTCGAAATCGGCCATGTGGTCGCGCAATTCGTTGATGTCGATGGTCATGTCGTGCATCTTCTTGACCATGACGTGCATGTCGTTGGCCATCTGCACGGTGATGCTGGACATCTTTTCCATGCTGTCGATGGTCGTCTGCATCATGTCGGCCTGGTGCAGCATGTCGGCCATCTGATCTTCTTGATACTTCTGGCTCATCTGCTGGCTGACGCCCTGCATGCTGATCTGGAAGGGAATCGACGTGTGCTCGATCGGCGTGCCCTGCGGACGGGTGATGGCCTGCACGCGGCTGATGCCGGGCACCCGGAAGACCGTCTTGGCGATCTTGTCGATCACCAGAAAGTCCGCCGAATTCCGCAAATCGTGGTCGCTTTCGATCATCAGCACCTCGGGGTTCATCCGCGCCTGCGAGAAGTGCCGATCCGCGGCCGCATACCCTTCGTTGGCAGGCAGATCCGTCGGTAGATAGTTGCGGTCGTTGTAGTTGGTCCGGTATCCGGGCAGCGTCAGCAGACCCACCAGCGCCACCCCGATGGTGACGACCAGGATCGGGCCGGGCCAGCGCACGACGAGCGCACCGACCTTGCGCCACCCGCGAATCCGTTGCGTGCGCTTGGGTTCGAGCGTCTTCCCGAAACGCACCACCACCGAGATGACCGCGGGCCCCAACGTCAACGCCGCCGCGACGACGACCACCATCCCGATCGCCAGGGGGATACCCAGCGTCTGGAAGTACGGCAGGTTGGTGAAGTGCAGGCAGAAGGTGGCGCCGGCGATGGTCAAGCCCGACCCGAGCACCACGTGCGCGGTGCCCTTGTACATCGTGTAGTACGCATCTTCGCGGGACTCGCCGATAGAGCGGGCTTCCTGATACCGGCCGATCAAGAAGATCGCGTAGTCGGTGGCGGCCGCGATCCCCAACGTGACCAACAAGTTCGTCGCGAACGTCGAGAGCCCGATGAGCTTGAAATAGCCGAGGAATGCGACCATTCCGCGCGCGGCCGACAGCTCGAGCACCACCATCACGAGTGTGAGCAACACCGTGATGATCGACCGATAGACCAACAGCAGCATCGCGATGATGACGGTGAACGTTGCCCCCGTGATGAGCTGCATGCTGCGGTCGCCGGCCTCGTGCTGGTCCGCCGACAACGCCGCGGGACCGGTGACGTAGGCCTTGACCCCCTTGGGCGGCTGCACACTCTTGACGATCTTCTGGACGGATTCCACCGACTCGTTGGCCAGCGCCTCGCCCTGGTTACCGGCGAGGTAGACCTGGACGTAGGCGGCCTTGCCGTCGTTGCTCTGCGCGCCGGCCCCGGTCAGAGGATCGCTCCACATGTCCTGAACGTGCTCAACGTGTTTGGTGTCGGCGTCGAGCTTCTTGACGACCTCGTCGTAGTAGGCGTGCGCGTCCGCGCCCAGCGGATTCTGGCCCTCGAGGACGATCATCACCGAGCTGTTGGACTTGTACTCGTCGAACACCGCGCCCATGCGCTTGGTCGCGACCACCGACTGCGCATCGTCCGGTGCCATGGACACCGAACGCATCTTGCCGACCTCCTCGAGCTGGGGGACGGAGACGTTGAGCACCGCGATGATCGCGATCCAGCCCAGGATGATCGGCACGGCGAACGTCCGGATGAGCCGGGGGATCTTGTCCCGCACGGGTTCGTTGACGACGGGGATGGTGTCGGTGCGGGTGTCGTTGAACGTTGTGCTCATGCGGATTTCACCATGCAGAAGGTCAGGGCGTGTACGCCGTGGGTGATGTTCTCGTCCTTGACTTCGTCATCGATGGTGATGCGGCAACCGAGAGAGTTGCCGTCGCTTTGTGCCGAAAGGTTCGGGAAGACGGAAGGGGCTGTGGTGGACAGCACCAGCGTCCACGGCAGCGGTGCGCCATCGATCCGCTTCGGGTCGGCGGACAGATCCAGGTAGTTCACGTTGGCCTGGCTAGCCGAGCCGAAGACCTCGTATTTGACGACCTTGGGCTTGAACGGCTTGGACTCATCGAGCCGCGGACTGGTCATGACGCCGGTGTCGTGGGCGCCGAAGAACGACTTGACCCGGGTGACGGCGAACCCTCCGACCAGCACCACCGCCACGATCAACAGCGGCAGCCAGGCGTTGCGCACAAGTCTCGATATCTGCACCTAGGTGATCCCTTCCTCATCACGCGGACGTGACGCGGATCAGCGTTTGCGCGACTGGAGGTCGTGGACAGGCGAGTGCCCACAAGTCGCACCGATCAACAACGAGTTACGTCGATTGCTTTGGTTCGCGCGCGCGGGACCGCCGAACACGGTGAAAGTTGCCTAACCCCACTGCTGACGTCCCCGGCACCGACACCCGGCTCACCTTGTTGCTGAAGCCTCCCCGGGTACCGCCACCAGCGCATAGTACATGATGTGCATATCTTGCAGTGTATGCAACATTTGCTGGTGGTGTTTCAGGTCACTTCGAGAAGATGCTGTTCACCAGCGCGGCGGCACGCTCAACATAGGGCATCGGCGTGTCGGCGGTTTCACTCGCCTCGCCGCTGGCCCACCGTTCGAGGCCCGACCGCACCGCCGTCAACGCCAGCGCGGAAATCAGCGCGGCCATCTCGTCGTCGGGCTTCATGGCCTGCCGTCGGACGATGATGTCGGTCAGCTGATTCTGGAACCGTTCCAAATCGGCGAGGAACGCCGCCAGGACCGCGGGGGAAGTCTTGGCGAGTTCGAGCATGTGGGCGGCGTGTTCGCGCTGCGGGGGAACGTCGCGCAGGTGATGGGCCGCCAGGGTGATCAGCTCTGCCAGAACGACCGAGTACGGGGCGGGCCCGGCGGCGACGAAATCCTCGGCCAGCTCGGCGGGTATGTCCGAGGGGCCGTAGGCGAGCGCGGACTCCTTGTTGGGGAAGTAGTTGAAGAACGTGCGGGTCGAGACGCCGGCTTCGGCGCAGATTTCGTCGACCGTGACCTTGTCGAATCCCCGTTCCAACGTGAGGCGCACGGCGGCGTCGCGGATGTCGGCGCTCGTCTGGCGGCGACGGCGCTCGCGCAGCCCTAAGGGATTGGCCATACCCATATAGTTGCACGTTGTGCACAGTTTGCAGTCAAAAGGTGCGATGTTGGCGGTCGGGGAGCAAGGCCGGCCGGGGCTGTCCGGTGCGAGGGGGCTGTGTTTCTGGCTGTCGGCGGATCGCGCTATAACTGTTTTGGCACAACATCATTCATCCAGCCAGGGGATTGCAAAGACCGGATGCCGGGGGGTCATCCGCTGGGGGTCAGGGCGCCCCGCAAATAGTCGCATTGACTTTCGAAGAACTTCGCCGATATAGGCGCCTTGTCGGCGATCTGGTCGAACGCGTGAAACGCACCCGGCACGATCTCCTCCTGCACCGGAACGCCCGCCTCTCGCAGCCGTCGCGCGTACTCCAGACTCTCGGAGTAAAAGAGATCCAGCGTTCCCACGCCGATCCACGCCGGCGGCAAGCCCGACAGATCCTTCCGGCGAGCCGGTGCGGCCTCTGCGGGGTCGGCCCCGTTGAGGTACCACTGCCAGGCCAGTTGGTTGTCGGATTCGGTCCACATGATCCGCCTGGGGCCGTCGCGCCGGGCGCCGGTACGGTCGTCGAGCTGCGGATATACCAGCATTTGGAAGGTAATTTTGACGTCGGCACGGTCGTGTGCCCGCTGCGCCACCGCGGCGGCGAAATGGCCGCCGGCGCTGGCGCCGCCGATGGCGACTCGATCCGGATCCACCCATGGCTGGCGCGCCAGCCAGAGCAGGGCCGCGTAGCAGTCCTCGACCGGTATCGGGTAGGGGTGTTCGGGCGCCAGCCGGTGTTCCACTGCCGCGATCGCGACACCGGTGCGCTGAGACAGCTGGCGCAGGTACTTGTCGTCCTGCGCGGCGTGGCCCATGATCGTGCCGCCGCCGTGGATCCACAGCAACGCCGGTGCGGGGTCGGGAAGGCCGGCCGGACGGTGCAGACGGACGCTGACGTGTTCGTTGACCGCGGCCACCGGCACGGTGCGGATGCGGCCGGCATTGCCCATCAGGTTCATGATGGCGCGCTGCAGCTTCAGGCCCCGGTGTAAGGCGTAGCCCCGGGGCACGAATCGCGCCACCTTGCGAAGACCGGGATCCAAGACGTGGGGGGACGTGAAGGCGTTGTCGGGGAGCCTATTTGCCATCGAAGCCCTCTGTTCCCTTGCGCCGGCAGACATGCTGACCATACAGGACGGACGTAGTGTCTCGCGTTAATCACGCTGGCATCGGACTGCCGGTGCATTAGCCAAGTGGCGCAGCCCGTTTCAGAGCGTCTCGTCCTCGCCGTCGGTCAGTGCGTGCACGACGTGTCCGAACATCGTTTGTTTGATCGCTCCGAGCGTGCCCGGATCCTTGCCGCCCAATGGGCGCAGCTGGTCGACGGCCGTGTCGGTGACCGCGTCCGCCGGACAGGCGACGTCGACGATGCCGAACTGTTCTGCCTCGGGGCCGCTGAAGCGCCGGCCCGTCGTCATCGAGGCCACCGCCGCGCGAGGAGTGAGTTTGGCTTGGATGAGCGCGGCCATGCCGGGGTTGAAGGGGATGCGGATGTCGACCTCGGGAAAGCAGAAGTACCCGCGATCGTCGCGCATCGCCCGGAAGTCGTGCGCAATCGCCAGCATTGCTCCGGCGCCGAACGCGTGGCCGACCACCGCGGCGGCTGTGGGCATCGACAGGGTCAGCACGCGCGCCAGCAGTTGGTGCACCCGATTGATGTACCACTGGCCCTGGTCGGTGTGGGAGCTCAGCCAGTCCAAATCCAGCCCGTTGGAGTAGAACTTTCCGCCGGCGGTGGTGACGAGTCCCTGGGCGCCGTCCGAGATGGTTTGGTCGAGCGCATCATCAATGTCATCCAGAAATGCAGGGGAGAAACGGTTCTCGGCGTCGCCCAGGCGGATGATGGCGATCTTGTCATCGTAGTCCAGTTTCACAGCCATGTGTTTCCTTAACTCCATTCGTATTTCGTCAGCGCGGTGAGCCGCGTCGTTGCCGCTGAGGGGGAGGCCCGATCTCCAGCACGGCGCGAACGGCCGCGCGTAGATGCGCTCGCGCCGTGGTGCTTCCGAGGCGGTCTCGCCGGAGCAGCAGCGCGGTGGGCAGGTCGACGACGCAGCTGGTTATCGTGTCCACCGCTGCCGCGTCCTTGCGCTCCCACACCGTGATCGCAAGCCGCACCATCAAATCGACGAGAAGTTTGTCGAGGCGGCGCAATTGATCGGCGACATCGTCGGGAACATCGTTGGCGAGCACTTCCTCGCGGCGCACGCGCAACAGCAGCGTCGATGAGCTGGGATATCGCTCAGTGAAGACCACGGGCGCGTCGGCGGCGGCCACCACGGCTTCGACGGGACCGCCCGGGTTGGTACCGGCCCCGGCGTCGTCGACGAGCGCCGTCTGCACCGCCAGAAATCGCCGGCCCGCCCGCAACCACGCCTGGCCCATTAGCCCGCCGCGGGATGTGAACGTGTGGTAGACAGCGCCGTTGGAGACGCCCACGGCCGCGCCGACCGCCCGGATGGTCACCGCGCTCGGACCCGACCGCGCCACCAGGTCCTCGACGGCGTCGAGCACGGCGTCGGGATCGTGCACACGGGGCCGCGGCATGCGGTCACTATAACAGAGCATATGCTCTATTAGCGGCCGACGGGTGCCGGGACGTCAGTCGGTGCTGAGCCGCCAGTTGCTGGGCGTCATGGGCGCGGTGAGCGCGCCGCCGTACGTGTCATCGGCCAACCTCGTCAATCCCGCTGCCCGCTGCGTAGTGCCCGTTGCCGTGGTGGCGCCCAGCGAACCGGCTGTCAGATCAGAGCCCATCGCCGAATTTGTCTGTCCAGGAACACTTGACGAGGCCACACCCACCAATTCGGCATCTAACTCCGGATCTAGGAATTCGTAGCGGTAGCCGCGGTCGATACGAGTCGAAGTTTTCCGTCGGCGTCGCTGAGCGCCTTGCTTTTTCCCGGCGGGTGCCGTCGCGGTCGTGCCGGCTGCGGCGTCAGCTCCGGCGGGCTTTTGCGCTCTGGCGGCCTGCTTCGATTCGGCTGGCGTGCCAAGCGCACCGACCAAGTATGGGGAAATGAAATTCTGTGCGGCCATTGTGGTTTCGGGACCCATGACCGGCGGCGGCGGCGCAGGCCCCGCCGGGGACGCAGGAGCTGCCGGTGTGGCCACGGGCGCCGGGCTGGGAGCCGAGGTGGATAAGGGCGCAGAGCTGATGGTCGGCGCGACGCCCGCGGCCGGCACCGTGGGCACGTTGACGACGGGTATCGGCGCACCCGCGACCGGGACGGGAGCAACCGGTGTGGGAATTGCCGCCAGCCCCGCCAACCCGGCTAGTCCGCCCGCCGCTCCCATGGGCACGGCCACCAAGGGCGCGGTCAACGCCAGGGTATAGATCGGGTTGCTGAGGGCAAATCCGATCAACCCCACCGGATTGAACAGAATGAGCCAGATCAAGTACAGGGTTCGGTGAACGACAAACTGGGTGCCGAGCAGGATGACCGCCTGGAGGAACTGCACCGGGTTGCTCGCGTAACCGGCCAGCATGGCCTCTGCCCGCGGTAAGAAGGTTGCCAAACTGGGCACCATGTTCTGAAAAGAGTTGGGTGAAAAGGGATTAAATATCCCCGGAAAGATAGCCTGCCACCACTGCTCGGGGGTGGTGGGCAAGGTGGTCCCCATGCCGGGCATGTTGCCCATGCCGCCACCGTTCACGCCGCCCCCACCGTTCATGCCGCCGCCGTTCCCCATGTCCCCGTTCATGATTTGCGGAGCCACGGTGGTCTGCGGGGATGCGGCAACCGCCGTCGTCGAGACGGACTCATAGATAGTCATGGTGGTAGCGGCTTGGACCCACATGCGCGAGTAGTCGGCCTCGTTGAGGGCGATCGGGATCGTGTTGACGCCGAAGAAGTTCGTCGACACCAGCACCGCATGCATGGCGTGGTTGGCGGCCAGCTCACCGAGGGTCGGCATCGCGGCCAGCGCCGCCGCATACGCGGTCGCGGTGGTCTCCTGCGCGGTCGCGATTGTGGCGCTGTCGGCGCTGGCCTGCAGCATCCAGGCGACGTACGGCGCGTGGGCGGCCACATATTGAGCGGAGCTGGGCCCCTCCCATGCGCCGGACTGAACCCGTCCGAGTAGGGCAGCGAGCTCGTCAGCTGATGATGCGTATTCGGCGCTCAACGAGTTCCATGCGGCCGCCGCGGCGAGTAGCGGGCCGGGTCCCGGCCCGCTGGACAGCAGCGCCGAGTGAATCTCCGGAGGGAAAGCCATCCAGACCGGCGCGGTCATCGCCGGTCTGTCCGGTCGGGCGAACCTTTCGGCCAAATCTCGTCGCGGAGGGGAAGCACCGCTGGCTCCTTTCGACTGGAGCCCACCGCCACACCGAAGCTGCATGAACAATGCGGACACAGGGCTGAGAGGTGAGCCGCAACCCAAGTCTAGGACGACATCGTCCGCAAATGCGGATAAAATGCTGGCAAATTGCTGTAAATACGGAAAGTGACCCCAGCTGGCGACGGGCTCCAGCGGGTCGTGAGGTCGGATGGCGTCGCGCGCATCCGACACACATCCCGGCAAAGCGAACCGGGAATCCAGCTGCGCCACAACAGCATCCGCAACCGTGATGAATCGTGACAGCGGTTAGCTGTGTGGAGGGAGCGGGGCTGCGATGGGCCGATGCCCACGCGCGGGCTGTGAATGCTGTGCCGGTTAGCATCGAGCGGTCCGGATGTCGATGAGCGGAGGGGCTAGGGCGTTGGCTGCGATACCCGTCATCGCGCTCACCGGCCACCTCGGAGCCGGCAAGACGACGCTCCTCAACCACCTGCTACGCCATCCCGGCACACGAATCGGCGTCGTGGTCAACGACTTCGGTGACATCAACATCGATGCCGGTTTGGTGGCCGGCCAGGTCGACGAGCCGGCCTCGATCGCCGGCGGATGCATCTGCTGTCTGCCCGACGGAGGTGGGCTCGATGAGGCGCTGACCAAGCTCGCGGACCCGGCTCGGCGCCTAGATGCCATCGTCGTCGAAGCCAGCGGCCTGGCCGACCCCGTGGCGATCGCGCGCATCATCGGCTTCAGCGAGATCCGCGGGGTCCGCGCCGGCGGGCTTGTCGATGTCGTCGACGCGGTGAACCACTTCGACACCGTCGACTGCGGCACACTGCCGCCGGTGCGTTATGGCGCGGCGTCCCTGATTGTGGTCAACAAGCTTGATCAGGTGCCCGAGGAGGAGCGCTCTGCTGTGGTGCAGCGCGTCATCCAGCGTGCGGGGCAACGTAACCCGCGCATACACGTCGTGGGCACATCGGGTGGCCGGATCGACCCGGGGTTACTTTTCGACGCGGCGGCCCCGTCCGCACAAGTTGGGCAGCTCTCGTTTCTGGATTTGGTACCCGAGCATGATCACGACCACGACCACGATCACGACCACGACCACGCCGATGCCGTCACCGTGACCGGCGCTGGTTGTGTCGATCCCGATGCCCTGCTCGACCTTCTCGAACAGCCGCCCCCGCAGGTGTTCAGGATGAAAGGCATTGTGGCCGTGCGGGACCGCGCGACCGTCCGCGACTACGTCATCAACCTGGTGGGTAACGCCATCCACATCGCGAAGGCACCGTCGGGGGCCATGGCCAACTGCCTCGTGGCGATCGGGATGCATCTCGACATCCCCGCCGTACGCACGCGGCTCGATGACGCGCTGCAGCCTGCCTCGGGATCGGCGTCGGCGCCGGCATTGCGGCGGCTTCAGCGGTACCGGCGTCTCAGCGTGTGAGCGGTCATCCGGCAAGATACGTCGTGATGTCATCTTCGCTCGGCGACGTGCTCGCCACCTTGGAGCTCGACCGAGTCGACCAGTGGCTCTTCGTCGGGCAGCAACTTCCCGCGCCCGCCAACCATATTCTCGGTGGGCATATCTCGGCTCAGGCGTTGTTGGCGGCGAGCCACACCGCGCCGGGCCGAGTACCGCACAGTGTCCACACGTATTTTTTGCGGCCCGGCGACTCGCGTCGGCCAGTTGATTTCGACGTTGTCGACCTCCAAGAAGGACGGACGTTTTCGGCTCGACGGGTCACGGCACGCCAAGACGGCAAGATTCTGATGGAAGCCATGTCGTCGTTCAAAATCGCCGATTCCGCGCCCGCCCCGGGCGTCTACCAGCCGCCGATGCCAGAGGCTTCCAGCCCAGAATCCCTGCCGTGGGTTGCCCCGCATTTCGCGGAGTCCGACGAGAGCGCCCAGGGTCAGTGGGCGAGCCTACGTTGGTTCGAGCGCCGGATCATCGACACCGAGGTTGCCCCACCCGCACGCGCGTCCATGTGGTGGCGACCTGACGGGCAAGTTCCCGATGACCCGGCGCTGGCTGCCAGCCTGGTGGCCTACCTGTCGGCGGTGACGTTGACCGAACCGGCATATGCCGCGCGCGGCGGTGTCGGGGCTTCGGCGCAGCGTGACCATTCGGTATGGTTCCACGCTCCGGCGGTGTTGTCGGATTGGCTTCTCTACGACCGGTCCTCGCCGAGTAGCGCCGGTTCGCTGGCGCTGGCGAGTGGGACGATGTTCAACCGCACGGGCGAACTGGTGTGCACGGTGAAACAAGAGATGTACTTCCCGCCGCAGACAGCCTGATGCCGGATCGGATTCAATATCCGTGCGCAGCAAGGATATTCGTCACGGTGACGTTTCAGTCGCGGTAAGGTCGGCCGGGAGGAGCAAGGGGGCGCGCCGGGTCGGGGCATGCGGCAGTCCACCGCGTAGGCGCCAAGTGTGACGAACGTTAATCGGCAACAGTGACGGCGGTCATAGCATGGGTGACGGCAGAAGGGTCATCCTAACCGTTCGTTTGCGTATCTAATGGCTGGGAGTGCGATGGCCAACCTCGACTTTGCCTATGACCTGACCCTCGACGAGGCGCGTAGGCGCAGCGCAGTGCTCGACGCGATCGGAGACGACTGGGATCCCATCGCGGTGCTCGGCGAAGAACAAAAGGCCTACGACATGCTGTACTCGAATCTGAATGAGGAGCAGCAACGGGTCTACGACGAGTTGGTGCGCGCCGGCGTTCTGCCCGAACGGACGGCCGATCGTGCTGCCGATTGATCCGAGCGCCGACCGCGGTCGCCGTGCATGGCTACCTTGCCCATGCTGCGATCACGGCGCCACATGTGGCGATTGCCGAAGCAGTCGGAACTGCGATACACACTGGCAGTATCTCCTGAGCAACAAGGGCACGCTCGTGCACCTGCAGTGCTCAGATTGCGGCCATCTCTGGTCGACCGACACCCATCGGCGTACCCGCCCGACGCGGTGGGGGTTCAAAGCGAACTAGTGCCTGGGGTGCGCCTGCATCTCAATAGCCCTGTGCCGCAGTGTGATTCGTCACAGTGACGTATTCGCGGCGATAGGCGGGAAGGCGGGGGATGGGGTTCGCGGGGCCCGGCTCGGGTTATTCGCCGGGGCGCAGTCAGGTAAGTCGTCTTGCTGGCGAAGTGGATCGGTGAAGCACGGCGTGCTCGACGCGTGGACGTGGGTGGCCCTCGGCGACAGGGAACGGCGGCAGGGGTTGGGCCCGTACGGCAGACCGAAAGCGGCAGTGCTCCATATCAATTCGTCACTGTGACGTATTCGTGCTTGCGTCCGCCCGTGAAAGGCGGGCGGGTAAGCGACGGCCCGTTGCGCGCACCCGGCCCATGTGATGAGGGGTGCCACGTCGATCGCGTGCCACCGGCATGGCGCCGTGTTGTCCGGACGGTGGGTATCCGCGCGATCGTAGGGCGGGGCTGAGCCGAGGTGCCGCCGACGGCATAGACCCTGTTGTCACTGCTCAGTGGCTCGAACTCGGTATTAGCGTTTGCCGATAAGCAACATTATGTCAGATAAGGTACGCCGTTTTCATCTGATGAATCACGGCCGTTCCGAGCGGCCCTCACCCGCAGCTCTGGGTCGAGTCGCCCAAAGCGCCTCGACGCCAACGGGTTTAGTGGATTGCGCCACGTGGTCGTGGACGCCGGCCATCGTCGAGGAATTCTTCGCCGACCTCCGCGGCATCAAAGGGCGCGCGCAGTCGACGATCCGCGGGTATCAGAACGGCCTGAGGCTGTTCTGCTCCTACATCGCCGACCCCGACTACGGCTGGGACCGAGTCTGCGAGCAACGTTTCGGCACACACCCAGCGCAGGTGTTCTTCGCCTGGAACACCGCCCCCCACGTTCAGGACAACGAACAGAGTCCTGAGAAGCGCCCGTTCACCAAACAAGAGCTTCAGGACTTCTTCGACCACGCCGACGATCAGGTGACGCTGATCGCCAACACCAAGAAGAAGGGCTGGCTGCCGGCCTACCGCGATGCCGTGATGTTCAAGGTCGCCTACTCCTACGGAGTGCGATTCAACGAGCTGCGGCACCTGCAGACCGTCGACTTCTCCCGCAACCCGCACGCACCGGAGTTCGGCCGCTACGGCGTGGTGAAGGTCCGCTACGGCAAGGCCAAGAAGGGCTCCCCACCCAAACGCCGCACCGTGCTCACGGTCTTCGACTGGACACCAGACATCATCAGTGACTGGCTCACTCACGGGCAGCCCTACCTCGACGACGGCATCGACCTGTTCCCCAGTGAGCGCGGCGCCCTGGTCGCAGAACGAACCCTGCTGCGCAGATTCCGGCGGTACTGCAACGACCTCGAGCTGTCTTCAGGCCTGGATCTGCACTCGTTCCGGCGTTCCTACATCACCCACCTCATCGAAGACGGCTGGGACGCCAAGTTCGTCCAAGACCAGGCCGGCCACGAATACGCCAGCACCACATCGCTCTATACCGGCGTCTCGAGCGACTTCCGCACCCGCACCCTGCGCCGCGTCCTGGACCGGACCATCAAAGATGCCCTCTCCTTCGGAGAGGAGACCTCGTGAAACGCGACGTCGACTACACCTGGCGCCTCGCCGAGCTGATGGCCGCGCACGGCATGCACAACAGCACCGACCTCATCCCCCGTCTTGCTGAACGCGGAATACAGCTGTCCCGGCCCCAGGTCTACCGCATCGTGCACCAACGCCCCGAACGCGTCGCCCTGCAGTTGATGGCGGCACTGTGCGACATCCTCGGCTGCGGCGTCGAAGACCTAGTCACCGTCACGGCCACCGACGCTCGCAAGAAGAAGACCGCGTCGGGCACAACTGCACCACCCAACGTCGTCGAACTCAACAAGTCCATCCGACCCCGACGAGCACGAGTCATCACCGATGGCAACGATTAACCCCACACCGCGATCCATCACCCGCGGGCGACCACGCGTCACTACCGGCGCCCTCGAATGCAGCCGATGCCACCGCATGGCCAACAAGCTGCGGGTCTACTGGCCCGGAGATCAGCTCTGCCACAGCTGCTTCTACACCGCGATGCGCACCCACGGCATCTGTCCCATCTGTGGACACGATGGCGTCTTACCCGGCCGCTGCGACCGGATCGACTCTCGCCCGGTCTGCCTGACTTGCGCCGGTATCCCTGGCAACTTCACTTGCAAAACGTGCCAGGGCGAAGGCGAGATCTACCGCTCCGGCCAGTGCGCCCGCTGCGCCCTGCGCGAGGACCTGTGCAAAATTCTGCTGCACCATCCCGCCGACCTCGCCGCCATGCAAACGCTGATCGAAGTGCTCTGTGGCGTTGACCGACCCGAAAGCATCCTGACCTGGAAACGCAATATCCAAGTACTGGAGTTGCTCGGCGGGATCACCTCCGGCGCAATACCGCTGACCCACGACGGCCTGACCGCTGCAGGATCCGGCCGCCATATCGATCACCTGCGCAGCCTGCTGCAACACCACGGACTGCTCCCACAACGCGACGAACACCTGGCCCGCTTCGAAATCTGGCTAGCCGACAAACTCGAAACTATCGACTCCCCCGCTGTTCGCGCCCCGGTCGAACAGTTCGCGACCTGGCACCATCTCCGACGGCTCCGCAGCGAATCGAAACCCGGCCAATCCTCGGATGGGCCAAAGCGTTCCGCGAAACAAGAAATCACCGAGACCATTAAGTTTCTCACCTGGCTAGAACAGACCCACCTGCGCACCATCGCCAACTGCACACAACAAGACGTCGATGAATACCTCGCATCAGGCCCGACCACCCGCCACCTGATCCGAACATTCTTCATCTGGGCCAAGAAAAGCAAGCTCAACGTCGCGGTGCAGGTCGGCTTCCGAGAGGCGAGAACGACCCACACAATCACGCAGGATCAACGACTGGCCTGGCTCAAAGAACTGCTCACCGGCGACTCCGAAAGTCTGCCCTACCGCGTCGCCGGCGTGCTGCTCCTGCTCTACGCCCAACCACTCACCAAGGTCGCCGCGCTGCAGACCACGGCGATCTCCCAAGCTGACGGAGAGACCCGCATCGCGTTGGGCAAAGACCCCGTCCCCGTCCCGGAACCATTCGCCTCCCAGCTCAACTACCACCTTCGCCACCGCCCCAACCTGCGCACCGGCGGTGGAGCCATCGGATCGCCCTGGCTCTTCACCAGCAGCCGACCCGGCCGACACATTGACCCGCAGGCCATCATGCAGCGGCTGCGACGGCTCGGCATCAACCTGCAGGGGGCACGAAACACTGCCCTGCAGATGCTTGTTTCCGAAATCCCCGCACCGCTTGTCGCTGAAATGCTCGGCTATAGTGACCAAGTCACCCAGAAACACGCGGCCGAAGCCGGCAACACCTGGGCCAAATACGTTCAGCCCTAAACCTGTTATTTGCTAACAACATTCACGGCGTTCGCTTACTCCTTGATCCCTGACGTTTCGGTTTGCGTTCGGGAAGCCCATACCGCACGCGGAGCTCTTCCCCACTGATGGTCCGGCCCGCTGCATAATCTCTATCGGCCTGTGCCAGTTCCTCTACAAGCCCGGGCTGCGTCAACGCATGCAACGTCTCTTGCAACGACTCGAGTTCGTCGACAGGCATCAGAATGGCCTTTGCCCCGCCCGGCGTCGAGATCATCACCGGCTCCCCCGAGTCTCGCACCTGATCGACCAGCCGACCCAAGCTCTGCGCGGCGACGCGAACATCAATTGAGAGCATTGCTCCCCTTCCTGCAGTCCGCTATCCCGTCTTCTGGGCGGTACGCCCTGAGCAATTGTCTAGCCATGGGAACTTGTCTGCAATGACAAGCCACGGGGCGTTACCTCGATCAGCGGTAAGTGGCCGCCGTGTCCACCTTGAGCCACCGTTCTGAGCGGGCGACGCTGAGAAGCGAAGGCAAAGCTGTCTGACCACCCGTGCCTAAACTGTCTACTGGGTTCGACTGTGGTGCCTGCGCCCGAAGGCGATTGAGTGCATCCAGCGCGGCGTCGGTGGTATCGCCGGTCACTGGGCGCCTCTCCAGCCATCCGAAGCGTGCGATCTGCTCTGCCGCGCGTAGGACAATCCGCCGCCGCAAGCCCGGGAGCTGTCCGAGGACCTCGGTGAGTTCGGGCAACAGCTCGGATACGACCGAGCCGGACGCGACGCACCACAGTGCCAACGCCCATTCCGCTCGGCCGAGGTCATCGTCGATGGTCTCCAACTGCTCGCGCCACCAGCCGGCGTTCCCGCTACCTGCCCGTGTCCGAGCAAGAAGCTCGGACGGGTGACCTGTGGACCCGAATGCCGTTGCCTCCGCGTGCTTGCTGTATGCGAGCCCGAACGGTGAGGCAGCGCCGATGATCGCGATCTCCGAGGAGATCCAACACCGTCCGACGCGCTCGTGGATAGCGGCGGCGGTATCCGCCCACGGGAACGTGCTGTTTTTGTAGCCGGACCTGAACGCGCGTTTCTTAGCGACCTCCTCCCACGGTGAACGTGCCTTCCTGAGTTGGTTGACCGCCTCAGCTCGACGACGCTTCGGCCGGTCGTCGCCGGAGATGAACCCAGTCGTGGAACGGGTGAAGAACTCACCAGGCGCCAGAGCCACGGCGACTTGCGCCGGCATGGAGCAGGTCGAGGTGACGCACGGGCACTCGCCGTTCAATACCGCGGTGAGCAGCGCCTCCTCGAAGGAACCTCCGGGCTCCGGAGTCAGGCCCGTGCTGAGGAACAGTTCCGCGGCGCCGTCGGACAGGTCCATGTTGTTGAAGTCCGCGGTGGTCCCTGCGCCGGCCTCGCAGCAGGCCCCGATCGCCAGCCACGCGTTCTGCTGATCTGTGCCGATCGCTGCTGTGAGCTCCTCGTACCACCAGTTCCCGAACTCACTGCGCTGGTTGAGAAGCTCTCGAAGCACCCGCACGCGCTGCGGGTTGGCGCTGTCACCGGGGTTCTTTCTGATCAATGTCGTCAGCCGCGACCAAGTCGGGTCGGCACCGGCGCCCGTCGGGTTGGGCAGCTCCGGCAGAGGCGTGATATCACGGCGGTCGAGCGCAGAAAGGAGGACGCCCACTCCCGGATCCGAGCAGAGTGCCGTCAGCACCTTGCGCGCCTCATGCGGCCGGCGCTGGAATACACCGTCGGTCAGCAGTGCCCACGCGGCGAGGTACGACGCGGAGGCCGACGTGTGCGACAGCTCCTCTTCGACGCCAGCGGCCAGTACGTAGACGTCGCTGCCCTTCGCGTTGCCGCCGTAGAACCTGGCGGTGTTCAGCCAGTACGGGCGGCGTAGGAGCTCCCGCAAGACCGTTGTGCTGTCGAAGTGCGGGTTGTCCTCGCCGGCGTTGTGGTACAGGAATCGGGCGGCGAAGTACTCACGGAGCGAGAGCACCTCGAACTCGTAGGTGCCGTCCACCTGGCTGGTCAGGGCCCACAGGCGGTCGCTGACGCCCTCAAAGAGCTCGTCGACGATCGATTCTTGGTTGCCGTAGGTGCGCTGGAAGTGGCGCATCGCCGCCTTCAAGTCGTTGATGCTCATGCGACCGTTGATCTGCGACTCCTCGGTGTGCGCGTGCAGGTACCAGCCGAGGAACGGGATGATCTCGAGCAGCTCCTCCTTGTGGTCCTTCACGGCCTTGGGGTGCTTGTTCGCCTCGCGGGCGAGGAGGAGGTCGACGTACGTGTCGTAGAGGTCGGTCCGCTGCGTGGGTGTGGCTGCGCCCTGCTGGTGGAGAAGATCCAGCAAAATCGTCAGCTGCATCGGGTTCCCTGCAAGTTCGCGGATGTACGGCTCGCGGCTCTTCTCTTGGAAGCTCCTGCGCAGCGCGCGGCCGTCCTTACTCCTGATCCCTCGGACGGCGCACCACTTGCGCAAGTAGTCGGCTCGTTGTTCGCCGGTGAGCTGGTTCAGCGTGATGATCTCGAACCTGTCCGGCGCAGGCTCCGGAAGCTCACCGGCACTGGGGCGCGTGGTGACGACCACCTTGAGTGGCTCGGTGTACGCCTTCCCCCGGCTGGCGAACGCGTTGATCTCGTTGACGATCCGACGCCGGATGTTGGCACTTCCAACCTCATCGAGTCCGTCGAGCACGACGAGACTGGGAACTCGCTCGAAGATCCCCTGCACCGTGTCGGCGGTGGCGGTGATACCGCCGCTCTCGTGCGTCATCAGGTCGGCGATGAAGCACTCGACGGTTGCCTTCTCGCCCTTGCGCGCCTTCTCCCTCTTGGGTTTGCGTTCGTCGGAGTTATCCCACACGTCATTGCCGGAGAGCCACAGCGCGTAGTCACTCAAGTCCAACCGGATCGGAAACCGCGGCTCTTCCAACGCAGGCAGCGTCTTCGGCCGCTCCGACTCGGGCACGAACGCGCTGCGGTGCACCTGGCAGATGTACTGGCTGAGGGTGGACTTGCCCTGCCCGGGGGCGCCTCGCACCAAGGTGAAGGGCGCTGGCGTTTGTAGCAGGTGATGCGCAGCGCCGCCGAGTTCGGTCGATGAGAGTGATCGCACTCGGGTTCTCTCCGGCGAGTGCACCAACTCCGCGGTGACATCGACGAAGAGGTCCACCATCCTCTTCCGGTCCACCTCAGCTTGGCTGAACTTGACCCGCTGGTCGTCGTCCCACTGCGACGCGGCGACCTGCCGGATCAGCTTGCGGTCCGCCTGGTTCTTGGTGGCTCCGACCTGTTCGGCGACGAGGAACCGGATGAGATCCCACCCGGCGAGCATGTCGGCGTAGGCCCACTTGATCGAGTCCTCGGAGTTGTCGAGCCATGAGTTGAGCGCCTCGCGCCAGATGCACGTGATCTCGTCGAAGCCGAGTTCCTTGGCGTACGCATCCAGCTTGTTGTTCAGTTGGGCGAAGGTACCGGTCCCGGGCTTGGCGGTGCTCGGCACGTTGGTCACCAGGACGTAGTGCCGCACACCTTCCTCCGACAGTCTCCGGAGGTTGTCCAGCTCCTTTTTCACGACGGCGTCCAGCCAGCTGACGGGGTTCTTTTCCGAGCCGGACACGGACCACTTGACCTGATAAATCAACACCGTCGACGGGTCGAGCTTGCGCTGCCCATCAATGCCGCCGTCGGCCTGGCGTAGCGCCATCGGGGTGAAGTTGGGGAACTGGGCGGCGAGCAGGGCGTTAACGAGCTGCTGGAAGTCGTGGTCGCCCAGGCGCTCGTAGAGGTAGCGGTGTCGGCTCTCGGGCATGGGCTGACTCCTCTGCTTCACCCCGATCGTGCCGGTACTGCCGTCGGGACTCCGAACACTCAATGCCTATTGAACCCGGAGACACCGGTTCGATTCGGCAACTCAACGCGCGTGCATGTCGTACCGCAATTTGAGTGCCGAGATCGTCAGAGCCCAAGCTTCACCGTGCACGCGTCGTACCGTGCGGTCGCGACTGCTTCGAAAGCGCGACCAATACGGTCGTTGGCGGCTGAGAGCTCAAGACCACGGGGTGTGTCGGCTCGGTCATGTGTTGACGGCGCAAACTAAAGGGATGCAGTCAGCAAAGACGGGGCCTGTAGACGGGACGTTCTGGCAGATCGACAC
The DNA here is from genome assembly GCF_010731675.1 of Mycobacterium marseillense. Taxonomy (NCBI): domain Bacteria; kingdom Bacillati; phylum Actinomycetota; class Actinomycetes; order Mycobacteriales; family Mycobacteriaceae; genus Mycobacterium; species Mycobacterium marseillense. The sequence goes on from NZ_AP022584.1 coordinate 824,369, forward strand.
GCCCGAGCGCCAGGTTCGGGGCCAACTAACGATTGCGCCGACACCCGTAATGGAGACGCTAGGACCGATCTTCCAAGAACGTGCTTACCGCGTCGAAGTGTCCCAGCACGGTGGAACCACCGTCATCCACAGCGGCGACTCGGACGATCACGTGGCCGACTGGTCCCCGCGCGACATTCACGGGGTGCTCGACAACGGGCAGCGGGTATCGCTGGTCGGCGCGCAGGGCGGGATGAGAGATCCCAGTGGCACCTTTCCACCGCAGTACCGCCAACGGTTCGGCACAATCCGACACGCCATCCTCGACGTACACGTTGGCCGCGAGCAGGAATTCTCTACCTGCAGATTTCGCCTCACCGGCCCTAATTGGCTGCGGCACCGCGACGGACGCGCCGAGACACTCGGAGGCGGCCATCTCATTTCCGTGACCGAGGGCAGCAATCACTGGATTGAGTTCATTCCCGCCGAGCCGATGAGCGTCCTGGACTACGACCGGTCGGTCCTGCACCCCATCGAGACGCTGGCGACTCTCGTCACCTCCAACCCTGCCGACACCGTGGAACTATCGGTTCGACAGTCCACCGACAGCCCCTGGCTCCGGGTGCACCGACACGAGGAGCCGACGCCAACCGGACACCATGAACTATTCGATGCCTCGTACCTCACCCCCGAGCGCGGCGCCCTCTGGATCGACTTTCGACAACGCAGCAACGGGCTCGACGCCGTCGTCGTCGACGACTTCAGCGGAGTGGCCGTACAGACCGCCGTGCTCACCCTCGCGTCCGTCGCCGAGGGCCTACACCGCCGAATCTATCGAGACAAACGACGCATACCCGCACTGTCCAAATCCGACCTCAGAGCAGCACGAAAGGCAGCGCGCGCCGCAGCTCTAGAGTCGGTTCGTACCGCCGATCGCGGCGACCGTTTCGCGCTGACGGCGGCGGACCTCACGGCGTTCGGCGAAGCTATGGACAGCGCGTTCGGTCACATCAACGAGTCCACGTTTCGCACCATGATGGACGACCTGGTGGACACCGCCGTCGCCGCGGTACCGGGCATCGTCGCCGAGTTCGCAGACTGGCCGGCCGCGATCCACTCCGTGCGCAACATCCTTGCCCACCGGGGCACCCACGACGATCGTGACGCTCACGATCAATTCATCAACGCCCTGATAGCCGCGAGTTACTCGCTGCAATGGGTACTGCGCACCGTTCTACTCCTTCAAGCGCAAGTCGATGCGAGCGATATCGGCGAAGCCTATCGGCGGTCGTCGGCATACAACCACCATCAGACCAACGTCCGCGAATTCCTGAAGGGAACCGCATATGCACGACGATAGGCGCGCGCCACTAACGGCCGCACCGCCCGCTAACAAGGGCACGATTCGCCCGTGGTGAAGCCTTTCACTCCCGCGGTGCGACCAGTGCCGTTCCATCACGATGGAAGTACCGCCGCATGGTGTAACGCACTGTGTCCCTGCGAATCTGGCCTGCCATCGGAAGACTGTCACCTCCACCGACCGACTGGAAAGTGGCGCCTACCCTCCTATCAGCCACGCCTGTCCGGACCCGTGACCGGATTCGGCCATCGCCGCTGCTATGCCGCCAGCACCAACGACTGCGACGCCAGACTGACCCTTGAGCACCCGCTAAGTAAGGGCATTCTCAAAGACATCGGCGACGGCACTACCGTGACAGCCAGCAATACCTACTGGCAACAGGGCTCTCCGACGCCAACTAGCCTTCCGATCACCACGATGGGCTCGAAGATGTTGTGTAACAGACACAATAACGCCCTGCATAAGTTCGACGACGCCGCGCTCGAGGTCTATCGGACGCTTGAGCGCTTCCAACTCGCACAGATTCGTCCCCCCGACCCTCACGGCAACGAATTCAACCTCGTCAGCGGCGAGCTCTTCGAACGATGGATGCTCAAGGCTCTGTGGGGCATGACCACCGGGGCCAAGACTGCACCCACCAGCATGCGAGACAAGCGCGAACAAAAGATGTTCATGCATTATCTCTTTCGGGACGGACTACTACCTCGGGGGTGGGGCCTGTACATTCGGAGCCTCACGAAAAGCTTCGTACGTCAGTACACGACGGCCATGGAAACCAAAATCGAGGTTCGAGACGACACCTTCCTCACCGGAGACATGACGCTCGGAGCATTTACATTCACGTTCGCTGCCGGAAAACTTGAAGCGGGCAACGGCGCGGTGGCCCACCACCGACCCGATGGAATACGGATGTTCTCCCAGTTCGAGAATACCTGCAAGACTCTCGCATTCGCGTGGGACCACCAACGCCACGCGCCGGCAAACTTCGTCGATATCAATTTTCGCGGCAACCGATAGCCCAGCAGTTCAGGGCCAGCCGCGAAGCCACCAGTAGTTCTGTACCAATCGCCCCGTGCCCATGCAAGACCTGTGCGAACCTTTCAGAAGCCGCGGATCTATGCGGTATCCCGACCAAGTTTCTAAAAATGATGGCGCCTGACGGCCTAATCCCCGATGCCCATTCAGGCCGCATAGCGGGAGGACACGACGGGACGGAAATGGCGGGTATACCAGTACGCGCCTAGTACGGTGTTCAACACGCATTGCGCTCATTTCGAGCAACCCTCCCCTGGTGCGCCCGATCTCTCGACGCCAACGTCTTACGGCACTTTCGATAGTCCACCGTCGCTTCTCATCAGATGAATCACGACGGTGCCGTGCGACTCTCGCCTAACGCCTCGGCAAGTTTGGGCGAAAATCCCTCGGCAGCAGCAGCTTTGGGTGGATGGCACCCAATGTACTCAAACCCATCCTTGTCAGGTGCCGGTTCAATCGAGTGTCTTTCGACGTTTCGGCTGCTTGGTTGCCCGCCGCCACTACCCATTACCCGTGGGCGGGAACCCAAAGGTCAATCGGCGATAAGCTCCCGGAACAGGGTGCATTCGACCGCGTGCCACTCACGGACCAGGATCTCGTTGGTCTGCGGGTCGGTGACCACTTCGGCACGCCAGGGAAGGCATTCCGGGCAGGCCACGATCTCATATGCCTCGCCGACTTCGTTGAAGGCGCGCAGGTCGACCGGCGCAATCGGCGCGTGAAAGGTTATGTCTGGCCGCGGAGGTCGCGGGTGTTCTCGTCTTTGTCGTAGTCGGGGCGACGTCGGACGGCGGGCCTGTTCGGCGCGTTCGTCGTCGGCGAAGTCGTCGGGAGTCAGGGCCCGGCCCAGTCGCCCCTCGAGGCAACCGATGCACAGAAACCCGCTGGGGTGCCCGGCAGTGGCCCACAAAACCTCGTCGACCTTGTAGGTCTCGTCCCAGGTATCTGCGCCGCAGTCTTCGCAACGGCATTCGAGCGCGACGACGACCCACGTGAAGGACAGCGCCGCCCCATGGGTCATGGTGACGTCACGCCGGCCGTCGCCGCCACGAACCAGCGACACGGTCACGCCATGCTCACGGCAGTAGCCGTCGACCGCGTCGTCGACAGCGTCTTCTACTTCGCTCAGCGTCTGGAGTTCGTCGTCGAGGACGGCGCCGTCCCGACTGAGCTGCCACACGTGGTGCACACCTGCCGTCAGCCGGTATTCGAACACCTGATCCTCCCCGGGTCACGAGAAAATACAATGCTGCGCTACGCGCCAGCGGCTTTCAGATTGTCCAGCGTCTCGATCACGTGGTCCACCAAAATCGGCATGACCACAGTGACCGACTTCTGCTCGGCCACTGTGGGGAGTTCGATGTTTTCGGTGTACCCGAACTCAACGTTCAGAGGCACCGATACATCGGCGGGTGAATCGCCCGGCTTCCGCAAGGGACGGCGGAGGGTCACAGAAGCGACCAGCGCCCCATCCGTCATCTCGCGCGGCTTGTTATCGACCCTTTCGACGTCGCCAGTCGTGCTAGTGATGTCGAAAGCTTCGTTGCTGTAGCTGACCACACGCACTTGGCGGTGCTTGTCACGGTTGACCAGTCCGTTGAGCAGAGCGAACGAATGCCAATCGGGTTTCTGCGCCTTAAATGGTTGGGAGTCTTCGATGACCTGCAGCACAGCCGGTTCCGTGAGCGGTGCGAGCTTGGCCTGAGCACCTGCCCATTCGGAAGCCTTCGCGATCAGTGGATACTGCAGCGCACGCTCCTGCGCCGCGGTCAACGTTTGCCTGGCTGATGCGTGGCCAAACAGGGCGTGGTCGAGCGCTGCTCGAAGGTTGGTCAGGATGTCGCCAACAATGAGTCCCCAGTTCTCCGGGGGTGGCTGCTTGACTTTCACCCGAAAGTTGACGACCACCAGCTCAGGCTGAAACATGTGATCGACAACCTCCCGCACGAATTCGTGGGGTTCGGACGCTCGGTACTCGTCTACCGACGCTCGCAGTATGGCGAGGTGTTCCTGCGCCCGTCTCGCCTTTGCATACGCACTATCCAGTGATCCCACGCGAATATGCTGCAGAACCCACCGAGTCGGGTCAAGGGATCTCGCGGGCCGGTGGTAGCAAACATTCCCCAGTCCCGATCTAGAGTGGCCGTGGCGGCATCTGCACTGCAAACGGGGCCCGAACCTCCCTCGGTGCATCCGGAGCGATTGCGGCCGGCATCGGTGCTGAATACGACGGAATCGAATACGGCGGGTTACCAGTAAAAAGGACCGCGCATTGGATCGATGATCTGATCGCTCCTCCGTTTCGCCTGCGGCCGAGATGGTCGCCGCGGAGCTCGCAGGAAAAAACGTGTGGTTTGCGGTTGACTGTCATTCGACGCGAGCAGCGCTCGCGAGGGGGCCAACCGCGAGAGGAACGACTATGCCTGCCATCACTACGTCGGATGGTGCCGAGATCTTCTACAAGGACTGGGGCTCTGGTCAGCCGATCGTTTTCAGTCATGGCTGGCCGCTGACGGCCGACGACTGGGACGCGCAGATGATGTTCTTCTTGCACCACGGCTATCGGGTGATCGCTCACGACCGGCGCGGTCACGGCCGATCCGAGCAGACCGGGAACGGCAATGACATGGAGCACTGGGTAGCCGACCTGGCCTCGTTGACCGAGCAGCTCGACCTGCACGACGCCATCCATATAGGGCACTCCACCGGCGGCGCTGAGGTGGCCTGCTACGTGGCGCGCCACCAGGAGCGGGTCGCCAAGGCGGTGTTGGTGTCCTCCCCTACACCGAGCATGGCGCAGACCGAGAACAATCCGGGCGGCCAACCCCAGGAGTGGTTCGAAGCGGTGCAGGCCGGTGTCTTGGGAAATCGATCGGAGTTCTTCCGCGCCGTGCCGGAGGGCCCGTTCTACGGATTCAACCGATCAGGGGTGGAGCCGTCTGAGGCGGTGATCGCGAACTGGTGGCGACAGGGCATGTCCGGTAGCGCCCACGCTCACTACGAGACAGTGTTTTCCTGGCTGCACGATTACACCGAGGATCTGCGCGCGATCACCGTTCCGGTCCTGGTGATGCACGGTGACGACGATCAAATCGTTCCGTTTGCCAGTTCGGTCCCCCGAGCGGTCGACCTACTCCAGAATGGCGCGTTGAAGACCTATGCCGGCTACCCGCACGGCATGCTGACCACGCACGCGGATGTCCTCAACCCGGATCTGCTCGCATTCATCGCGCCTTGACGGTGCCCCGACGCTCTCCTTGACGGAATCCACCGACTGTCTTTGTCGTTCGACGAGTTCGGCAGATTGAGTCGATTCCTGATTCGGGCTATAGCCCGGACGGGACGACCTTGCCGTTCACCGTCACATTGACCTGGTCGGTCGTCGGGTTGTACTCGATCTTGCCGTGCTCGAAGGTCGACACCTGCAAATCGCCGACGGCGTTCACGTCGCTGGTGGGAAAGCCCAGCGGACCCGCCGAACCGTTACTGCCGGTGACCGCGGGCGTGCCGTCGGGGGCGCGCGGGATATTCCAGGCATCACGGATCTTGCCCAGGGTGATATACGCAGGCGTGCCGGCCGCGTCGTTCTTGGCGGTGCTCACGCCGCCCTGAAACTGCTGGAACACTAGGCCGCTGTCCCGCTTTCCCGCGTTACGGTCACCCGTCAACGGTTTGCCGAGAGCCTGCCGCTGCTCCTCGGTCGCCGACGAGTACTTGGCAGCGATCGGGCCGGTCAGAGTCACCTCGACGTCGCGCTCCCCTCTGAGCTTCACCTCGGGGGGCTGCGCCGGCGTGTTAGACACGGAGCTGGCGTTCACGCTGGTCTGAGGTGGCGACGACGCGTCGACGCTCTTGCCATTGCTGCAGCCCGCAGCGAACAGCGCGACTGCGGCCAGGCCGACGAATGCCGCGTGACGGTATGCGATCGTTCTCATGCGTTCCTCTCGCGTCTCCCTATGGTGTCGGTCAAGATGCCGCGGACCTCCTCGCCGGGCCGGGACCATAACCCAACTACTCGAGTGGCGCAGGCGATCGCGGTCTAGGTAGCTTCGAACGAACTTACGCCTCGGTCATAGACCGCGAGCCAAAGCACCTGAGTAACGATCACCGGTGCTCGATGAAATCCACCATGGGCTTGGCGGGCGAGTTCCATGACATCCCATCGATGTCCGGCACGGCGCAGTACGCAGAAGTTGAATCTGCAGAGTTACCAGTAATCCGAAGGATTCTGCTATCGCACGCTGCGGCCCTTGGCCGCTACGACCAAAGTGCGTACATCTACGACGAAACTGGGTATTGTCGATAGCCGGGCAGATCGATCTGTAATATCAACGCGCCCAGCAAATTTCGCGGTATCGAGAGCTGCGGTATTGTCTAGTCATGCACGGCTTTGCGACGATCGATATGAACGCTTCACCGCAGGCCGTGTGGTCGTTGATCAGTGACGTAACACAGATTGGGCGGTTTAGCCCAGAGACGTTCGAGGCCCAGTGGCTTAACGGGGCTGTCGGTCCTGCAGTGGGTGCGAAGTTCCGCGGGCACGTGAAGCGCAACGAGAAGGGCCCGACCTACTGGACTGCCTGCACCGTGACTGAGTGTGATCCGGGACGGGTATTCGCGTTCGCCGTGCGGTCACGACCGTTGGGGCTTCCGATTGCGCCGAGCAACACGGTACAGGTCACGTGGCGCTTCAGTCTGAGCCCGACCAGCGGCGGAGGTACCTCGGTAACCGAGTCGTTTGAGTTGAGAGACATCCCGGCGATGCGGCTCTACTGGCGGGCTCTCGGCTGGTTGCGCGGTCCACGGTTGATGGAGGACATGAAGCGGACACTGCGCGCGATCAAAGACGCGGTCGAACAGTAGCAGCACTGCCTGTTTTCTCGCAGTGTGTACGCCTGTCACGTCCTCGGATCAAGAGCTGTGCTGCGCCCAATGTTGTTGCAGTGCTGGGATGAATTCATCGGCGCGATAGTCCGGGAAATGCATCCGCGCGCCGTGGACGGTGGTGATTCCTACGGTGCCGGGGATTAGATCGGCAAGGCGTCGAGCCCATTTCAGCCGAAAGAACACGTCACCGGTCCCCCACACGATCAGGGTTGGCACCATTAGCGCGCCGAGTTCGGACCGTACCGCGGCCAGATCGGTTGAGGATATGGCCGTGACCAGACGTGCGAAGGCGCGCGAGGATTCTGGTGTCCCGAAGACGGGGTCGTAGTAGGCATCGACGACTTCCGCGGGGAGTCGGCCCGGGTGCGGACAGCCTGCGGTCAGCCCGCTCAGCTTGAGCCGGCGACTTGCGGCAACACGGGGTCCGATCCGGGCAAGCAGCCCCAGGCGGGCAGCGACGGCAACGGGTTTGAACAACGTCGGCGGGGTGTTTCCCTCGGTGTCGCAATTGGTCAGCGTGAACGTCGATAATCGCCGGCCCACATGTGCGGCGACGATTTGTGCCACTGCCCCGCCAGTATCGTTGCCCACCAAGTCAAACCGATCCAAGCCCAAGTGCTCGCAAAGCTCGACGACGCGACGCGCCAGCCCCGTCAAGGTCACGTCGGCGTTGGCCGGCGCCGGTGGTGTGTGCCCATGACCGGGAAGGTCCACCACGATGCAGCGCCGCCGGTCGCCGGCCATTGCGGCGATGACGTGCCGCCACAGCAAGCTGTTGGCGAGGATGCCATGAATGAACACCGCGGGACGACCGGAGCCGACGTCGAGGTAGCTGATGGGACCGGAAGGGGTGCTGGCGTAACGGCGATGGTCTTCTAGCGTGCAAATGTTCATGCCCGTGCCTTCAAATTTGGATACTGCCGCCATGTCGCATACCTTAGGTATGTCAGGCCACGTAAGGGCGACTATTCTCTTTGGGTGTGGAGGGTGTCAAGAGCCGCCGTGCCGAGTACGCCGAGCAGACGCGCGCGGCGATACTCGCTGCCGCGGCTGGCGCGTTCGCCGAGCAGGGATTCACCGCCACATCGATCACGCGAATCGCCGAGGTGGCACGCGTCACCAAAGGCGCTGTCTATCACCACTTTGCCGGCAAGCAAAGCCTTTTCGAAGCGGTGATCAACCACTACAACGAGGTCGCACAACAGAAGGTCTACCAAGCGATCGCGGGTCACGTCGATGATATCTGGGGTGCCGCGACCGCGGCTCTGGACGCAACCCTGGATGTGTGCGCTGACCCCATCGCAGGCCGCCTGATCTACCTGGAAGGGCCAATAGGCCTGGGCTGGAAACGCTGGCGAGAATCCGAACGGCAATACACCCACCGCAACGTGCACTACCTGCTGTTACAGGGGATCCAAGCCGGAATCTTTCCCGCCGACGCCCCCACCGCCGCGATGACCGACATTTTGGCCGGCATGATCACTCACGCCGGAATCGCGCTCGCCGAAGCCCCCGCGCACCGTCGCAAACGCATCCGGCGCGATCTCCAACTGGCCATACACCGAGTCCTTCAAGGTCTCAGAACCGACTCCTAACTCGAGACTGCGGCCTGGGGAGCACCCCGAGCTTTGGTGATTTGTTATAGCCGTTTTGTACCGAGCAATTGTCACGTCTCGCGTGGGGCGCGAGCGCCGCCGACCCAGCCGATGCCGTGTCCACAACTCGAGGCCGATGGTCGCTGCGCGCTCGCAAGTCTCGATATCCAGGCGGTCTTCGACCAGTCGGATGCCCTCGCCGCGTGCTACGGCGGATGCCCTCTCGCGCGCCATATCGAAGTCGCCGTCCACCAATTCCAACCTGGCATTTAACGCGCGAATGCGATCAAGCTTGACTGCCGGTGTGAAGCGCGATGCCACGACGGTAACGTCGATCCCCCTGCCGTGGCAGGACCAAGCGAGGGCTTGGCCAAGGCTGCCGGCACTGGCGCAAACCACGGTACGAGAACCGTTGTCGGCGAGGAGACTTGCAACTACTTCGGCACGGCGGGCCCTAAAGCTGCGGACCGGATTCGCCGTTTCGAGCTTAATGCTCGCGATGCACACCCCAAAGCCGTCTCGAGCGCCGCGCAGCGATACAGCGGGGTGTCGAGGAAATCGGGTCGATTAGCCCGCCAGCCGCTACGACCCGAGTCATGTCAAGGCGCGTCCCCTGCATAATAAGCAGCGTAGCGGTGCCTGCTCGCCCCTCACCGCAACGTTGATGCAACAAATGAATCAGCTCAATGTCGACGTGTCACTGCGTAATCCAACGGCAGCCCCGCTAGGTGCAAGGATATTGGCGGTTGAGCACACAATTCGACGGTGGCGAGTAGGTACCACTCAGCACACCCCTTAGACCGCCGGTGGCCGAACCGCCGGGGGCAATGACGCGATTCCAATTCGCGGGCGTGAGCACATAGTGCGTGCCGGATTGGGTGATGGTGCTATTCCACGTGTGCGAGACGGATTGCCCCGCCGGCATGTCGAATTCAAGCTTCCAATCGGAGAGCGGTGCCATGCTCGAGTTGGTAACGGTGAAGTTGGCAATGAAACCCGTCTGCCACGTATGTGCGACCGACAACGTCGCCGTGGCCGCAGCCGCATGAGCTACGGGGCTGATGGCCAGTCCGATGATCGCAACCATCAATGCCGACACGGCTACGTGAAGCGCTGTGCGCCAGCGCTTCACGTAATCATTCAGTCGGGCCATGGTGCCGACATTAGATCCAAACAGGCAATGGCGGTCGTCGCCTCGCGGGTGGGCTGCAGTACCTTTGCTCAACTGAAACCGTTCTGAAATGAATCAACTAGCAGCCGCATCGGATTGCGAACTCACTGGACTCATTCGAACGACAAGCGGACCGAGCCGAGACCCGAGAACTCGGCCACGAACTCGTCGCCGGGGCGCGCGTCAATCGCCCGCGTGCACGATCCGGGTAAGACGATGTCCCCCTTCCGCAGTCGCACGCCGAAACTTTCGACCTTGCGGGCCAACCACGCCACCGCCGTGACCGGGTTGCCCAGTACGGCGTCGCCACGGCCCTCGGCGACCACCTCGCCGTTGCGCGTCAACACCGCATCGATAGCTTTGGCGTCGAGATCGCGCGGCGGCACCCGCGCCTCCCCCAGCACGAAGCCCGCGGAGGAGGCGTTGTCGGCGATGGTGTCGCATAGGGCGATCTTCCAGTCGGTGATGCGTGTGTCAATCAACTCGATAGACGGGGCCAGGGCCGCGGTGGCCGCCACGACGTCGTCCTCGGTGCAGCCGGCGCCGGGTAGGTCCTCGGACAGGATGAAACCCACCTCAACCTCGACCCGCGGATACAGGTAATGCGCCGCCTCGACCGGGACATCCTCGAACACCTGCATCTCGTCGAGTAAATGGCCGTAGTCCGGCTCGTCGACCGCCATCATCTGCTGCATCGCCAGCGACGAGAGTCCCACCTTGTGGCCCACCACCCGCGCACCTTCGGCCACCCGCTGGCGGATGTTGATCAGCTGGATCTCGTAGGCGTCGACGACGTCGATGTCCGGGTAGGCGACGATCAAAGGAGCGATTGGCGCTCGACTGCGTTCGGCGTGGGCGAGGTCGGCCGCCAACTCGTCTCGGATCGCAACACTGAGCATGGCGTAGTCCCCCATCCGTCTGACCGGGCAGACACGTCGTCATAAGACCAAGGCCGCGCGAAGCTCAGATGCGCGAATACCAACCGAGCACCACAACCGTCAACACGATCCTTGGTCCCCGAGGGTTCAACGGTCGTCCCGCTCGGGCGCCCGACGCGGTGGCTTGGACCCACCTGCCGAACTCAGAAGTGCAGCGTCGGCCGGTAGACAAGCTCTTGGATATTGCGGTCCAGCGTCCGGGTTTCGATCAGCTCGAGGTCGAAGTCCGCCGCACCGTCGAAGATCCGGTCGTCGCCGGTCTGACCGGTGATCACCGGGAAGATCGTCACCTGGACGCGGTCGACCAGACCCACGGCCATCAGCGCTCGATTCATCGACAGGCTGCCGTGCGACCGCAACGGCACCTCAGACTCCTCCTTGAGCCGCGCGACGATGTCGACGGCGTCGCCGCACGCGACGGTCGCGGCAGGCCAGTCGAGAGGTCCGTCCAGCGTGCTTGACACCACCGTCGCCGGCAGGTGCCTCATCCGGGTAACCCACGGATCGTGCACCTCGGAATCCTCGGTGCTCTGGGCCAGCATTTGCGCGAATAGCCGATATGTGTTGGCACCGAGCACCATTCGCTGCTTCTTGCCGTACAGCGCGAGGCGGTGGTCGAGTAGTTCCGGGCCTTGCTTGCCCCAGTAGCCGCCCCAGTCGCCGCCGCTGACCCCGCCGAAGCCGTCGAGGCTGGAAAAGATGTCGAAGGTATAGGTGGTAGTCATTGATGTTGTCCTCCAGCGCGTTGATCCGTGTTGGAGATACAGACTCGAAGCGATGGCGGAACTGATCGTCCTTGGACTCTTGGACTCCTAGACTCCTGGACTGCAGCCGCCCGGCTTCGGCCCGTGCTCAAGAACTGGGCGAGTGCGAAGAAAGCGCCACGCTCATCGACACGTCGTAGTACTGGTCCCAGACGGGCTCCATCGGCCACGGCCAAAAACCTCGGTTTCGACTAGCTGACGGCTGGGCATTCGCAGGCAATGAGCTTACGAACATTTGCCCGTATTGTCGCTACCGCCGCGGTGGTGGCCGGGGCGTCGATGGGAACCATGCCCGCGCCGCCGGCCTCCGCCGAGCCGTGTCCCGACGTCGACGTGGTCTTTGCCCGCGGTACCGGCGAACCACCCGGGGTCGGCGGGGTCGGGCAGGCGTTCGTTGATGCGCTCAGGTCACGAGTCGGCGGCAAGTCGGTGGGCGTCTATCCGGTCAACTACGAGGCGAGCGGCGATTTCAACGGAGGCATCGAGTTCGCCAGAACTTTCGTCGACGGAATTAGGGACGCCGGGAGTCACGTCGAGTCCACGGCGTCGAACTGCCCCAACACCAAAGTGGTGCTCGGTGGGTATTCCCAAGGCGCCGCCGTGGCCGGCTTCGTCACCTCCCCGGTGGTGCCCAAGGAAGTGCCACAGGAATTCGTGTCCTACGTGCCGCAGCCGCTGCCGCAGTCGGTCGCCAATCACGTGGCCGCGGTGGTCCTGTTCGGGACCCCGTCCAATGAGTTCCTGCGCGGTGCCGGTGCGCCGCCCATTACGATCGGTCCGTTGTACGCGCCCAAGACTATTCAGTTGTGCGCCTCCGACGACACGATTTGCAATGGCGCTCCCCCGGGGCCGCCCGGGATCGCTCACACCCTGTACGCGGCGAACGGCATGGTTGACCAGGGTGCTGATTTCGCTGCGAGTCACCTTTAACCGCCGCGAGATCGCCCGCGATCTGCTGTCAATGAAGCGTGCGTCATTGTCCTAGCCTGTGCACCAGAAGTTTTCATACATGAGCGATCCGATCGGGTCGAATACGGAGGGCCGGCCGGTCTTCCTCCGTCGAGTCACTCAGGCTCTGTAGCAAGGGGACCAGAGCACGGGATCAGCTCGGCATGGATGGTGCGGCCGTACTTGGATCGCATGGCGCGATGTGCCAACGGTACCAACACGCCGTGGAGCAACGGATACTTCTGCCGCAGCAGATATCCCGCCTTGGAATACTCGGCCCCGTCAAGTAGCCGCACGGTGCCAGACAGTGTCGATCCCGTCGGTTTGCCCGACGCCGTCGCCGCCCCGAATTCGACGTTCGGGTTGCGCCGAATCCGGCGCACTTTGACGGCCCGCTCGAAACTCCGAACGTAGGCGCGATCCCCCTCCACCACGATGCTGACCGGGCTGGAACCTGGAGTGCCATCCTTACGAAAGGTGGTGAGCGAGATCGTTTTCTGCCGCACGAAAGGGGCCAATGCCGAATTCGTCGCCGTGCCAATGGCGCCCAGCACATAGCCGAGTTGACGCAACCGCAAGGCGAACGCCACAACCAGTACCACTGACACCGCACCGAGCACCCACGCTTGCTCGGGCGAACCACCAACGTCGAGGTCGATCACGTGGTTCACCGTGTGCACCGTATTCGCCACGATGAATCCGGCGAGCGCGGTAGCCAACGCGTCGGCCCATATGAGCGCGAGAAGCACTGTGACACCTAGACTTAGCTGGAAAGCGCCGACGTCGTGCAAGAAGTGCCGATGCGCTTCGAATCCGACGGAACCGGCGAAGGAATTCGGATCGATCAGGCACCAGATCCCAATCCCAGCGGTGACGATCCCGACTACCGCTGCCGTGGTGACTACGAAGATCCGCGCCGGCGTACTTAAGCGATTCATCATGCTGCCCTTTCGACAAAACCCTTTTCTCGTCCTTGATCGCTAGACGGAATTGGGCGTCGATACGTGACAGCGGCTCCACAGCACCGGCGTGTCCATGCGGCAGACATCTACCGAAGCCCCGTGCCGTACTGCGCTTCCCGATCGGATGAATGACCGCACTGCCCCGAAGCCGATGTTGCTATCAGCCGGCCGGCGGGCGGCATTCGTTGGCGCCCGGGTCCCACCACCAGCCGTTGTCGCATGCCAGCGGCTGTGGGCCGACGCCGAGCGGTCGGCAGACGTTGGCGGTTGGATCCCACCACTGGCCCGGGTCGCATGCCAGCGGTTGTGGGCCGACGCCGAGCGGTCGGCAGACCTTGCCCGTCGGATCCCACCACTCGCCGTCGGCACAGTCGGCCTTGCTGACCGCGGGCGTCGCGATCGTCACGGTTGCCATCGACGCCAACGCCACCAAGATGGCGGGACCAAGACGGCGAACGAATCCCTTCATTTGCGGACCCTTCCCTCGTGGGTATGAGCATTATCGAACCGAGCCGGGAGGCGGGGGTCAAGACCGTCCTGGCAAATCGCGAACAGTTAGCGGTCCGAAATCCAGGTTCCCGCTCACGATCTCCGCGCGAGGTCCAAGGCCGCCGCGACGACGGGCTTGGCCCAAGCGGGCGTGGAGCTCAAATCAGGCGGTCCGACGATGCGGCCGCGGTCCATGTGCAACACCAAGACGGGCCTCGGTGCCTGCCCAATGGCGGGATCGGCGCTCGCGGAGTTGTCATACACCCGCAACCCGGTGAGCACCGGTAGCAATTTCACGAGATTGATCAGGCTGTGGCGGTAGCGGCGACGAATGTCGGCATCGGAAATGTCATGCCCGCCGGCGCGGACCCGTTGTCGCACTCGCTCGATGCAGGTGTCGGCGCTGTCGAGCCCCACATAGAAAACGTGGACCTGGAGGCCGCGCTTGGCGGCCTCGGCCAGCAGTGCCGGCATCGTGTTGCCGCCGAGTGTGGTTTCAAAGGTGAAGTCGAGGCCTTCATCGATCGCGCGCTGCAGCAGCCGTCGGCCCTGTTCCCATGCGGCGGCGTTGGCCTCGGCCTGGCCCAAGCCAGGGTTGGCCGCGACGATGTCTCGCGCGGCCTCGTCGGGGTTGTAGTACTGGCCGCCCTTATCGCGGATCGTCGCGCCGACGACGCTGCTCTTGCCGGCGCCGTTGACGCCCGCCAATACGTGGATCTGCGCCGGTTGCGTTTTCGTGCGAGCCATGGGCCGCGCGGGATCAGCGCGACGGCGCAGTGCGTGCCGCCTTCACCGCGGCGGCGCCCAGTTCCTCCGGCGTGGCGTCGAACGCCGCGGCGACGCCGGCTTTGGCCTTCGACCTCTGCATGGTCGCCAACAGCTCGTCGAAGCGCTCACTGAGCTCGTCGAGCGCGGGTGCTGCCGTTGCGGCCAACGCCTCGAATTCGGCGTACGAGAGCAGCACGGCCCTGGGCGTGTTGTGCTTGGTGATCACCACCGCCCCGCTGACCGCGGCCTCGTCGAAGACGGTGCCGAACTCGTTTTTGAGGCGGCTGGCGGTCACCGAGGGAACATCGACAAGCTTGCCGTCGCGGTTGCGGAACGAGACGGTGGACATGACGCTTCCCTGCTTGGTCTGCACGTCCGCCATTTTAGCGATTTTGTCTATTTTGTGCGAACAAGACATTTTGTGCAGGCCTACGCGCCGCCGTGCCCGAGGCGCGTCCCCGCTACAACAACGACGGCAGCCGTCATGACGGGCCGGCCAACCCGGGCTACGGGCGAGGGGCGCGATCGGTCGCTGTAGCGTGACCGCCGTGAACTCGTTTCGGATGTATTCGTCTGTGGCGCTCGCGGCCTGCGCCGCGGCAACCGTTCTCCTGCTCGCTGGATCGGGCACGGCAAACGCGGCCGGCTCGTGCCCAACCGCGGCACCGCAAAATGGTGGAGCGCCCGACTGGACCCTGGCCGGGAACACGGGGAGCGTCGCGGTCACCGGGTCCACCGATACGACGGCCCCGCGGGTGACTGTGACGGCACCGTTTGCCGTGACCCAGACCCAGGTGCATACGCTGCACGCCGGAGATGGGCCCGTAGTGTCGAGCACCGCCAAGGTCTCGGTCTGCTATATGGGCGTCAATGGACGTGACGGGTCGGTGTTCGACAGCAGCTACGAACGCGGCGCCGCCGTTGACTTCCCGCTCACCGGAGTCGTGCCGGGCTTCCAGAAGGCCATCGCGGGACAAAAGGTCGGATCCACGGTCGCCGTCGCGATGGTCCCCGCGGACGGCTACCCGCAAGGTCAGCCCAGCGCCGGGATCCGGCCGGGCGACACGCTGGTTTTCGCGATCAAGATCCTCAGCGCATCGGGCTAGCCGGCCCGCCAAATACCCTGCGCCGCCGATTAATTACCCAACGGCGCGAACATCAGCGCGGGATCGATGCCGAGTTGCTGCGCGACGTGGGCGGTGTCCCAATACTCCCGCCAATGGGTGATCGCACCGTCGCGAACCTCGAAAATCGCTGTGACATAGAACGTGACGGTCACGCCATTCATCGAGTTCACGTCGACTCGCTCGACGATGACGGTGTCGCCGTCCGACACGATCGTGCGGATCTCACTGCCCTCGACCATGCCGGTTGACAGCGTGTTGTGCTTCTCGAGTTCCGCGCGCGCCGCGTTACGCCCCCGGACGACCGGAGACAGCGGAACGTGGAGTTGCCACGCGAAGTCGTCGGCCATGAGCGCGGTCATCGCGTCGATGTCCATGCTCTCGCCGTAAGCAGCATGTATAAAATCGACCACGATCTTCTCGTTGTCATTCTTGGTTGCAACACTTTTCGTCATCTCATCGTCCTTTAGGGGGGATTGCAGTTCGCTATTGGTCGAACTGTAGATGGCCGCGCCCGTCGGCGTTCCCGCTTCGCGCGATTCGCGAAGGTATACGAAGCGCTTAACGCGCCGACTCGTCGCCGTCCCGTAACGCGCCGCTGCGGGCTACGCTGCGGTGAGTACCTATCGATGAAGGCGCTCGCCTGGCATCGACTGCCAGAAAGGACAGATCCTTTGGCGGAGATCTTCAACAGGACCGTTTCCCGCCGCGCATTCGTGCGTGGTGTTGGTTTGTCGGTGCCCGTCGTCGGTATCGTTGCGTTCGCCGCACCGCAGGCGCTGGCGTCGCCTCCGGGCTGCGACGATCCGTCCGGAATGGTCGACAATTGCGCGGTCCAACTGCCGGAAGAGTTCACTTCGACCAGTTTCAGCACGACGGCCATAGCCGGTGGGACAAACTACTCGATTCTGTTCAGCACGAAGATCTCGTCCGGGCCGCTGGTGCCGAAGGGCGCCACTGGGTACAGGATTCGCAGCACCAGCGTGGCGGGCCAAAAGCAGGATGGCACCCCGTTCTCCCTCAAGCCGGCGATCGGTGAGGCAGGACCGCGGGTCCTCGGCGCCCGCTCCGCCTCTTCTTTGGGGTTTAGCCTGGATGTGGTGTGGAGCGGGGGTCAGTTGGTGCGGAGCTTCGATTACACCTACGACGTCGCTTTCCTGAACGGTCTCACCGAGATCCAGACGTGCACGTACATGACGACGATGACGCTCGCCGACAACGGCCTGACGCTGGGCGGCGTCGGCTCGGTCACGTTCTCCCCGCCGAGGCTCACCGTCTGCGCCGGCTGAGCGGGGCGCTGGCCGCGGGCCGGGGCGCGTTCAGACCTGGTTGAATCCGCCGTCGGCGGTCAGCGTGGACCCGGTGGTGAAGCTGGACAGATCGCTCGCCAAAAAGACTGCGGCATTGGCGATCTCGACGGGATCGGCGAAGCGGCCCAACGGGATGGTGGCGATGCGGCCGGCGCGGAACTCGTCGATCGAGGCGTCTGGGTCGGTTTGCGCGGCCAGCGTATCGCTTCCCGGCGTGGCGGTGGAGCCGGCGACGATGACGTTGACCCGGATGTTGCGGCCGGCAAGCTCGTTGGCCCAGGCGCGGGCCAGCGACCGGACGGCGGCCTTGGTGGCGGCGTAGATGCTCAGTCCGGCGCGGCCGCGGTCGGCGGTGGTGGAGCCCGTCAGGATGACGGAGGCGCCGTCGTTGAGCAGCGGCAGCGCCTTCTGGACGGTGTACACGACCCCCTTGACGTTGGTGGTCAGCAGTGCGTCGAGGTCATCGTCGGTAATCTCCCCCAGCGGCGCCACCCTGGTCGACCCGGCGTTGGCCATGACGATGTCGAGGCCCTGACCGGCGGACGCGACTCGCGCGTAGAGCCGATCCAGGTCCTTCGGCGTCCCGACGTCGCCGGCCACGGCGATTGCCCTCGACCCCAATTCCCTTGCCGCGGTGTCCAGTTCGGCTTGACGACGGCCGGTGATGAACACCCGTTCGGCGCCTTCGGCGAGGAAGCGCTCGGCGATGGCCAGCCCGATCCCGGAATTGGCGCCGGTGATGACCGCGGTCTTGTGGTCGAGTAGTCCCATTCAGTTCTCCTGATATCGGCGAGGCGTCGGTGGGCCAAGCGCTCGAGTTCTTTTGGGAGTCATGTCATTCGGGGTTCTTGGCTCGCTGCCAGAGCAAGCGGCCGTGGCGCGGTCTTCCCTTGATGACGACGGGCTCGGCGGGGCTCAGTTCCAGGCGCCCGTCGCCGGCCTTGGCGGCGCGGTATTGCGTCCCGCCGACCCAGTTCGGCAAGAGGCTGACGTCGACGTGGTGCGCGATCACCCCGTTGTCGAGCACGCTGTACGGTCCGGCGTATGCCAGATATCCCTTAGCCGCCGCGACCAATTCGCTGGCGTCGGCTATCTGGAGGTCACCACGCGTGAACGGCGCGCGGTCCGCGCGCATGATCTGGGCGGACATGTATCCGTCGGCGGTGTACATGATGATGCCGCGGGCGTCGGGACCCAACGGGTAGCGCGGGTTCGAGCCGTCCGGATCAGAGCTTTGGTAAGACTCCAACGCCCAAGCCCCGACGAGGTATTCGCGAAGCTCCTGCGGTGTCAGCGTGGTCATCGGTGGCGCACCTCCGGATTCGATGTCTGAATGCGTCAGCCGCATCGCCGACACCTCGATAATGCCTCTCATCCCACGCGCTGAGGCCATCGCCCCTGCGTGATCATGGCTCAGCGCGCGCAACGGCGGCCTCGGCCGACCCCCGCTTCCGTCTGACTCGTATTGTCTGCAGCATGATCGCCGCTTTGATCGTGTCGTCCTGGTCAGTGCCCAGACGCTTCCAAGCACCCGGCGATTCCGCACGCTAGGCCCGGTACAGCCGCGTGGCAGCCCTGATACTTGCCCTTGCGGGCCTGGCGTTCCTCGATTCGCTCAACGTGCTCAACGTGGGTGTTGTCTCGGCGGTCATCTTCGACAGTCGACTCGGCCGCCGCTCCCCCATCCCGGGCGCCTTGAGCTTCGTCGCGGGCGTGTTTGCCGTGACGACCACCTTCGGCCTGTGCACGGTGCTGGGCATCAGCTTCATCACCCAGGCACTCGATTTCCACATCACGCCGGCCATCCGGTTTCGTGGCGAACTGCTCCTGGGAATCGTGCTGATCGGCTTGGCGTATTTCCCGCTGACCGCGCAATCGTCGGCTCCCGGCTGGGCGATGGCGGCCATGCGCAAACGCCCGTGGCTACTCGGATTCCTCGGGCTGGCGGTGGGAAGCGGACAAGCGCCGACGGCGGTGCCCTACCTCACCGGCCTGGCCATGCTGGCCGCCCTGCATCCGCGGCCACCGCTGTGGCCGCTGATCATCATCGCCTACTGCGCCATCGCGATAACGCCGCCGCTGGCGATCCTGGCGCTGTCGATGCGACGAACGGTGCGGGCCATGCGCATTCAGCGGGGACTGGTACGCGTGCTCACCCGCTACGGTCCGATGTCGGTGCGGCTGTTGTTTCTCGTTTTCGGAGTCGGCCTCATCGCCGACGCGTTCGTCAATCACAGCGCCCTCTGGTGAGTGCAGTCCTTTCTCACGTTCTGCATAGCGAGCTGGATTACCTTGTCGCGTGTGACTGATCGTCAAGCGCGCGCAATGTCGTTCGGATCGATCGCCGAGGACTACGACAGCCTGCGGCCGCAGGCGCCGCAGCAGGCGGTGGACTGGTTGATGCCGTCTGGGTGTGAGGTGGCCGTCGACCTGGGCGCGGGCACGGGCCTGTTCACTCGCACACTCGTCGGCAGGGCGGCGCACGTCATCGCCGTCGAGCCCGACGCCCGGATGCGCGCTGTCCTGGCCGACCGGTCCCCCGGCGTCCGCGTCCTGGAGGGCAGCGGTGAGTCGATCCCACTCCCCGACCGTGCCGCGGATGCGGTGTTCGTCTCGGCGGCGTGGCACTGGATGGACCCCGAGCGGGCGGTTCCGGAAATCGGGCGGGTGCTTCGCGACGGCGGACGGTTCGGGCTCATTTGGACCAGCCGAGATCGCGACGTGGACTGGATCCGCGACCTCGACCTGTTGCCCGGCGACGATGCGACCGAGGCGGATGCTCCCGCCCGGTTCCGCCGGCTCCACGAAGACGTCGCGCTGCCCGATCCGCAGATCTTTCACCACGTTGCCCGCGAGGCGTTCAGGTTCGTGCGCACGATGCGGGTCGACGACGTCGTCGCGATGCTGGGCACCTACAGCAGGATCATCACCGCATCTCCCGATGACCGCGAACGCCGGCTCGCCAATGCCCGCGCCGCGCTGCGCGAGCGCTTCGGAGCGGCGGACGCGATCGACGTCCCCATGCAGTCCCGCTGCTGGCGCGCCGACCGGATGGCCCGCGGCTCTTAGGCCTGGGGTCCCTCCGAGGGTGGCCAGGGTGTCCCGGGTGACGCCTCGCCGGGGCTTTCGTAATCGCCGCGAGACAGCGGCACCCACCGCTCGCTGGGTGCGGGCTGCTTCGACGAGGGAAAGTCGCGCAGACGGCCCGTCGGCTTGGCGTCCCACTTGGCGAACGTCAACGGCGTCTGCAGCCAGCAGTGCAAGAGGTTGTAGGCGGCTTCCAGCGAATCGATGTGGGTGCGTTCCCAGCCGTGGCTGCCGTCGAGCCCGAAGCCGACGAGTGCCGCGCGGGTGTTCGCGCCCGCCTCGATCGCCGCGGCGGCATCGGAGCGGTAGTAGCGAAAGATGTCGCGGGCGAACGGGATTCCCTGCTCCTGGGCGAGCCGGCAGAGCTTCCGGGTCAGGTGGTAGTCGAACGGCCCGTGCATGTCGGCCATGGGGATCGTCACGCCGTCCTCGAGCGAGTGCTGCCCGGGTGCGCACACCGCGTTGTCCACCGACACCAACTCGGCGACATCGGCGGGCAGCCCGTGGCTCGCCCCGTGGCCGACCTCCTCGGTGATGGTGACCAGGATCGTGGTGCGGTGCGGCAGCACCACCTTGTTCTCGGAGAAGTTCTTGGCCAGTGCCAGTGCGATCGCTACACCCGCCTTTCCGTCCAGATGACGGGAGACGATGAAGCCGTCGGCGGTGAGTTCGGGGCTGGTGATCAACGCCACGAAATCACCGACCTGCAGGCCGAGCCGAACCAGGTCGTCGCGCGTCGACACCCTGCGGTCGATGCGAACCTCGACGTGTTCCCAGTCGGTGGGTTGGGTGTCGATCTCGTCGCCGAACGCATGACCGCTGGACTTGAGCGGCATGACCGTGCCGGTGATGAACTCGTCGGGGTCGTCGATGAAGATGCGAACGCGCGCCCCCGCGGCGAACCGGGCCGAGAAGGTGCCGACCGGGACCAGTTCCAGGCGGCCATTGTCCTTGAGGTTGCGGATCATGCAGCCGATGGTGTCCGAGTGAACCACCAGCGCCCGGTCGGTGGTCGCCGACTCCCCCGGCAGTTCCGCGGTCAGTGCCCCGCGCCGGGTCAGCGTAAATGGCACGCCGAAGTCGTCGAGGATGTCGCCGATCACCTGCATCACCGCGTCCGTGCGCCCCGACGGACTCGGGGTCTGCAGCAGCGCGAGCAACGTGTCGATCATCCACGTGCGGTCGGCCTCGGCCATGGCCGCGGTCTGGCCCACCTGGTCTCCTCTCGAGTCGTCGGGAATCGCGTACAACCTACCGTGTGGCCCACCCCGATCGTCCGGCCCGGGCTAATCCGAGCTAGGAAGCGGTTTCCATCTTCGCGATCAAATCGGCCAGGGCGAGAATGCGCTGGGCGTCGCGCACGTGCAGGCTCTCGATCATCCGGCCGTCGACCGTGATGACGCTGGTGCCCGCGGCCTGCGCCTCCTCGTAGGCCGACACGACCTTGCGGGCGTCGTCCAGCTCCCTCTGCGACGGGCCGAACAGCTCGTTCGCCGGCGCGATCTGGGACGGGTGGATCAGGGTCTTGCCGTCGAATCCCATTTCGCGGCCGTGCTGGGCCTCGGCCCGGAAGCCGCCCTCATCGGTGATGTCGTTGAACACGCCATCCAAGATGACCTTTCCGGCCGCCCTCGCGCCCAGCAGGGCCATGCCTAGCGCGGGGACGACGGGCGCGCGGCCGGGGACGTGCAGGCCGTGCAGCTCGTTGACGAGGTCGTTGGTGCCGACCACCAGTCCGGCCAGCCGATCGCTGGCCGACGCGACCTCCTCGGCCCGCAGAAATGCTCGCGGCGTTTCGATCATCACCCACAGCTGCAACGACTTCGGCGCCCCCAGCGTGTCGAGCGCGCCGGCCAGCGCCTGAACTTGTTGGCCCGTCTCGACTTTCGGCACCAGCACCCCGTCGGCGGCCGATCCGGCCACCGCGGCCAAATCGTCGCCGTGCCATTCGGTGTCCAACCCGTTGATGCGCACCACGACCTCACGCGGCCGGTAGCTCTCCGACGAGATGGCCTCGCACACCGTCGCGCGCGATTCGGCCTTCGCGTCCGGACCGACGGCGTCTTCGAGGTCGAAGATCAGTACGTCCGCGGGTAGCGATTTACCCTTTTCCAGCGCTCGGGGCTTGTTGCCGGGCAGGTACAGGGCGGATCGGCGTGGGCGCAGGGTCGGTGCCATCAGGCGATTCACTTCCTGTCGTCGAGTCGTGCGGGAAACGGGGTCACCCGCATGTGGCGCGTGGTGACCGCGGCATAGCAGAAAGTACTCTTCGGTAGCGGTGGTCTAGTCGCGGGTGGCGGCCGCCCCGAGGGCCCGATCGGCCGGCGCGGCGGCCGAATCTTGGAAGGGGAAAGCGGATGTCATCGATTGATTCGGCGCGGAGCGAGGGCGATAGCTGGGACCTGGCCTCCAGCGTGGGGGCGACCGCGACGATGGTGGCGGCCTCCCGGGCGCTTGCTTCCCGCGAGCCGGAGCCGCTACTCGACGATCGGTTCGCCGAGCCGCTGGTGCGGGCGGTCGGGCATCCTTTCTTCGTCCGGATGTTGGACGGCCAAATCCCGCTCGACACCGATGACTCGCCGATGACACTGCAACAGCGGCGCGAGCAGATGACGGTGCGGACCAGGTTCTTCGACGATTTCTTGCGCGCGGCGACGGCGGCCGGCGCACGCCAAGCCGTCATCCTGGCCGCCGGGCTCGATGCCCGGGCCTACCGGTTGTCGTGGCCCGCGGGCACCGTGGTTTTCGAGGTCGACCAGCCCGAGGTCATCGCCTTCAAGACCGACACGCTCGCCCAAATCGGTGCGGAACCTACCGCCGAGCGCCGCACCGTCGCTATCGATTTACGCGATGATTGGCCAACCGCCCTGCGCGGCAGCGGGTTTGACACCGACACCCCCACCGCCTGGATCGCCGAAGGCCTACTGCCCTATCTGCCGCCGGAAGCCCAAGACAGGTTGCTGGACAACATCACCGCGCTCAGCGCCCCGGGCAGCCGGTTGGCCACCGAGAACATCACCGACATGAGCGTGTTCACCGACGAGCGGGCCCGGGCGATGCGCAACAACTGGCGTCAGCACGGGCTCGACATCGACGTCGCCGAACTTGTCTGGCTCGGGGAGCGCCGTCCGGCCGCCGAGCACCTGTCCGCCACCGGGTGGAACGTCACCCGCCACCCCACCGAACAGGTTTATGCCGACTACGGTTTCGTGCTGCCCGACAACGAAATCCTCAAGCAATTCCGCCACGCCATCAGTTACCTCAGCGCCGAGCTGAGGTGAGCCCTGTGTCAGGGTCGGGCGTCGCGCCACTCCCGCTCGAACGGCAACCGCCAGGCATTGGGCGCGATCAACTGGTGAATGGCGTTGGGCCCCCACGTCCCCGGCTGGTACAGCTTGGCCGTGGGCGGATCGGTGAGCAGCTCTTCCGAACGCTCCCATAGGGATTCGATGCCTTCGGCGGTGTTGAACAGCGTGTGATCGCCCCGCATCGCGTCGAGGATAAGTCGCTCGTAGGCCTCCAGCACGTCCACGACCGTCTCGATCTCCTGCGAGGAAAATTGCATGGACAGCTTGTCCAGCTTCATGCCGGGGCCGGGCCGCTTGCCGTAGAACGACAGCGACACCTTCGAGTTGTCGGCGAGGTCGAACGTGAGGTGGTCGGGACCCTGGGTTCCCACCCCGGATCCGGGCGGGAACATCGTGCGCGGGGCCTCCTTGAACGCGATCGAGATGATGCGGATGCCCTCGGCCATCTTCTTGCCGGTCCGCAAATAGATGGGCACCCCGGCCCACCTCCAGTTGTCGATGCCGACCTTGAGGGCGATGAACGTCTCGGTGTCGGAATCCCTTGCCACCCCGGCTTCGTCGCGGTAGCCGTGGTACTGACCGCGAACCACGTTCGAGGGCTTGACCGGAAGCATGGAGCGGAACACCTTGTTCTTCTCTTCGCTGATGGCAAACGGTTCGAGTGCCGTCGGCGGCTCCATCACCACGAACGCCATCACCTGGAACAGGTGGGTGACCACCATGTCCTTGTACGCGCCGGTTTCTTCGTAGAAACTCGCCCGTTGATCCAGGCCCAGGGCTTCGGGGATATCGATCTGGATGTGGTCGATGAAATTGCGGTTCCAGATCGGTTCGAACAGACCGTTGGCGAAGCGGAACGCCAAGATGTTCTGGGCGGCTTCTTTGCCCAGGAAGTGGTCGATACGGAAAATCTGGGATTCCTCGAAGGTTTCGTGCACGAAGTCGTTGAGCGCCACCGCACTGGCCAGATCGGTGCCGAACGGTTTCTCCATCACCACCCGTGAACGTTCGACGAGTTTCGCGTCGCGCAACATGGTGATCACCGCGCGCGCGGCCTTGGGCGGCACCGACAGGTAATGCAATCGCCGGGTGTTGGTGCCCAGGTTGGCCTCCGCCTCGGCCACGGCGGCGGCCAGCGCTTCGGGTCCGGCCCCCTGCGGGACGTAGGTGAGGAGGTTCGCGAAGTTCGCCCATTGGTCGGGCGTGAGCTTGTGCGTCCCGAACGAGTCGATCGCGGTCTTGGCGAGGTCGCGAAATTCGTCGTCGGTCAAATCTTCCAGCGACGTGGCGACGATGTGAATGTTGGGCGCCAGTTCGGACTGGTCCAGGTACGCCAGGCCGGGCAGCAGCTTTCGCTTGGCCAGATCTCCCGTCGCCCCGAACAGGACGATGACATGGGGGTCCAGCGCATCGGAGTGGTGACGACGCGGGCGTGCGTCGGGCGCCGGGTACGAGATCGTCTGAGGTTTCGCGGTGGCCACTCCTGCGATACTTCCACCGCCGCGGCGCTGTGTCGCCCCTGTTCTCCGGTTGCGACCGGTTAGCGATCGCACGATCGGGTATGGAATAGCGGCGGGCTCCCGCCATCGGGGTTCGCCTCCCCACCAAGCCAACGGAAAGCGACATGACAAGACCCGACAAAGACCCCCTGAGCCGCGCTCAGGAGCTGGAGAACATCGTCGATCGGCTCGAGGAGAAGGTCGCCGAGGACCGCGAAGCCGAAGACGTCCCGGGCAAGCCCAGCGACCGGGAGCATGCCGCTGTCCGAGGATCGGACAACGAGCCGCCGGACTAGCGAGTCATCCGCTTGGCAGATCGACGGAGTGAGCTTTCAGCGTCGCCAGCGCCTCCGGTGCCGGCCAGTCGTTGGCGCGGTAGCGCGCCGGGGTGATCCCCGAGACGGGAAGGATGCCCACCACGTCGACCACCGTGGCGAACGGCACGGTGAACTTGTCCGACACGTTCGACGGGTCGCCGACAAGAAACGTCACGTAATCGGTGTGCGGCAGTTCCCAGGCCGGGCCCTGCCCCCACACCGTTGTGGTGCGCCGCCCCCACGGGGTGTCGATCACCTGCGCGTCGCCGACGAACTGCGGGAATAGTTCGCGCTCGTAATGCGCCCGCAGATAGTCGGTCTGATGTTGGTATTCCCTTGCGGCCAAAAGGCTTCGAGCCGCGAGGCCAAACCCGCGCAGCGGGTGCGGTCCGGCCTGATCGAACGGCACGATGACGGCACCCGCAACGGTGTAGCCCTGCGGGGAGACGGGTTGTTCGGCTTCGAGGTACAGCTGCTCGGCGACCTCGAAGAGTTCGGCCACCTGGTCGGGGTCGTCGGTGCCCAGCACCAGCGCGCCGTCGCCGGGGAAGAACACCAGCGGTCGCGGGCCGCCCGCTACCGCCAGCGAACCCAGCCACCCGGTGGCCAAGATCATCGAGTCGACGTAGCTGGCGCCGTCGGCGTCCTTCAACAGATATTTCTCACCCGGCGTGAAGGACTGCTGACGTGCGGTCAGATTCTCCCGGGCCACCGCGAACGCCTGGTCGCCGGTGATGCCCCACGCGCCGGTTTCGGCCGGTGTCACCATGGCCCGCACCGTGGGCAGGTCGACCACGACCATCTCGTTGATGTATGGGAACACCGGGCGGACCCAGGGCTGCGCCCCCGTGTTGACCAGCTGATTGGCGTAGCTCTGCGGCCGCAGCACCGGCCTCAGCAAGGGTTGGGCTTCGCCCCAATCCAGCGACGGTGTCGACGCTTGGTCGCTTGCCATGTCCACGGTGCGTGCTTCCTGCTCATGATCAGGGAACACGCACGATACACCGTGCGCCCGGCAACACAAGTCACCCATTTGTCGGCTCGCGACCCCGCCTATCACCCGTCTGGTGGCCCGAACCACGCGCCGAGGGCGTTACGCAGTGCCGGGTCGGCGCCTTCACCGGCCCAGGCCACATGTCCGTCCGGCCGGATCAACACCGCGTCCGGCGCGCTCACCGCCCCCAGCGCCGGAAGTTCCCAATCCCCATCGTGTTTCGCGTCGACCACCCGCACCCGTCCGGCCCAGGACCCGATGTCGATGCACCCGGCCCGGCCGAAATTGAGCAGAACCGGCCGGCCGCCGCGCAACAGGGCAAACACCCGCAGCGGGCCGTCAGCGGTGATCAGGTCCAGATCGGGCATGCGGCGCCCCAGCAGCGGGTGCCCCTCCCCTAGGTCGTAGCGGATGTCCAGCCCGGACATCATCGCTGCGAACCGCTTCCGCGGTTCCTCCATGCCCAGCAGCTCGCCCACGGCGTCGCGCAGGGCCTCGGTGCCGTCGTCCGCGCGAAGAAGCGCCAGCTGCGCGATCGAGTTGCGCAGCACCCGCGCGGCGATCGGGTGCCGTTCGGTGTGATAGGTGTCCAGGAGGCTGTCGGATGACGTCTTGTTGACCACTTGGGCCAGCTTCCACCCCAGATTCACCGCATCCTGGACGCCGGTGTTCAGCCCCTGCCCGCCCACCGGGTGATGGACGTGCGCGGCGTCGCCGGCCACCAGCACCCGTCGGTTCCGATAGGACGCGGCCTGCCGGGCGGCATCGGTGAAGCGGGAAAGCCAACGAGGACTGTGGATTCCGTAATCCGTCCCGTAGACGGTGACGAGCGCCCGGCTCAGCTCGTCCACCGTGGGTTCGCCGGCGGTCCGAAGGTGCTCTTCGGTGACCATGATCCGCACGGGCCCGCCCTCCTCGGCGGTGGACAGGGCGTGGACGCCCAGCGCGTCCCGGCGGATGCCCCACGGCGGCGGTTGGTCGTCGCCGTAGTCCATCTCGGCCTCGGCCAGCAGATAACTTGTCGTGGCATTCCACCCCGGAAATTCGATGCCGGCCGCTTTGCGGACCGCACTGCGCCCGCCGTCGCATCCGACGAGATATCCCGCCCGCATCACCCGGCCATCGGACAGGGCGACGTCGACGCCCGTGTCGTCCTGGGTGAAGGTCGCCACCTCGCGGCCGCGGTGGATGCGCACACCGAGCTCGCCGACCCACTCAGCCAGAAGGCGTTCGATCTGGTTCTGCCACAGCGCCAGTCCGTACGGGTGGCGGGTGGGAAAGTCGCTGATGTCCAGCCGGATCTGGGCGAAACCCGCGACCTGCGCCACCTGCCCCTGCGCCAAGAACCGGTCGGCGATGCCGCGCTGATCGAGTAGTTCGATGGTGCGGGCGTGCAGACCGCCCGCGCGCGCACCGATCAAGTCCTGATTGGCACGCCGCTCGACAATCGCGACGTCGACCCCGCCACACCCAGTTCACCCGCCAACATCAACCCCGTGGGGCCGCCGCCAGCGATGAGCACCGCATGCTCGCCCTTGCCGCGCGACTGTTCTGACCGCCGCGAAACACCCACGTCGCCACCCCCGATCTCCCGAATTTCGGTTTCGGACAGCGATTTTGCGCCACTACCCGGGCCTTGCGGCAAGCCCCCGGGTGCGCTATAGGTTGAAAGTGGCGGGGAAAAACACTCAGCGACGATCGCGCACCGCGTCGATGGCGCGGTAGATCCGCTGCTCGCTGACCGGCCGTGGCGTGCCGAGTTGCTGGGCCCACAGGCTCACCCTGAGTTCCTCGAGCTGGCGGGCGATATCGCGGACGTCGGCCGCCGCCGTTGCCGCTCGTGGCAGCTCGCGTAGCAGTTCGTCGTAGGCGTCCTGCACGCTGTGCACCCGGGCCATCCGCTCCCGGTCGGCCTGCACGCCGTGTGCCAGCCCGTCGAGGCGGCGACGGATCGCGACCAGATAGCGGGTGAGATCGGCGAGGTGCGCTCGGCCGGTTGCGGTGACGAAGCCCGGTGGCAACAGCCGGTCCAGCTGGCCGCGCACGTCGGCGACGGCCTCGGACTGCGCGGGCGATGGGGTGGCGGGCAGCAGGAGCTGCACCTCCTGGGCGGTGGCCAGCACCCGCTCGACCCCGCGCACAATCTCGGTGGTCATGGGCCCCAAGGTCTTTCCCAGCCGTTCTCGCAGCGCGACGAACTCCCCGCGCGTCCACACCGGCGCCGGGATGAGCGCGTCGGCTGCGGCGTCGGCACAGTCCTCCAGCAACGCGGGCAGGTCGCCGTCGGGGTTGGCGCCGAGTGTCAGACGGGTGTGCGGATCAAGTTGACGTGCAATGGCTTTCACCGGGGACGCGACGCCGAACCGCACCAGCCGCCGCAGGCCGGGGCCGATCGCCTGGCTCTGCTCGTCCGGCGTCGCGAACACGCGTAGGTCGACGGCGCTGCCGGTGTCGACGAACGCGGGGAACCCCCGCACGGTGCGCCCCTGCACGGTGCGTTCGACGATGCGCGGCAATTCGTCGAGATCGCCGGGCCAGTCGCGCAGCCCGGTGCGTTCGAGCTCGGCCGCGACCGTGTGCGCGACCGCTTGCCGGGCCGGCGCCGTGAGGCGCTCTTGCAGCGCCTGCAGGTCCTTGCCGCGGGCAAGCTCGGCGCCGTCGGCGGATTCCACCGCGAAGGTCACCCGCAGGTGCGGCGGCAGCTTCTCCAGGCCGAACGCCTCGACCGGCACTAAAACCCCGGTGCGGCGGCGTAATTCGCGCTGCAACGCGGGCAGCAGCGGCTCGCCGGCCGGGTCGATGGCGGCCAGCACCGCGCGGGCCGTGTCGGGGGCGGGAACGAAGTTGCGGCGCAGGTCTTTCGGCAGCGAACGGATGAGCGCGGTCACCAGCTCCTCGCGCAGCGCGGGGACCTGCCAGGCGAACTCGTCGCCCCCCAGGCGCGCCAGCACGTCGATCGGCACGTGCACCGTGACCCCGTCGTCGGCGGCCCCCGGCTCGAACCGGTAGGTCAGCGGCAGCGCGGCATCGCCCGTCCGCCAGGTGGTCGGGCGATCGGCGCCGGCGTGGTCGTCGGTGCGCAGCAGGTCAGCGCGGCTGAAGGTCAGCAGCTCGGGTGTCTTGTGCCGCTGGCGTTTCCACCACGCATCGAAATGCCGCGCCGAGACGACCTCGGCGGGGACACGGGCGTCGTAGAGCGCGTAGACGTCGTCGTCGCCGACCAGCAGGTCGCGGCGGCGGGCGCGCTCCTCGAGCTCCTCGAGTTCTTCCCGCAGCCGGGCGTTGTCGCGGAAGAAGTGATGCCGGGTCTGCCACTCCCCTTCGACCAGGGCGTGGCGGATGAACAGCTCGCGCGCCACCCCTGGCTCGATGCGGGCGTACCCGACGCGGCGGTGCGCCACCAGTGGAAGGCCGTACAGCGTCACCCGCTCGTAGGCCAGCACCTCGCCGCGCGTGGCGTCCCAATGCGGCTCGCTGTAGGTGCGCTGCACCAGGTCGCCGGCGACCTGCTCGACGACCTCCGGCCGGATGCGCGCAGCCGTGCGGCCGTACAGCCGGCTGGTCTCGACCAGCTCCGCCACGACGACCCAGCGCGGCAGCCGTTTGGTGAGCGCCGAGCCGGGCGCCAGCACGAAGTTCGCGTTACGCGCGCCCAGATACTCGCGGGTGTCCTCGCGGCGCATGCCCAGATGAGACAGCAACCCGGCGACCAGCGCCGCGTGCACGCGGGCCGGATCGGCGGGCTCGCCGGACTCGGTGTCCTCGACGATGCCCAGGTCGCGGGCGATGCTGCGGAGTTGGCCGACCAGGTCCTGCCATTCGCGGATGCGCAGATAGTGTAGGAATTCTAAGCGGCACATCCGCCGAAACGCACTGCCGGACAACGTCTTACGTTGTTCGCGAAGGTAGCGCCACAGCTTGAGGTACGACATGAAGTCGGAGTGCTCGTCAGCGAACCGGGCATGCTTTGCGCGGGCGGCCTCCTCGCGGTCGCTCGGGCGCTCCCGCGGGTCCGGGATGGTGAGCGCCGCGGCCAGCACCAGCATCTCCCGCACGCAGCCCTCGGTCTCGGACTGCAAGATCATCCGGCCCAGCCGCGGGTCCACGGGCAGCCGGGCGAGGCGGCGGCCGAGGTCGGTGATCGCGCCCTGCCCGTCGAACGCGCCGAGTTCCTGCAGCAGCGCGACGCCGTCACGGACGCTGCGCCGGTCCGGCGGATCCAGGAACGGGAACTTTTCGATGTCGCCGAGCTGCAGCGCCGCCATCTGCAGCAGCACGGCGGCGAGGTTGGTCCGCAGGATCTCCGGCTCGGTGTAGCGCGGCCGGGCCGCGAAGTCCTGCTCGGAGTACAACCGGATGCACACGCCGGGGGCGACCCGGCCGCACCGGCCGGCTCGCTGCGCGGCGGAGGCCTGCGAGATCGGCTCGATCGGCAGGCGCTGCACCTTCAGGCGGCGGCTGTAGCGCGAAATCCGGGCATTGCCCGGGTCGATGACGTAGCGGATTCCCGGCACGGTCAACGACGTCTCGGCGACGTTGGTCGCCAGCACGACGCGCCGGCCGGTATGCGGGGCGAACACCTTCTGTTGCTCGGCGGTGGGCAGCCGGGCGTACAGCGGGAGCACCTCGGTGTAGCTTGGACCGCCCGCCAAAGATGTCAAAGCTTCTGCGGTGTCGCGGATTTCGCGTTCGCCCGAGAGGAAGACGAGGACGTCGCCGGGCGGCTCGGCCTCGAGTTCACCGACGGCGTCGACGATCGCCTCGACCTCGTCGCGGGTCTCGGTGCGGACGATCTCGTGATCCGGGTCGTCGGGATCGTCACCGCATGCGGAAGCCACGGCGACCTCTAGCGGCCGGTAGCGGACCTCGACCGGATAGGTCCGCCCCGACACTTCGACGATCGGCGCACCCCCGAAGTGCGCGGCGAAGCGCTGCGGCTCGATGGTCGCCGAAGTGATGATCACCTTCAGGTCGGGCCGGCGCGGCAGCAATTCGCGCAGATAGCCGAGCAGGAAATCGATGTTCAGGCTCCGCTCGTGGGCCTCGTCCAGGATCAGGGTGTCGTAGCGCAGCAGGCGGCGATCGCGCTGGATCTCGGCGAGCAGGATGCCGTCGGTCATCAGCTTGATCAGCGTCTGGTCGCTGACCCGGTCGGTGAACCGCACGCTGTAGCCGACGGCCTCCCCGAGCGGGCTGCCCAGCTCGTCGGCGATGCGCTGGGCGACGGTGCGCGCGGCCAGCCGGCGGGGCTGCGTGTGCCCGATGGTTCCGCGGATGCCACGGCCGGTTTCGAGGCAGATCTTGGGCAGCTGGGTGGTTTTGCCCGACCCGGTCTCCCCCGCGATCACCACCACCTGATGCGCCCGGATCGCGTCGGCGATCTCCTGCCGCCGTTCGCTGACCGGCAGGTCGGGATAGGCGATGGAAGGCACGGCGGCCCGCCGGGCCGCGACGATCGGCTGCGCGGCCGCGATCTCGTCGGCGAGGCGCCGCAGCTTCTCGGGCGTGGCGGAGCGGAGGTTCTTCAGGCGCCTGCCCAGGCGGGCGGCGTCGCGCAACGTCAGGCCGTCGAGCTGTCTGCGCAACTGCGCTGCGGATGGTTCGGCCACCCCGCACAGAATAGGCACCCGGTCGGGCGGCGCCCCAAAGCCCCGCAGCGCCCGCGCGATTGACGCCAGCCGAATTCGGGTA
Organism: Mycobacterium marseillense; assembly: GCF_010731675.1. Taxonomy (NCBI): domain Bacteria; kingdom Bacillati; phylum Actinomycetota; class Actinomycetes; order Mycobacteriales; family Mycobacteriaceae; genus Mycobacterium; species Mycobacterium marseillense. The sequence goes on from NZ_AP022584.1 coordinate 856,595, forward strand.
TGACCTCGCGAACGCATCGACTTGGATGTGAGCTTGTGCGGGGGACGTGATCGGCGATGGTCGGTTGGTTAGACGGGCTGCAGCGACGGAATCGGACCGTGGGCGTGATCGTCGCCGTCATCTACAAATACAACGACGACCAAGGCGGGTACCTCGCCGCCCTGATCACCTACTACGCGCTGGTGTCCGTGTTTCCGCTGCTGCTGCTGCTGACCACCGCGCTGGGAGTGGTGCTGGCCGGCCGGCCCGATCTGCAGGCGCAGGTGCTGCACAGCACGCTGAGCCAGTTCCCGGTCCTCGGCAGCCAGTTGCATCACCCCGAGGGGCTCAGCGGAGGCACGGTGGGCGTGGTCGTGGGTCTGCTCGGAGCGCTCTACGGCGGTCTGGGCGTGGGACAGGCGCTGCAGAACGCGATGGATTCCATCTGGGCGGTGCCGAAGCACAACCGGCCCAACCCCATTCGGTCACGGCTGCGGAGCTTGCTGTTGCTCTTGGTGCTGGGCTCGGCGGCCATCGCGGCCACCGTGCTGGCCGCGATCGGACACGCCGCCGGTGCGATCGGCATCGTCGAAACAGTCGGCCTCGCGCTCGCCGCCGTCGCGATCAACGCGCTGATCTGCTTGGTGGCGTTCCGCGTGACGACCGCGCGTGCCCTGACGTACCGGCAGGTGTTGCCGGGGGCGGTCGCCGCGGCCTTCATTTGGCAGATGCTGCAGTGGTTCGGGGCGGGCTACGTTGCGCACATCGTGAAGCGGGCCAGCGCCACCAACAGTGTGTTCGCACTGGTGTTAGGCGCGTTGGCCTTTCTCTTCCTCGCGTCGGTGGCGCTGGTGATGTGCGCCGAGATCAACGTCGTCCTCGTGGAAAAGCTGTACCCCCGCGCGCTGCTCGGCGCGTTCACCGACGACGCAGAACTCACGACGGCCGACCGCAGGACCTACACCAAGAAAGTCAAAGCAGAACGCGTCAAGGCCTTCGAGCGTGTCAGCGTGCGCTTCGACGACGTCCGGCGGCTGCCCGCGAAAGCCATTGGGCGCCTTGGTATTTTCGACGATTCCCGCCGCTCCCGCATGCCATGAGGAAGGTCCGCCCCGGCTTATGGGACGGTGGTCGGGCCCGGCGCAATAGTCTGCACTCATGAGTCTGGTCACCTATGAGCTGCACGATCACGTCGCCACCATCACTTTGAATCGCCCGGAAGCACGCAACGCCATCAACGGCGCGCTGCGCCAGGACCTCAACGCCGCCTGGGATCGTTTCCGCGACGACCTGGACGCCTGGGTCGGGATCCTGACCGCCAACGGCAGCGTGTTCTGCGCCGGAGGCGACCTCAAGGACGGCGAAGGCTCCGTCGGCACGTTCGGCGGCACGTTCTGGGAGAAACCGACCATCAACTCGTTCGAGAGCGGCATGGAGCTGTTCAAGCCGACCATCGCGGCCGTGCACGGACCCTGCATCGGCTACGGGGTGACCGGGATTTTGTTCTGCGACTTCGTCATCGCCAGCACCGAGGCCACGTTCTGTTTCCCCGAGGTCTCCATCGGGGTGCCCACGATCGTCGGGGCGATCCGGCTGCCGCAGCGGGTGGGCTGGGCCAACGCCATGGAACTGCTGTTGACCGGCAAGCCGATGAGCGCGGAGCGGGCCAAAGAGGTCGGCCTGGTGTGGAAGCTCGTCGAGCCCGACCAACTGCAGGCCGAGGCCCAGGCCTGGGCACGCACTCTCACCGAGGCCGCCCCGTTGGCCCAGCGGGCGACCAAGGAGGTGGCGTGGCGGACCGCGGACATGGGCTGGGTCGAGTCGGTGCGCTTCGGCGAGACGATGCGCAAGGTGGCCGGCGCGACCGAGGACGTGGCCGAAGGTCTTCGGGCGTGGGGGGAGAAACGCAAGCCGCAGTGGCGTGGCCGCTGAGGTGTCACGGTTGACGCAGAATCGGCCACCGCCACCGTCGCGGGAGAGCATGTGTCAGGATTCGGGGATGAATGCACGCAGACTTGCTCGCTTCGTTGGTATCTCGGTCGTGACGGCGTGGGCGCTGCTCAGTGCACCCATCGGTGCTCCCACCGCGGCCGCCGATCCCTGCTCGGACGTCTCGGTGGTGTTCGCCCGCGGAACCCATCAGGAGCCCGGCCTCGGCAACATCGGTCAGGCTTTCGTCGACTCGCTCACGTCGCAGCTCGGCGGGCGATCCGTCGACGTCTACGCCGTCAACTACCCGGCCAACGACGACTACCACAACAGCGCGAACGCCGGGTCCGCTGACGCGGCCGCCCACATCCAGGACACGGTGGCCAGCTGCCCGAACTCGCGGATCGTGCTCGGCGGGTATTCGCAGGGTTCGACGGTGATCGACCTCGCCACCAACGCACTGCCCGCCTCGGCGGCCGACCATGTCTCCGCCGTCGCGCTCTTCGGCGAGCCGTCCAGCGGCTTCTCCACCATGCTGTGGGGCGGCCAACCGCTCCCGACGATCAACGGGGCCTATGGCGCCAAGACCATCAGCCTGTGCGCCCCCGACGACCCGATCTGCTCGGGTGGCGGCAACATCATGGCGCACGTGTCCTACATCGACGCCGGGATGACCGCCCAGGCCGCGACGTTCGCGGCCGACAAAATCAACCAAGCCGCGCCCCGCGCCTGAGCTGCGTCAGTCGTTCGCTCGACGCTCTTGCCGTTGCCGCTTTTCGGCGGCCGCCAGCTCCGCAATCCGGTCGGCTTCGGCGCGCTTGCGGGCAGCCTCGCTCAGCTTGTCTTCGGCGTCGTCGATTTTGGCTGCGGAAGCCTTGGATGCGGCGCGCTCAGCGGCTTGAGTCCGGTCCTGCACTCGCCGGTTTGCCGTCTTGACCGCTTCCTTCTGCTGCGCCGCCACGTCGTCGATGCGCCGCTTCGCCGAGGCGCTCTTCTGCTGTGCCGACTGTGCTGCTTGCCGCTTGCGGTCCTCGGCGGCGTTGCGTGCCTCCGCGACCTCCCGCGCTGTCGCCGCCTGCGCTTCCTGCCGCTCCTCGATCGCCGCGTCTTGAGCGCCTGTCAACTTTGCGTCGGCCTGTTTCTTCCTGGCCGCAGCGGTCGCGTCCAGCTGTGCGGCGCGTCCTAAGGCGTCGCTGCGCTCGACCAGCGCAGCCCCGCGCTCGGCCAGCTGAGGGTCGCCCAACGCATTCCCGACGGTGCTGTCAAGCATGCCGAGCGAGCGCTCATAGAGCAGTCGCGCACGCGCTTCCGCCGGAATGCGGGTGACAACCCGGTCCTCGATCAACTGCAGTGGGAATCGGGCGAGCTGGTAGTGAAACCGCAGTACCACCAATGGGGCGTCGGATATCTTCATCGTCTTCTCCTGTACGCGGCCCGCCCTCAGGGCAGGTCGCCTTCGTCGGTCGCGTTGCGGGCCTGCTGGCGCAGGCGGTCAGCCTCCGCCTTTTCGTTGGCGGCCACTTGCACCGAGGTTTGATGCTGGGCAACGGCATCGACGACTTCCTCCGTCGCACTACCGATTTCCTCGCGTTCATCGGCCTTGGCCCGCTGGACCTGGTTTTGGGCGTCGAGCTCGGCGCGAGTCTGTTCCGCCGCGGCGGTCTGCCGTGCGGCCTGCTCGGTCGCGCGCTTTCGGGCGGACCGTTGAGCTTCGATCGAATCCTCCTCGGCCACCGCGTGGGAATTCGCCGCCAGGCGTTGTTGGGCCCCTTTGACCTTGGCTTCAGTCGCGTCGTCGCGCGCCTGGTCGGCCTGGGCCTCGGCGACGGCCTCGGTTGCGTTCGCTTCTTTTCGCGCATGTGCCTGGGTTTGCTCGAGCTGGCCCTCGGCGGTGAGCGAATCCTTGCCCGTAATGGCGCCAACGACTTCTTTGGCCTTGCCCTTGACCGCATCGATCAGGCCTCGGCGCGCTTCCCGAGCCTTGTTTTGCTCACTCATTGAAATACTCCTCGATGCATTGGCCACAAACGTTCGTTGGTGTCATGTCCGGGGGTTCCACGGACTCGGCCGATCAAACACGGACGTGAACTGCGTCACCGACTACACTGACACACTGTTGCGTTCGTTGGACATGAATTGGCAACGGCCTCAATGTATTTCGCTCAGCCGGCCCGTACCGTAGGCGAAAACGACTGATGGGGCTATACCCTGGGAGCCGAGTCCGAAGTTCCTGGATAAAGGGCGTTGCGGCACGGTTGAAATCCCCGATTCGGGGTAGCGGCCTACCGTGGGAGGGAAGGCATCATGCGAGGAGCTGTCATTTACGGCGCCGGCGATGTCCGTTTCGAGGACATTCCGGACCCCGAGATCGTCGCCCCCACCGATGCGATCGTCCGCACCACCGCCACGTGCGTGTGCGGTTCAGATCTTTGGGATTACCGCGGCATCAACCCCGTTCCCGAGCCCAAGCCGTTCGGTCACGAATACTGCGGTGTCGTCGAAGCCGTTGGCAGTGAGGTCACCTCGGTCAAGCCCGGCCAGTTCGTCATCGGATCCTTTTTCGCTTCCGACGGCACATGTCCCAACTGCCGCAACGGAGTTCAGACCTCGTGTGTACACGGGGTGCTGATGAACGGCTGCCAAGCGGAGGTCATCCGCATTCCGTGGGCAGACGGCAGCCTGGTGGCGCTCCCCGACCAACCCGACAGCGAATCGATTCCGGATCTGCTGACCCTGTCGGACGTGATGGGGACCGGGTGGTTCGCCGCGGAGGCGGCCAACGTCGTTCCCGGCATGACGGTGGCCGTCGTGGGCGACGGCGCGGTCGGTCTGTGCGCGGTGCTGGCCGCCCGCGAGAAGGGCGCCGAGCGGATCATCGCGATGAGCCGCCACGAACCCCGGCAAAAGCTGGCGCGCGAGTTCGGCGCCACCGACATCGTCACCGAGCGCGGCGACGACGGCGTCGCCGTCATCAAGGACATGACCGAAGGCGTCGGTGCCGACGCCGTGCTCGAGTGTGTGGGCACCGGACAATCCATGCAACAAGCAATCAAATCCGCCCGCCCCGGCGCGTTCGTCGGGTTCGTGGGTGTCCCCCACGACGTCAGCATCACCGGCGAGCAACTCTTCAGGACCCAGGTCGGGCTCCGCGGTGGACCCGCCCCGGTCCGGCACTTCCTGCCCGATCTGATCGAGTCGGTGCTCGACGGGCGAATCAATCCCGGCAAGGTGTTCGACCTGCACCTGCCGCTCGACGAAGTCGCCGAGGCCTATCGGGCCATGGATGAGCGACGCGCCATCAAGGCGTTCCTGCAGCCCTGACCGGCCTCGGCGGCGACGGGCGTGCATCGGCTACGGTCGACGGTATGTCCAAAGCCTCCGGTAACGACCTCATCGACGACGTCACCCCTGGCGACATCATCGCCGTCGACCGCGGCTCCGGCGCCCAGCCCTACAAGGTCGTGTTCAAAGACCCCACCGATGCGGGATATCTCGTCACGCTGGAAAGCGACGGCGGGGAGACCTTTCAGCTCGACCTGGCCGCCGGCACCACGGTGGAGAGGTCGCTCGAGGCGAAGTGGGAATCCGCGCAAAGCCCCACCCCCAACTCGGAGAACTAAGGGCGCCGGCGACTTCGACCCCGTGAACGCGGCGGCCCGATCGGAAAGTGTTGGCCCGCCGCCCATTCAGTGACCCACGCAGCCGACAAGGTCCCGACGCGCGCGTTCCGACCACTGCCTCCGGGTGGCGATGCGGCCGGTCGGCTAGCGGACCGCGAGTCCGACCTGATTACATCGCCCCGATAGCGGGCATAGCCACATGCATGGTCGACGATGCCGCGCAGGCGCCACGGGAGAATCCGGAGAAAGATCGGTCGCAATGGGTGACCGGCGACGAGCCCATGACCGGTCCGCAGCGCAGCTACCTGAGCACTTTGGCGCAAGAAGCGGGCGAAGAGATCCCGGAGAAGCTCACCAAGGCGGAGGCCTCAAACTTGATCGATCAGCTGCAGCAGCGCACCGGGCGGGGCAGCTCATGACGATCGGTGCCGATGACGTTCGTCGACTGCTCGCCAGCCAAGAAGATGCTGCGCTCGTGGTGGTCGAGGGGCGCGCCGCGGTCGTCACACCTGAAGAGCTGAACTCTGCCGAATATCGGGGTGCGCTGCAGATCGCCACGCGCCAGGAATTGGTGCAGCGAATCGGGCGGACGGAGTTATCCGATCGCGAGCTGGCCGAGCAGGCCGAAGACCTCGACACGGCCGTGCGCAACCTGGGCGGCTGACGCCACGGCTAGGATCCGATGCTGACCGGATCGCCCACGCGGATAACGCCTTTGGTCACCACGGAGAGGTAGGCCCCCGCACAGGCCTGCGCCCCGTGACCGCCGGTGTTCAACCGGTTTTCCGCCGCGGGGATGCGAAGCGCTTGCGGGGCGCGCGGCAGCGGACCGTGCTCGAGGGTCGGAACCACGCACCGTGACGTGGCGGTCAGCACACGCAGCCGCGCCTCGCCGACGGTGATTTCGCTTCCGACCCAGTCGTTTTCGGCGTACGGCGGATAGTCCGGCGGTGTGGAGATCACCAGATTCGGCCGGTAGCGCAGCGCCTCCACCCCGATGTGCTCGAGGGTTGCCGTCGTGATCGCGTGCAGCGGGGCTTCGTCGGTGAACGAGTCGCCCGGGGTGGCCTGGGCGATCCGCAGAATGCGCCCGTCAACCTCGGCGTCGAGGCCGAGCTCGAGCAGTTTCTCCGGATCGGGGCGGACCAGCGTCGCCCCGTCGGGGCGCTGCGCCACGAGTTGGACCGGTCGTCCGGTCAATTTGGAGATCAGGTCGTCGACACCGGGGTCGTCGAAGGCCACGTTCGTCCCGTCGGGCAGCCTGATGCTGACGCCCTCGGCGCCCGCGTGGGCGGTGCAGGTCAAAAGGTTCCGCCACAGCCGTGGATTCTTGGCACTGGCCACGTGGCCGGTTTCGCCGTCTACGAGTGCCAGCCGTCGATCGCCCTCGGCGCCACGCTCGTCGACCGACAGGACATCCAGGGTTTCGCCGAGCATGGACTTGACCGGGTAGCGAAGCAACGCCGCCACCCGCATCTGCACGGCACCGGGGCCGCGGCCCGCCGACGACTTCTCCATAGGCACTTTCACTCGAGCGTCACTGCCCACTGTGCCCCAAACCGGAACGCGTCACCACTGGTCTACAAGCGCGGGGGCGGCAGGGGCGATGGTCGGCTGGATCAGCCGGGAAGCAGGCGCTTTTTCTGCTCTTCGAATTCCTGCTGCGTCAGGATTCCGGCGTCGCGCAACGATGCCAGCTCGCGCAGCTCGGCGGCGATGCTCGTGATCGGTCCCCCCGGCGGAGCCGGTGGGGTCGTTGCGGACTCGTCCGTCTTGTCCTTCTTGTTCGGGTCGCGCGGGGACTTCGCCGTCTCGGCCCGGCTTCGCTCCCGACCCAACGCGCTCGTGCCGGCCATCGCGCGCCCGGCCATGCTCGCCACCGCCATCTCGCCGAACAGACTCCCAGTGCCGCTGGGTGCGGCTGCGGCAGCGGCTTCCGCGGCGGCGCCGACGCTGGTCGCCGGCAACGCCAAGGCGGCCGGTCTGATCGCCGGGGCGGCGGCCGTCCACCCAGGCGGCACCGACAGGCTGCCGACGGTGTTGGCCTCCCCCAGCCCCGCTGACGCCAAAGTTCCGAATCCACCCGCCGGGTTCGTGATGACCGGGAAAGGCGACGGCGGCACCGCGCCCGTCCCCGGAAAGGACTGCACCCCTGCCCAGCCGCTGACGATGTCATCGGTGTGGAAACCGGTCAGGGCACCGGCGATGTCGTAGGGAAGGGCAATCGTTGCCGCGGGTGCGTCGACAAAAAACGTGACCAAGCTGCCCGGTGCGTCCAGAAAATACGTGATGAGGTCGGCACCCAAGTCCAGCCCGTCCAGCGCCGAAGGGTCAACGGCATCCAAGGCGGTCGGGTTCACTGCGGCTCTGGTCAGCGTGTTGGGGACCGCCGAGAGTGATTGCTGCGTAACGGCATTGCGCGTGCTACCGGCGGCGGTGCCGGTGGCCTGTGCGACGGCTCCGGATTGATCGGCACCGGAGTCGGTGGTCTGATCCGGCTCGACAAACGGTGTCAGCGTGGTCGCCGACGCCGTAGCACCCGCGTAGCCGAACATCGCCCCGGTGTCACGCGCCCACATCTCGGCATACTCGGTCTCGGTCGTGGCGATCGCCGGCGTGTTCTGCCCGAGAAAGTTGGTCGCGACGAGGGAGGCCAGCAGGGTGCGGTTAGCCGTGATCACCGGGGGCGGCACCGTCTCCGCAAAGGCCGTCTCGTAGGCGAAGGCCGCGGCCCGGGCCTTGGTGGCGGCTTCCTCGGCCTGGGCTCCGGTGGTCCGCATCCACTCGAGATAGGGGGCGATCGCCGCGGTCATGGCCGCGGCCGACGGGCCAACCCACGGCCCGGAAGTCAGGGCGGTGATCTCCGCCTGGTAGGAGTCCGCCGTCGACTGCAGCGCGGCGGCCAATTCGTCCCAGGCCATGGCGGCGGCCAGCATCGGTCCCGAGCCCGGACCGGCGTACATCCGCGCGGAGTTAATCTCCGGCGGTAGTACTGCGAAGTCCACGTTCTCCTCCGATCGCTTTCATGGCCGCGAGGGCATCGACGGCTCCGGTGCGCGTCGTATGGGATAGCCAGCCGAGCAGCAAACAAATCGCGATCCTTCGGGCAGTGCCGGTACCACGAAGGAAGGCGACCTAATGAGACCGTCCCGACTGCTGGGGGGACGGCCTCACACGTTTGCAGGTGTGGCCCAACGTTAACGAATACAGCGAAATTGTTGCGATGGGTTAACGATAGGTTACCGGCACATGACACAGGAAACTCACAAGGGTTTGGCGCGTGCCGCGCAAATCTTGTTCAGCCCGTTCTCAGCGGGACGCTGAGGGTTCCGTCCGTCGACCCGGGGGCGGTCGGTATCGCCGAGCGGTGTCAAAAGCGGTGATCAGGTCCGCGCGATCGCCCATCACAGCGGTGCGGGCCGACCGTGGCGGGACTGATCCGCGGCAGCCGGCGAGGTGGTGGTGCAAAGCCGGGCGGTCGTGTAGAAGGTTCTGGTGCAGGAACCGCCGAATGGATCAGCCGATCCGTCGATGCTGCGCGAAGCGCTCATCAGGCGGATGTATCGGCGTTCGGCGGCCGAGGGTCAGATCAGGGTGCCGGCGGTGCCGGGCCTGATCGACGAGTACGTGCAGCTGTGCGGCAACGTCTGTGCCACCCTGGGCGTCTGGCACACCCCGGAGCAGTCCGCGCAGCTACGGGCCGCGCTGGAAGTCGAGTTGGCCAAGGCGTTCAAGGCCTCGCCGCGCTCCGACGTGGTCATCGCGTATCACTCCCCGTTCGGGTCGGCCGGGGTGAACTTCCGCGTCCAGGCCGACGCGCGGACTATCGAGGCCGACTACGAGCAGTGGGTTGCCGTGCGCCCCCCACCGCTATTCGGTACCGAGCCGGACGCGCGCGTGCTGGATCTCGCCGCGCAAGCGACCGACCCGGCCGCGTTCCGGGTGCTCGATGTCGGAGCGGGAACCGGGCGCAACGCCCTGGCCCTGGCCCGGCGCGGCCATCCGGTCGACGCGGTGGAGATGACCGCGAAGTTCGCCGAAGTCATGCGCGCCGAAGCTGACAACGAAGCGCTGCGCGTGAACGTCATCCAAAGCGATGTGTTCACGGCGATGGAGGGTGCGCACGCGCAGTACCAGCTGATGGTGCTCTCGGAGGTGGTGCCCGACTTCCGGACCCCGCACGAGTTGCGCGGCATGTTCGAGCTCGCGGCGCAGTGTCTGGCCCCGGGCGGGCGCCTGGTCTTCAACATCTTTCTGGCCCGCGACGGCTACGTGCCCGACGACGCCGCGGTTCAACTCAGTCAGCAGTGCAACAGCATGATCTTCACCCGCGAAGAGGTGACGGGCGCGGCGGCCGGCCTGCCGCTCGAGCCCGTCGCCGACGACTCCGCCTACGACTACGAGAAGGCGCGGTTGCCCGCCGAGGCGTGGCCGCCCACCGCGTGGTTCGAGGGGTGGGCCACCGGCATCGACGTGTTCGACGTCGAGCGCGAGGATTGCCCGATCGAGTTGCGCTGGCTCGTGTTCGAGAAGACGGGCTGAACCCGTCTCGGCCCGCCTAGGCGGTCAGATCGCGGGTAGCCGGCCCTTCCAACAGGGTGCCGTCGGGCGCGAAGCGCGACCCGTGCAGCGGGCATTCCCACGCCTTGTCGGCGTCGTTCCAGTTCACGATCCCGCCGAGGTGCGGGCACACCGGTGAGACGCGGTGCTCGACGCCGTCGACGCGGCAGCGCGCCTCCAGGTGCCACGGCGGACCGCTCACCACGCCGCCCTCCCCGTCGACGGGGTTGCGACGGCCGATGCGGGCCGCCGGGGTGATCCAGCCCTTGGTCAAATTGACGCCGACCTCGAGGTTGGCCTGCAGGGCCGTCGCCAAACCCGTCAGCTCGTGCGGACTCCAGCTGGCGAACGCGCGGGCCCAGTCCATCCGCCCGCCCAGCATCCGGCTCGACAGCGCCAAGGCCGCCGCGGCGCCGTTGGTCATGCCCCATTTGTTGAAACCCGTTGCGACGAAGATGCTTTCGTTGTTCGGCAGGATGGGGCCCACGTAGGGCAGGTGGTCGATGGGCGTGTAGTCCTGCGCGGACCAGAAATGCGTTTGCTCGGCGCCCGGATAGTGCTTGCGCGTCCACGTCGCCAGCTCGTCCAGCGCTTCCGACGGGCTCTTCTCGCGACCCACGGTGTGGCCCGCTCCGCCCACGATCAGCCTCTCGCCGTCCGCGACCGGCGCGTAGCGCACCGAACGTGTCGGCGAGTCGCTGCTGATCATCATCGGCCGAGTGATGGTGCCGGGCACCTTGAAGGCCAGGCAGTACGACCGGCTGGGCTTGACCCGCGCGAAGTAGCCGCCGCGATCCAGGATCGGGATGCCGGTGGCGAGCACCAGCTGATCAGCCGCAAGTTCGACGTCCTGCTGGGCGGCGTCGTTGACGTGCACGCGCACGCCCTTGCCGCGCGAGGAGACTCGTCGCACCCGGCTGTGCTCGGCCAGTCGCCCACCGCGGTCGAGCAGCTCGACGGCCAACGAGTCGAGGAAGGGCATCGGGTCGAACTGGGCCTGGTCGGCCAGCCGCACGCCGCCGTGATACTCGAACGGCACGTCGGCGTCGTCTTCCCAGACCGCCGGCAGGCCGGCCGCCTGACACGCCTTGAGTTCGGCCCGCGCCGATGGCACGCCCCGCGCCGACTGGGCGTATGTGTAGGCATCCTCGCGCTGCACCGCCACCCCGTGTGCCTCGCAGTGGCCCAACACCCATTCCTGTCCCTCGCGATTGCCGTCGACGTACGCGCGGGCCACGTCCTTGCCGTGCCGCGGCAACACCTTCGAAAGCTGGCTACCTTGCAGCAGGCTGATTTTGGCGGTCGTGTTTCCCGTCGCGCAGGCACCCACCGTGCGCGCCTCCAGCACCAGCACGTCCTTTCCCGCGCGGGCCAGCAGAACCGCCGTCATCAGGCCGGTGATGCCGGCGCCCACGACGATGACATCGGCGGATGCGGGGCCCTGGTCAAGGGGGGTTGCAGCCCAAGGCCGTTCGGTTCGGTCGGTCATCCACAAAGAAGTCACGGCTGTGCTGATACCCCAACCGGGCACGCGGAAACGCCGCGCGGGTTCACCCCCGCTTCAACCGGGCTTTCGCCTCCTTGAGCGAGTCGGCGGCGGCTCGGCTGGCTTCCTTGGCCCGGTCGTAGTCCCGTTCGGCGCTGCCGAGTTCGCGCTCGGCCGCCCGCACCGCCCTCGCCGTCTCGTCGCGGCGCCGCCGGGCCTCGTCGCGTTCGGCTTCCCGCTCGGACAACCGGTCGTCGGCGTCGGCTTTGGCCTGCTCGGCGGCGGCGACGGCCGCGCTGAGCTTCTCGCCGCGCCGGCTCGGCGGTTTCTCGGGCGCCGACTCCGGCGCGGTCTCACCGAAGGCCCCGAAACCCGACCACTGCTCGGGCCTGCTCAGTCGGCCCAGCCGCGCCCTCACCTGCGGGTCGGCGATCGCGGCTTGCAGCGTGCTGGTCAGATCTTCGCGCACGGACGCCGACGGCTGTTTGACATCGGCGGCTTTCAGCGCGTCCCGAGTGAGTTCGTCGATGAGCTTGTGTTGTTCGGCCGACAAGTCGCGGATGCGTGCGCCGTCCATCGCGGCGTGCGCGGCGCGCAGCCGCTCACCGAGGTCGGTCAACCGTGCGCGGGTGTCCTTGCGCCGCAGGGCCAGCCGGTTGACGATCCATGCCGCCGTCGTCGGTTTGGTAGCCGCCGAGATACGTTTGGCGGTGTCGTCGTCACCGCGCTTCTTGGCCGCGGCGACCAACCTGGCGCGTTCGGCGGTGAACTCCTTGGGCGCCACGCCATACAGGTCGTCAAGTTCGTCGTCGGCCATGAAGCCATGATCCCTCGCGGGTCCCGGCGACGGCCTGAATTCTTTGCGCGGAGCGGGCACTCACGGCGAGGATTCGCGCGTTCGGCGCAGGGCACGCCACGTTTACGGGGGTGCGCGGCGGGTTATCAGGTGTGCAACATGACAATCAGTTGGTCCCGCCCGGTTTTGCTGGCCGTGTTCGTTGTCGTCGGCGTGGTCGGCGCGATCCAGATCGCATCGCAGGGGCATCACCCCGGCACCGTTGCGACGTCGCCGCCCGGGCCGGCGCACGTGACGTTCACCCCCGGACCCGGCGCGCATGACGTCGACCCAGTCGCCCCGGTGATGGTCAAAGCCGAGGTGGGCACCCTGGCCGGTGTTGACATGGTCAACGAGGCCGGCACTTCGGTCCAGGGCGTCCTGACCCCGGACAACCTGGTGTGGAAGCCCACCGTCCCGTTGGGCTACGGGCGCACCTACACGTTGACGGTCACCAGTCGCGGCACCAATGGCGTTGCAGCCAAACAAGTCTCGACGTTCACGACGTTGCGGCCGTCCAATCAGACCAAGGTGTCGTTCACTACGACGGCGGAGGCCCCGCTGCGCGACGGCGGCACCTACGGCGTCGGAACGGTCATCGTCGCGCACTTCGACGAGCAGATCGCCGACCGGGCCGCCGCCGAGCGGCGCCTGGCCGTGACCACCACCCCGCAGGTCCAGGGCTCATGGTTCTGGGTCGACGGCCAAAACGCGCATTGGCGCCCGGAGCACTACTACGCCCCGGGCACGCAGGTCACCGCCGAGGCGCAGATCTACGGAATCGCGTTGGGCGACGGGCTATTCGGGCAAGACGACACCCGGGTCGCGTTCCGGATCGGGGACGCGCACGTCTCCATCGCCGACGACGCCACCAAACAGGTCAGCGTCTTCGACAACGGAGCGCTGGTGCGCACGATGCCCACCAGCATGGGGATGGGCGGCACCGAAGACGTCGGCGGGCGCAAGATCTCGCTGTGGACCCCGCCGGGCGTCTACACCGTGCTCGACAAGGGCAACCCGGTGGTCATGGACTCCTCGACGTTCGGGTTGCCCAAGAACTCCCGGCTCGGGTATCGCGAAACCATCAACTACGCCACCAAGATCAGCACCGACGGCATCTACCTGCATGAGCTCGAGGCGACGGTGTGGGCCCAGGGGCACCGCGACACGTCCCACGGGTGCTTGAACCTCAACGCCGACAACGCGAAATGGTTCTACGACTTCTCGGTGCCCGGCGACGTGGTCGAGGTGCGCAACAGCGGCGGGCCGCCGCTGGCGCTCGAGCAGAACGGTGATTGGACGCTCAGCTGGGACCAGTGGCGTGAGGGCAGCGCGCTCAAGCCCGCGTGACGTTGGCCCGGCGCGGCCGGAAAGTGACGCAGCCCATTCGTCACCCGGAATTGTGCCCCACTTCACAAGAAACTCTTGACTCGTTCCAGATAAGTGCGTCATATTGGTGCGGTGTCATCGACGGCCGATTACGCGGACAGGTTGCGGATGGCCGATCTGCGGGTGACCCGCCCCCGGGTCGCCGTACTCGAAGTCGTGGACGCCAATCCGCACGCCGACACCGAGACGATCTTCTCGGCGGTCCGGAGGGGCCTGCCCGATGTGTCCCGCCAAGCCGTCTACGACGTGCTGAACGCGCTGACCACGGTCGGCCTGGTCCGGCGCATCCAGCCGTTGGGCATGGTCGCGCGCTATGAGTCGCGGGTCGGCGACAACCATCACCACGTCGTGTGCCGGTCCTGCGGGATCATCGGCGACATCGACTGCGCCGTCGGCGAGGCGCCGTGCCTGACACCGTCCGACGACGACAACGTTCTTGATGGCTTCGTTCTCGACGAGGCCGAAGTCATCTACTGGGGTCTGTGCGCCGATTGCTCGACTGCAGGCTCCTAGATCACAGCCCGTGATCGCAGCCCGATTCACCCACCCTCGAAAGGAACGCTGTGTCATCTGATACATCCGGTAGCCGCCCACCCCAACCAGACAGCGGGACGGCTAGCACCAGCGAGAGCGAAAACCCGGCCATCCCGTCCCCCACGCCGAAGGCCCACGCTCCACTGACCAACCAGGACTGGTGGCCCGACCAGGTCGACGTCTCGAGGCTGCACCCGCACTCGCCCCAGTCCAACCCGCTCGGCGATGACTTCGACTACGCCGCGGAGTTCGCCAAGCTCGACGTCGACGCCCTCAAGGCCGACATGATCTCGCTGATGACCACCTCGCAGGACTGGTGGCCGGCCGACTACGGCCACTACGGCGGCCTGTTCATCCGCATGAGCTGGCACGCCGCGGGCACCTACCGCATCCACGACGGCCGCGGCGGCGCCGGCCAGGGCATGCAGCGGTTCGCCCCGCTGAACAGCTGGCCGGACAACGCGAGCCTGGACAAAGCCCGCCGGCTGCTGTGGCCGATCAAGAAGAAGTACGGCAACAAGCTGTCCTGGGCGGACTTGATCACCTACGCCGGCAACGTGGCCCTGGAGTCGATGGGATTCAAGACCTTCGGCTTCGCCTTCGGCCGCGAGGACGTCTGGGAGCCCGAGGAGATCCTCTGGGGCGAAGAGGGCGAATGGTTGGGCACCGACAAGCGCTACTCCGGTGAGCGTGACCTCGCGCAACCCTACGGCGCCACCACCATGGGTCTGATCTACGTCAACCCCGAAGGCCCGGAGGGCAAGCCGGATCCGGTCGCGGCGGCGATCGACATCCGGGAGACCTTCGGCCGCATGGCGATGAACGACGAGGAGACCGCCGCGCTGATCGTCGGCGGGCACAGCTTCGGCAAGACCCACGGCGCCGGTGACGCCGAATTGGTCGGCCCCGAGCCCGAGGCCGCCCCGATCGAGCAGCAGGGACTCGGCTGGAAGAGCTCGTATGCCAGCGGGTCGGGCAAGGACGCGATCACCAGCGGCCTCGAGGTCGTCTGGACGCCCACGCCGACGAAGTGGGACAACTCCTTCCTGGAGACGTTGTACGGCTACGAGTGGGAGCTGACCAAGAGCCCCGCCGGCGCGTGGCAGTTCACCGCCAAGGACGGCGCGGGTGCGGGCACGATTCCGGACCCGTTCGGCGGCGCGGGCCGCGCCCCGACGATGCTGGTCACCGACATCTCGTTGCGGGAGTCCCCGATCTACGCCGACATCACGCGGCGCTGGTTGGACCACCCCGAGGAGCTGGCCGACGCGTTCGCCAAGGCGTGGTACAAGCTGCTGCACCGCGACATGGGCCCGATCAGCCGCTACCTGGGGCCATGGGTCGGCGAGCCGCAGCTGTGGCAGGACCCCGTTCCCGCCGTCGACCACGAGCTGGTCGACGACCAGGACGTCGCGGCGCTGAAGAAGAAGGTGCTCGACTCCGGGCTGTCGATTTCGCAGCTGGTCAAGACGGCCTGGGCGGCGGCGGCGAGCTATCGCAACACCGACAAGCGCGGCGGGGCGAACGGCGGGCGGCTGCGCCTGCAGCCGCAGCGCAACTGGGAGGCCAACGAACCCTCCGAGCTCGACAAGGTGCTGCCGGTGCTGGAAAAGATCCAGCAGGACTTCAACGGCTCGGCATCGGGCGGCAAGAAGATCTCGCTGGCCGACCTGATCGTGCTGGCGGGCTCGGCGGCCGTCGAGAAGGCGGCCAAGGACGCCGGTTACGAGATCTCGGTGCACTTCGCGCCGGGCCGGACGGATGCCTCGCAGGAGAGCACCGACGTGGAGTCGTTCGCGGTGCTCGAACCGCGGGCCGACGGGTTCCGCAATTACACCCGCCCTGGCGAGAAGGCGCCGCTCGAGCAGCTGCTGCTGGAACGGGCCTACCTGCTCGGCGTGACCGGTCCGGAGCTGACCGTGCTCGTCGGCGGCCTGCGTGCCCTCGGCGCCAACCACGGCAGCAGCAAGCACGGGGTGTTCACCGACAGGCCGGGCACGTTGACCAACGACTTCTTCGTCAACCTGCTCGACATGGGCACCGAGTGGAAGGCGTCGGAGACCGCGGAGAACGTCTACGAAGGGCACGACCGGGCTTCCGGCGCGCTCAAGTGGACCGCGACCGCGAATGACCTTGTCTTCGGCTCCAACTCGGTGCTGCGTGGGCTGGTCGAGGTCTACGCCCAAGATGACGCCCACGGGAAGTTCGTCGAGGACTTCGTCGCGGCGTGGGTGAAGGTCATGAACAACGACCGGTTCGACCTCAAGTAAAAGCCGGATAGCGAGCGACACCCCGCGGGCCGTCGGCTCGCGGGGTGTCGTTTCGAATGTGGGGGTTAGGCACGAATCGGTCCGCGGCTCAGCGGGCCAAATCCCACTGCCCGTAGTCGGGCGCGAGGACGTCGTCGACGTCCACGTTGATCCCGCCGAGCAGGGGGCCCGGGTTCGACGGGCTGTTGACGACGGCCTGGTAGAGCACCGCCGACGGTTCGCGCTCCCCGTGCGACCACGACCGCGTCTGCCACGCCCACCGGTGACCCGGCGTGCTGGAGTCCCCGATGACACCGTCGCGGATGGCCCACCCGCAGGCCCTGGCATGCCCGTAGATGCCGGTGCGGCCGACGCCCAGCACCGAATTGATCCCCCGAAACCAGTCAACGGCAACGCCATTCCAGGTGTTGTCGTCGATGTCGTCGTCGACGCTGAAGAAGATGGGCGCGGAGTCCGGTCCCCCGGCCGCGGCGTGCAGCCGCATCGCCGTCTGGGCGTCGGCGACGCCGCCGTCGTGCCCGCGGGTGCAGTCCGACGGGTCGGGCCAGCCCGGCTTGCCGTACTGGAAATTGCTGACGATCTGCAGGCCCGCCGCGCGCAGCGAGTCCGCGTACGCGCGGGTGATGGGCTTCGCCTCGAAGTTTGCGCCCGGGCGCGACTCCGACACGTAATTGATCACCCCGCCGTATCCCGCGGCCTTGATCTCTTCCGGGGCGATCCGCTTCTCGGCGAAATCGATCAGCGTCAGCCCGGCCGCCGACGCCGTCGGCCCGTCGGCGATCGCGGCCCCCAGGCCGAGAACGGCCGGGGCGAACGCGTACTTCAGGACGTCGCGTCTGGAAACAGAACGCGGCGCATGTACCGCCGGTGCAGCCGAATCCCGCACCGCGCGATGGTAACAAAGCGCCCGAGCCGATCATTGTCGCCGGTCAGCGCCCGGAACACCCCGGCCGGAAAGCCGGCGCCCGCCCGCCAGTGGCATGATCTTTGCGTGTCGGACATCCCGGGGGCCGTCTTCGCGCGAGACGGTGGGCGTCGGGCTCGTTGCGCTCGCTTAGGTGATCGAACTATAGTCTGGACACATGTCCAGTTTGCTGTCACGGAGTTCGGGAGCCCGTTGACCGCGATGGATTCGGCGCCTTTCCGCGGTCATTTTCCAGCAAAGAAGAGTTGAGTATGCGAATTGCCCTGCTGTCCTACCGTAGTAAGACCCATTGCGGCGGACAGGGCGTCTACGTGCGCCATCTCAGCCACGGTCTGGTGGAACTCGGTCACGACGTCGAGGTGTTCTCCGGGCAGCCGTATCCCGACCTGCTGGACCCTCGCGTCCGGCTCACCGAGGTGCCGAGCCTTGATCTGTATCGGGAACCCGACCCGTTCCGGGTGCCGCGGCCGAGCGAAATTCGCGACTCCATCGACCTTTTGGAATTGCTGACCACGTGGACCGCGGGCTTTCCCGAACCGCGGACGTTCACGATGCGCGCCGCGCGGTTACTGGCCGAGCGGGCAGGCGATTTCGACGTCGTCCACGACAACCAGAGCCTGGGCACCGGGCTGCTCAGCATCGCGGACGCGGGCCTGCCGGTGGTGGCCACCGTGCACCACCCGATCACCCGCGACCGGGTGCTGGATCTGGCCGCGGCGCGATGGTGGCGAAAACCGTTGGTGCGCCGCTGGTATGGCTTCTTGGACATGCAGCAGGAGGTGGCCCGCCACGTCCCCGACCTGTTGACTGTCTCGTCGTCGTCGGCCGACGACATCATCAGCGACTTCGGTGTCTCGCCGGACCAGCTGCACGTGGTGCCGCTCGGGGTGAACACCGAGCTGTTCAAACCCGGCTCCGGGCCGCGGGAGCCGGGTCGCATCATCGCGATCGCCAGCGCCGACACCCCACTGAAGGGTGTCCGCACCCTCCTGCACGCGGTCGCGAAGCTGCGGACCGTCCGCGATCTCGAGCTGCGGCTGGTCGCCAAGGTCGAACCCAACGGCCCGACCCACAAGCTCATCGCCGAACTCGGCGTCTCCGACATCGTGCACATCACCAGCGGGCTCTCCGATGCTGAGCTCGCGGCGTTGTTCGCGTCCGCGGAGGTGGCCTGCATCCCGTCACTCTACGAAGGCTTTTCGCTGCCCGCCGTGGAAGCCATGGCCAGCGGAACCCCGATCGTCGCCAGCCGGGTGGGCGCCCTGCCGGAAGTCCTTGGGACGGACGGCGCTTGCGCGGAGCTGGTACCGCCCGCCGACGTGGACGCCCTGACCCACGCCCTCGGTGAACTGCTGGATTCTCCGGAAAAGCGCCGCAGCCTCGGCAAGGCGGGACGGACACGCGCGGTCGACGTCTTCAGCTGGGAAGCCGTTGCCGCCCAGACCGTTCGGGTCTACGAGCGGGCGATCGCCCGCACCGCGCGAGGCGAGGCGACATGCTGACCGTCGATTTCGACCGACTCGGGGTCGGCCCGTCGAGCAAGGTCATCGACGTGGGGTGCGGCGCGGGCCGGCACGCCTTCGAAGCGTATCGGCGCGGTGCCGACGTTGTCGCCTTCGACCGCGACGAGGACGAACTACGGTCTGTTGACAGTATTTTGCGCGCGATGGCCGACAACGGCGAGGCGCCCGCCGGAGCGTCAGCGAAGGTGGTGGTCGGGGATGCGCTCAAGTTGCCCTATGCCGATCAGACATTCGACTGTGTCATCGCCTCGGAGATCCTGGAGCATGTACCGCAGGACGACATCGCGATCGCCGAACTGATCAGGGTGCTCAAAGTCGGTGGCACGCTGGCGGTCAGCGTGCCGCGCTGGCTGCCCGAACGGGTGTGCTGGTTGCTGTCCGACGAATACCACGCCAACGAAGGTGGCCACGTGCGTATCTACCGGGCCAACGAATTGCGCGGCAAGAT
Organism: Mycobacterium marseillense; assembly: GCF_010731675.1. Classification (NCBI taxonomy): domain Bacteria; kingdom Bacillati; phylum Actinomycetota; class Actinomycetes; order Mycobacteriales; family Mycobacteriaceae; genus Mycobacterium; species Mycobacterium marseillense. Next base: position 876,093 of record NZ_AP022584.1, read on the forward strand.
CCTCGGTGGCGGAATGGAATTGACGCATACTCATCACGCGCACGCACTGCACTCGCCCTTCTGGTGGCTGAAATGCGCTGTGGGCGTCTCGAACACCGACCACCCGGCGGTGACGGCGTATCACAAGCTTTTGGTCTGGGATCTGATGCAACGCCCCAAGCTCACCCAGCTGGCCGAGTCGCTGCTCAATCCGTTGGTGGGCAAGAGCGTGGCGATGTACTTCGTCAAGCAGCAGCAGGCCGGCAGCCAAGCGAGCGCAGGATATTCAGTTGCATCGGTCTAACCTGCCCGCGGTCGCGGGGGTGCTCACTCCCGAACAATGCCGACAGACCGCGCTGTCGATTGCCGCCGCCCAGGAATCCTCGGGGGCCATCCCCTGGTTCGAGGGCGGCCATACCGATCCGTGGGACCACGTGGAGTGCGCGATGGCACTGACCACCGCCGGACTGCTGGAGCCGGCGCGGGCGGCCTTCGAGTGGAGCCGGCGCACCCAGCGGCCCGATGGCTCGTGGCCCCTCCAGTTTCGGGCGGGGGCGATCGAAGACGCCAACAGCGACAGCAACTTTTGCGCCTACATCGCCGCCGGCGTGTGGCACCACGTACTGATCACGGGCGACGCGTCCTTCGCGGCCCAGATGTGGCCGGTGGTGCACAAGGCGATCGATTTCGTCATCGACATGCAGGTCGGTAGCGGCGAAATCGCTTGGGCGCGAAGCGAAGCCGGACTGTTGCCGGAAGCCTTGCTGACCGGGTGCTCGAGCGTGTATCACAGCATCCGCTGCGCGCTCGCGCTGGCGGCCTTCGTTGAGGATCCACAGCCGGAGTGGGAACTGGCGCTGGGCAGACTGGGCCACGCCATCACCGACCATCCGGAGGCGTTCACCGAAAAAGAGCGCTACTCGATGGACTGGTACTACCCCATCCTCGGCAGCGCCCTGCGGGGTCCGGCCGCAGCGGCGCGCATCAAGCAGCGCTGGGATGACTTCGTGGTCGACGGACTGGGCATCCGATGCGTCGGCGATCGCCCCTGGGTGACCGGTGCCGAGACCTGCGAGCTGGTGATGGCGCTGGATGCCCTCGGCCAGCGCGCCGACGCTCACCGCCAGTTCGCCGCGATGCAGCACCTTCGCGAGGACGACGGATCCTATTGGACGGGCCTGGTTTTCGCGGACGGAAAACGGTGGCCCGAGGAGCGCACCACCTGGACCGGCGCCGCCATGATCCTGGCGGCAGACGCCTTGTCGGACGCGACGCCCGGCGCGGGGATCTTCCGGGGCGACGCGCTGCCGATGGGTCTGCAGACCGAGTTCGACTGCGAATGCGTCGCGGCCGGGCCCGGCCGGTAACCGGAGACCCGCTGCGCTACACCGGCTCCCCGGGCTGGCCGCTGACACGTTCGAGCACGCGTAGCGACCCGATGGCCGACACCTCCCGGAACTGTCCGGAATCGATTGCGCGGCAGTAGATGTGATACGGCGGTCGCCCGCCGTCCTTGGGGTCGGGGAACACGTCGTGGATGACCAGCGCCCCGCCGGCCGCGACCCACTTGGCCCACCCGTCGAAGTCCTGGTTCGCGGCGTCCTCGCTGTGACCACCGTCGATGAACAGGAACTGCAACGGCGCCCGCCACGCCCGCGCCACCAGCGGTGACTTGCCGACGATCGTGACGACGTGTTCGTCCAACTGGGCGGTGTCCAGGGTGCGACGAAACGTGGGCAGGGTGTCGAACAGGCCCGTGACCTCATCCACCAACGAGGCGTCGTGGTATTCCCAGCCGGCCTGGTGCTCCTCGGAGCCGTGGTGGTGGTCGATCGTGTAGAGCACGGCCGCGGTCTGCTGCGCGGCCGCGCCCAGCAACAGGGTGGATTTGCCGCAGTACGTGCCGATCTCGACGCCGGTGCCGCCATCGAGATAACGCAGCGCGGCGTCATACAGCGCGTGCCCTTCGTCGGCCGGCATGAAACCTTGTACCTGTTCGGCCAGGGCGAACAAGCGCTCGGGCGCACCCGCGTCGACGTGATCCATCAGCTGAACTTATCGCCTGGATCGGCGCCGCCGTCACCGTGGTCGGTGTTCGCGCTGAGCGATCACGCGAGGTCCGCGGGCCGGGTGGCCAGCGCGCGCCGCCAGATCGCTTTACCATCATGGGCGTGCGCGCCTTGCCCCTCTCTAGATTCGGTGCCGTCGGCCTCGCCGCGGTCACCGCCGCGGCCGCCCTTCTGCTGGCCGCCGCCGCCCTTCCGCCCGCGTCGCCGCTCGCGGCGCCGGTGGCCGCCGCCGCCTGCCCGCCGGTGCAGGTCGTGTTCGCCCGCGGCCGCAACGAATCACCCGGAGCGGGCGTGCTCGGCAACGCGTTCATCAGCGCCCTGCGATCCAAGGTGTCCAGGACCGTCGACGCCTATGCCGTGCGATACCCCGCCGACACCGAGGTCGCCCAGGGCGCCAACGACATGAGCCACCACATCCAGGACACGGTCAACAATTGCCCCGACACCCGGCTGGTGCTGGGCGGCTACTCGCTGGGCGCGGCGGTCACCGACGTCGTGCTGGCCGCGCCCATCGGCGCCTTCGGTTTCGACAGCCCCCTGCCGCCCGGTGTCGATCAGCACATCGCCGCGGTCGCGTTGTTCGGCAACGGAAGCCAATGGGTGGGTCCGATCACCAACTTCAACCCGACCTACAACGACCGGACCATCGAGTTGTGCCACGGCGCCGACCCGATCTGCAACCCGGCCGATCCGAACACCTGGAAGCAGAACTGGCCGCAACATCTCGCCGGCGCCTACATCGACGCGGGCATGGCCAATCAGGCCGCCGATTTCGTCGCGGGCAAGCTCTGATCGCTGCGCCGACCGTCCACGCCTAGCGCAGGTTGGTGGGGTTGAGATCCTCGGGCATCTGCTGTCCGGCGTCCTCGTAGGCCTGCTTGATCGCGGCCATCGCCGGGGCGCCGTAGTCGCGCTTTTTCGCCACCACCGTGTCGTAGCTGGCCCGCAGCGGGTCCAAATGCCCACGGAATTCCGGGATCACGTAGCGCCCCATCAGTTCATAGCTGCGCAGCGTGGTCTCGCGGTCGGCCCAGTCGCCGGCCAGCACCAGGAAGCCGCCGAACCCGCCGGTGATGTTCTGTAGCCGGTGCAACGCCTCGATCATGTCGTCGGGCGTGCCGACGATCGCGGCGTCCTCCTCGATCTCTTGCTCCAGCGTGTAGTCGTTCTTCAGCCCGGCGACCCGCTTGAAGTACCCGATGCGTTCGGCCTCGCGACCCTCGCGGACCTCGGCCTTGGCCTGTTCCCGTGTGGGCGCCAGGTGCGCGCGGATCACCAGGCGCCACTCCTCGCGCCGCAGTTGCTTGCCGCTCTCCGCGGCGGCCTTCTCCCCCAGCGCCCAGTGCGCGGCCAGATCCTTCTTCCCGCCGATCAGCCCGGCGCCGAGCGACAGCACCCCGACCCCGTGCGTACCCGCCGCCGTCATGCCCGACGGCGAAGTGCTCGACGCGACGGCGATCGGCATCGAACCGTTCACCGGAAGCAGTTGCAGCCGAGCCTCTTCCAACGTGAACCAGTCGCTGTGGTGGGTGACGGTCTCACCGGCCAGCAGCCGAATGATCACCCCGAGCGCTTCGTTCATCCGCGGCCGCTGGGTCACCGGGTCGATGCCCATCATCGTCGCGTCGGAGATCAGCGCGCCCGGACCAACTCCCAGCATCGCCCGGCCGTGGGTCAGGTAGTCGAGTTGCACGAACCGGTCGGCCACCATCATCGGGTGGTGGTACGGCAGGCTGACCACCCCGGAACCCAGCCGGATCCGCCGGGTCCGTTGCCCGGCGACCGCCAGGAACATCGCGGGATCGGCGATGTTCTCCCACGCAGCAGAGTGATGCTCGCCGACCCACGCCTCGTCGAATCCCCAGCGGTCACACCACTCGATCAGTTCGAGGTCGCGCTCATAGGTGGTCAGCGGGCTTTCGCGCACGGGGTGGTAGGGCGCGATGAAGGTTCCAAAGCTCAGCATGCCGTCCAGCTCCTATAATCTACGTCAACGTTCATGTTCAAGTAATGCTGTGAGGGGGCGTCCGATGCTCGATTCCGCCGCGTACCGCACCATCGACGTCGCGGTCGACGACGCGACCGCCGTGGCGGTGCTGACGTTGAACCGCCCCGACAAGGCCAATGCCGTTGACGACGTGATGCATTCGGAGCTGTCCCGGGTGTTCGCGGCAGCCCAGGACGACGCCCGCGTGCGTGCCGTGGTGCTGACCGGTGCGGGCCGGACCTTTTCCGCCGGCGGCGACGAATCCAGCGATCGCCAGTACGCGACCGCCTCGGGGCGCACCCCGATCGAGGAGGCGCGCCACATCGTCGACGACATCGTCGGGCTGGCCAAGCCCCTCGTCGCCGCGGTCAACGGCCACGCGATCGGACTCGGCGCGGTGCTGGCGACCCTGGCCGACGTCTCCTACATGGCCGAATCGGCGAAGCTTGGTGATCTGCACGTGCACGCCGCGCTGCCCGCCGGCAACGGCGCGGCGGTGATCTGGCCGCTGCTCGTCGGGCTCAACCGCGCCAAGCACCTGCTGATGACGGGCGAAATCCTCACCGCCGCAGAGGCCGAACGCTTCGGGCTGATCACCCGCGCTGTCCCGCCCGGCGAGGTGTTGCCGTCCGCCATGGCGATGGCGCACCGGCTCGCGACGCTGGCACCCCAAGCCGTCCAGGGCACCAAGGCGGCGGTGAATCGGCTGCTCGCGATGGCCTCCGGCGCGGTGCTGCCCTACTCCCTCGCCCTCGAGGCGGCCGCCATGGAGCACGACGACTTTCGCGCCGCGATGGCAAGGCTGGGCCGCGGGTGAGGCTTGCATCAGTAGGGACGCTAAAACGCCGCCCGACATTTGTCAACGTCAACGTTCACGTTGATAACTGCGTTAATCCTCAGGTCAGCTCGCCTGATGGCGTATTTTTGTCAGGGCGACAGCTCGTCACATGAGGAGGCCGACGATTCCAGCCGCACGCCAGCAGAGCGACAACGCTCGGCGCCGCCATGAGCGGCGAAACGCCGACCGCCGCGCGTCCAACGAGCGGTGGCAGACCATTCTCAAGGGCGCAACGGAGGTCTTTCTCCGTGAAGGGTTCGCCCGGGCGCGGCTCGAGGACGTCGCCATCGAGGTGGGCATCAATCGTGCCTCGCTGTACTACTACGTGGGCACCAAAGAGGAATTGCTTGTCGCGCTCATCGAACAGCCGGCCTACGAGATGACCCGGCATTGCCGCGAAGCGCTCGAGTCGGGCGCCGCGCCGGACGAGAAATTGCGCCGCGCGCTGGGCGCCTACATCAGCGACCTCGCCGCCTATCCCGAGCTTTTCCTGCTGTTCGGCGAATCCCAGCACATCGCAACCATTCCGGAGGCGCAGGGCATCGTCGCCAACGCCGACGCCTATGGCAAGACGCTGCTGGCGATCATCGAGGAGGGCGTCGCGGGTGGGGTGTTCCGCTCGGATCTGGACCCGCGGCTGGCGATGCTCGGCATCCTGGGCATGCACAACTGGATTCACCGTTGGTATGTGCCCGGGGGCCGCAATTCGCTGACCGAGATCGGCGACGCCTTCGCCGCCATGGTGCTCTCCGGCCTGCGCCCCTGACCCCGGACTGTACGCAATCTCGCCGGTTGGTCCGCAGCGAGCTGCGTTGACGGGCGGGCGGGACCTGAGATTGAATGCAATCTGCAGCGCTGCCCGATTCAATCCGCCACCCGAGAGGAGCCGCCATGCCGCGTCTGGAGCCGATCCCCCGGGGCGATGTCACCGACGAGTTCACGCGCAAGATGTACGACTTCATGTTCGGCGATCGCGATCCGGTCGCCGAGCCGGGCACCGTCGGCGGCACCCCCGGCAACTGGTGGACGGTCATGGCGCAGTCCCCCGCCGCACTGCGGCACGCCGTGCGCGGCTTCCGCCTGTACCGCGAAGAGGTGACCATCCGCGCGGATCATCGTGAGCTGGGCCAGATCCGGGCGGGCTGGGTGGTCGGCAGCCAGTTCGTCTTCTCGCAACACTGCAAGGCGTGCCGGTCGGCCGGACTGTCCGAGGAGAAGATCGCGGCCATCCCGTCCTGGCCGACCGCCGACTGCTTCGACCGGACCGAGCGGCTGTTGCTGGCCTACACGGATTGCCTTGCCGGACAGCATGGCCGGGTGCCCGAACGGCTGATGGATCAGCTGCGGGAGGTCTTCACCGACACCGAGATCCTCGAATTCACTTACACCACCACGATGTACGTGATGCACGCGATCATGTCCCGGGCGCTGCGGCTGGAGTTCGACGACGTCGACGACCCGACCGTGGAGGTGGTCGACCCGGATGGCGGCGGTGTGCTCGACATCGGCGCCGCGACCTCCGGGCGTGACTGACATGACCAAGATGGACGGCCGGTCGGAGCTGGCGTACCGGCTGATCAGGCGCGCCATCGCCGAGGGCGAGTTCGAACCGGGTTCGCGGTTGGTCGAACAGCGCATCGGCGAGATGTTCGACCTGTCCCGCACCCCGGTGCGGGAAGCGTTGCGGGCCTTGGCCGCCGACGGCCTGGTCACCATCGAACGCAACCGCGGTGCCATCGTCGCGACGATGTCCGACACCGACATCCGCGACCAGTATGAGCTGCGCGCCCGGCTGGAGTCGCTGGCCGCCGAGCGCGCGGCGACGCGGATGGGTGCTGACGGCGTCGCGGCCCTCGACGCCGCGATCGCCGAGTTTGACGAGGGTATCGAACTGATGTCCGGCGGTTCGCCCGACGCCGGCCTGCGCCGTATCACCGCCGCCAACAGCGCCTTTCACCAGGCGATCGTCGCGGGCGCGCAGCATCGGCGGCTGTCCGCGCTGCTTGAGCACGCCGTCGATATCCCCTTGGTGTACCAGGTGTTTCGGCATCAAACGCGGCAGGAACGCGAGCGGTCCAACCTGTTCCACCGCATGGTGCGCGACGCGATCGCGGACGGCGAGTCGCAGCGCGCCGGCGCCTTGATGGCCGAGCACATCCTGCAGGGTCGCGATTCCCTGCTGATGCTGCGGTCGCAGCAGGGACGCGAGACCGAAACGCACGCTTCGTGACTGCCGGAGTCGGCGAGCGTTTCCGGCTGGACGGGCGTGTCGCCGTGGTGACCGGCGCGACGTCCGAGCTGGGTCTGGCGATCGCACGGGCGCTCGGCGCGGCGGGCGCGCGAATCGCCCTGGCGGGCCGGCGACTCGGCGACATCGAAACCAGTTGCGCCGCGTTGCGCGATGGCGGCATCGACGCCGCCGCCTTCCAGGTCGACGTGGCCGACCCCGAATCCTGCACGTCCGCAACGGGTCAGGTCGTCGACCGGTTCGGCGCCGTGGACGTGCTGGTCAACAACGCCGGCGTGGGCACAGCCGCGCCCGCGACTCGCGAAGACCCCGACCAGTTCCGGCGCACTCTGGAGGTGAACCTCATGGGTGCCTACTGGATGAGCCAGGCCTGCGGGCGGTTGATGCCGCCCGGCTCGGCGGTGGTGATGATCAGCAGCATCCTGGGGCTGACGACGACCTCGCTACCGCAGGCCGGCTACGTGTCGAGCAAGGCGGGGCTGCTGGGCCTGACCCGGGATTTGGCCCGGCAGTGGACCGGCCGCAAGGGGATTCGGGTCAACGCCGTGGCGCCCGGCTTCCTGTCGACGGGCCTGACCGCATACACCCCGGACGGCTTCAACGACGAATTCGTCGCCACTCGCGTGCCCGCGGCGCGGCTGGGTGAACCCGACGAGGTCGCCGCCGCAGTCCTGTTCCTGGCGAGCCCGGCCTCCTCATTCGTCAGCGGCGCCGTGCTGCCCGTCGACGGTGGCGCCCTGATCACCTGAGCGACGCGCGAATAGCAGGCCCCGCAGGTGTTCGGTGACGGCGGGGTCGATCAGGTCAGGTTCGTAGAGCAGTTCGGGCGGGAAATACAGCACGATCTCGTCGATGCCTACCTGGTGCCAACCGGCCACCCATTCGTCGAACGCCCGCACCGACGACCAGATGGGATCCGGTGTGGTCGCGGGATTGCCGGCCAACAGTTGGCGCCGGATGGTCGAGGGGTCACGGCCCGATTCGGCGCAGTATTCGTCGAGGGCGGCCGACCGCCGTGTGGTGATGTCCAGCAGCCGCCGCGACGACAGGCCCCAGCCGCCGAACGAGCTCCAGATGTCCCCGAAGCGGGCGACCAACCGCAGGCTTGAATCGTCGTGTGCGGCAATGCAGATCGGCGGCCGTGGCCGCTGCAGCGGCGCGGGCCGTAATCGCAGGCCGTCAGCCCGGTAGTAGGCGCCGTCGAAGTCGACCGGTTCGGCGCGCAGCAGCCCGTCGATCAGCTCGACCGCCTCGGCGAACCGCGCCGCGCGCTCGTCGCGCGACCAGGGTTCGGTGCCGACCAGTTCGTGATCCGTCGGCGCGTAACCGGCGCCGATCCCCAACTGCAGCCGCCCGCCCGACATGTTTTCGACCGTGGCGGCCTGGCGGGCCAGCACCGCCGGGTGGCGCAGGATGACATTGGAGACCAAGGGGCCCAGCAGGATGTGTCGGGTGCAGTTGGCCAGGCCGGCCAGCGTGGTAAACGCCTCGAACCAATTCGACCTGGGCGCTTGGGGATTGGCTCCATGATCATCGATCCACAGGCTGCGGAAGCCCAGCTCTTCGGCGCGTTCGCAGCGGTCCACCAGCGTGGGCCAGGCGACGTTGGGAAACAGCAGCGCCCCGAAGTCGGTCACCGGCTCGCGTGCAGCGATTCGGTCCGGGCGTCGTTCTCGGCGCGGCGGCGAGCCTCCCGCTCCTCCAGAAATTGTTGTGTGGCACCGACGATCGCGTTGGTGATATTGCCCATCAGCGTTTCACGGTGGAAGATCGTCCAGTCGCGGCTGCGCTCGAGTGGTTCGAGCGAGTCCTGGAACACCGGCATGACGTAGCGGCTGAACAGCTCGTAGGAGCGCAGCGTGGCCTCGCGGTTGGCCCACTCGTGCGCCATCAGCAGGTAGGTGCCGAAGCCGCCGGATTGTTTCTCGAGCCGGCGTAGTTGCTCGATCGCCATCTCGGGAGTGCCGATCACTCCGACTCCGGTCTCGTTGACCGCGGCCACGATGTCCTCGCCCGGATCGAAATCTCCCAAAATCGGTATCGCGCCGACATTTTGGAAGTAGTCCACCCACTGTGCCAGGCCCGCCTCGACCTCCTTGCGGGCCTGGTCCTCGGACTCGGCGAGGTGCATCGGTCCGCACATCCGCCAGCCCTGGCGGCTCACGGTGGTGCCGTGCGCGGCGGCGGTTTCGGTTGCGGTGCGCCAATTGCGGGCCAGCGCATCGAAGGCCTTCTTCTGGGTGGCCGCGATCGAGAGCAGCCCGATGCCGAACTTGCCCGCCGCCACCGGGCCGGAGGGCGATGCCGTCACCGCCACGCTGACCTCGATGTTGGGCTTGCTGTACGGGCGCAGCTGCAACCGGGCGTCGCGCAGGGTGAACCAGTCGGTCTCCCGGTTGACCGGCGCCTCGCCGCGCCATAGTTCCAGCACCGCGTCCAGGGACTCGAGCATCATGTCCCGCTGTCGTGTGGTCTCGATGCCCATCATGTACGCGTCCCCGGGCAGCGCGCCCGGCCCGACCCCGACGATCAGGCGCCCCCGCGTGAGGTGGTCGAGTTGCACCATGCGGTCGGCGAACATGAAGGGGTGGTGGTACGGCAGGGAGGCCACGCCGGTGCCCAGTCGGATCCGTTTGGTGCGGGCCGCCGCCGTCGCGATCATCAGGTCCGGCGCTCCGATGATTTCCGTTCCGCCGGAATGGTGTTCGCCGAACCAGGCTTCCTCGTAGCCGAGGTTCTCGACGGCCTCTACTAGTTGCAGGTCACGCTCGAAGGCGAGCGTCGGGTTGTCGCCGACCATGTGGTACGGGGCGATGAAGACACCAAAGCGCATGAGGCGAATCTACGTCTACGTTCACGTTCATGCAAGCCGCGGCCGAGCAGACGCAGGATCGCGTGCTGGGGTGCCCTATCGTGCGATTATGCGTCTGCTCGCGGGGTTTTAGTCCAGGTTCGCCGCGTGCCGTGCCAGGCGCTTGGCGCGTTCCATGTCGTAGTGCTTGCGGGTGACCAGGCGCTGCGCGAACAGGCCGCCCCCGGACTGCACGTTGGTCACCAGATGCCAGCCGCCGTAGGAATCGGCCGTGGTGTCGCGAATCGCATGGAACAGCTTGGCGCGGGCGTCCCCGGACACCTCGGAGGCGCCGGTCAAATACTTGCGCAGCTGGGGGCCGATGTCCGGGTTGTCCAGGTCCGCCATCGACGGCGTCGTGATCACCCCGCCCCCGGCGATGTCGTGCAGATGACGGACCATCAGGTTGAAGTTCGCCGCGCCAAGGTATTTGGTCGCGTTCGTGTACAGGTCGTCGGGATAGTAGTAGCCCTCGGGTGTGGTGTGCGCGTTGCTGATCGCGGCCTCCATGCCCGCCCGCAGGTTGGTGGCATGGATCATCATCTCGTCGATCTTCTCCCGGATATGTGAGACCCGGGCGGTGCCGTTGGCTTCGGCCATTAACTGGGCCAGGCCCACCATCTCGTCGGCCTGTTCGACCATCACCGCGGTGCCGCCGAGGCGCTCCCACAGGCCCAGGGAATGCGCGAAGATCCCGGCCTGCGCGGCGATGCCGTCGAGGAACACGTGCTCGTGGGGGACGAACACATCGTCGAAGATCACGAACCCGTCCGGCATGCTGCGCCGGGCGCTCACCGGGTAGTCGCGCTCGTCGCCGCCGCGGGCCTGCACGGTGCGGCTGATGACGTGCACCCCGGCGGCGCTGACCGGTACCGCGCAGGCGATCGCGTAGTGCTCCTCCCCCGGCTTCATCGACTTCGTCGGCATCACCATCAGGTGATGGGCGAACGGCGCGGCGCTGATGTGCAGTTTGGCGCCGCGGATCACCACTCCATCGTCGCGGCGCTCCACCACCCGCACGTACTGGTCGGCGTCGTCCTGCGCGGACGGCGCTTTGGATCGGTCGCCTTTGGAGTCGGTGATGCATTCGGCGATTCGGATGTCATCCCGGCGTGCCTGTGCGACATAGGCATTGATACGTGCGACGAATTCGGGGTGGGCGTCGGCGAGGCGCGCCGCCGCCACCACGAGTGTCATCAACGACTGGTAGGTGACGTTGAGCAGCAGGTCCATGCTGGTGAGGATCGGTACCCGATCGCGCAGCTCCTCGACGCTGCGCGGCGCCTCCACGAGCGGGTTCACCGCGTCGGAGCCCGGCCGGTAGTACTCGTCGTATCCGGCGGCCACCGCGTCCAGCGCCGGCGCCAGCAGCGCATCGGTGTCCAGGTCGGCGACCAATTTGCCGTCCTGGTAGATGCGCCGTCCGTCGCGGAGTGAGTTCTTGTACTGCTCACCGGTCATCATGGTCGCTGCGTTCTCCTCTATCGACTGGTCCGCTGGTTGAACGGCTTGTCACGGTCGGGATCGGCCTCGCGGGGCAGTCCCAGCACCCGCTCGGCGATGATATTGCGCTGGATCTCCGAGGTGCCACCGGCGATGCAGTACTTCTTCATCTCCAGGAACGACCGTGTGCCCGAGGGCATTTCGGTATCGGCGGGCCAGCCGATCGTCAGCTCGGGCCGCAGATCGATGCGGATGCGCCCGGCCCGCTCGTGCAGGTCCGCGCTGACGAGTTTGCGAACGGAGTCGATGGCTCCCGGGTCGCGGTCCGCGGCGACGCTGGCGCGGAAGCTGGCGCTTTGGAGTGCGCGCTCGTCGACGAGCATGTGCTGCAATCGATCCCGTACATCGGCGTCTTGCCACGCTCCGCTGGCGACGGCCTCGGCGATGAGTTGGTCGGCGACGCCCGGGCCGACGACGGGCGGGCCGGTGAGGCTGTTGCGCTCCTGCATCAACGTGCTGATGCCGACCTTCCAGCCGGCGTTGAGCGGGCCCAGTCGCGCCGAGTCGGACACCACGACGTCGGTGAGGAAGACTTCGTTGAATTCGGCGTCGCCCGTCATCTGCCGCAGCGGGCGTACTTCCACGCCGGGGGTGCGCATGTCGAGCAGGAAATAGGTGATGCCGGCGTGTTTGGGCAGCGCCGGATCGGTGCGGGCCATCAGCAGTCCGAAGTCGGCGGTGTTGGCGAAGGAACTCCAGATCTTCTGCCCGTTGACCAGCCAGCGGTCATCGTCGATACGCACCGCCGAGGTCGATAACGACGCCAGGTCCGACCCGGCGCCGGGCTCACTGAAAAGCTGACACCAGCGGTGTTCCCCGCGGGCCAGGGGTCGCAGGTAGGTATCGCGCTGCTCGTCGGTGCCCCACTGCAGGATGGTCGGACCGGCCAGCCACACGCCGACGAAGTCCTCCTCGGGCCGGTCGACCCCGCGGCGGCGCAACTCTTCCACGGCGGCCCCGCCGTCGTCGCGACCGAGCCCCCGGCCGCCGTATTCGGTCGGCCAGGTCGGCGTGGCCCAGCCGGCCTCGCCGAGACGGCGATACCAATCTTGGCGCTCCGGTGAGTATTTCGCGCCGGGCAGCGGTGCCGTGTGATCGTTGGCGACCTCGTCGGTCAGGTTGTCGGCCAGCCAGCGCCGCAGGTCGTCGAGGGCCGGCGATCCGCCCCGCGTGACGGCCGATACGGTTTCGGTTGCCGTCGAACGGTTTTCGGCCACCGCGGTGCCGAGCCGGTTACGGTGCACTGACGGCGTCCCGAACAAGTACTGGTTGGCCTTGGCGCGGCGCAGGTACAGGTGCGCGAAATGCTCCCACGTGTAGCCGATGCCCCCGTGCAGCTGAATCATTTCGGCCGCGTTCTGCACGGCGGCGTCCCCGCAGGCGGCCGCGGCCACCCTGACGGCGAACTCGGCGTCCGCCGCGCCGCCCGCCAGCTGGCGGATCGCGTACCAGGCGCTGCCGGCGCACAATTCGGCGCGCACCGTGGCATCCGCGAGACGGTGCTTGAGCGCTTGAAACCCCCCGATCTGCCGTCCGAACTGCCGGCGATCCAGCAGATACTGCTTGGTGAGCGCGACGCAGCGCTCGGCCAGCACCGCCTGCTCGGCGGCCAGCAGGGCACTCGCCCGCAGGCGCACCCGGGCCAGGGCCGGGCCGGCCGCTCCGGCCGCACCGACTTGGCGGCCCGGAGCCGAGACGAGCCTGAGGTCGGCGAGTCCGCGGGTGCCGTCCAGGGTGGACAGCCGCTCGCAGTGCACACCATCGGGCCCGGTCACCGCGTAAAGCGTTGGGCCGCCGTCGGTCTCCGCCGCGAGCAGTACCACCTGAGCGTCGGCGCCGTCGGGAACGTGGTGAAAGTCGCCGGTGAGCACCCAGGACTGCCCCCGACGTTCGGCCCGGGCGGTGCCCTCGGCAAGCGTCGCGGTCAGCTCACCGGCGACGAGCCCGGGCAGCAGCTCCGCGCACACGGCGTCGTCGCCGGAGGCCAGCAGGGTCTCGGCGCCCAGGCAGACGGTGGGAAGAAACGGCATCGCCCCGAGCTCCCGCGCGAGTTCCTCGCAGACGACGGCCTGCTCGGCCAATCCGGCGCCACTGCCGCCGTACTGCTCGGGAACCGCGATGCCGAGCAGACCCAGTTCCGCGAGCGTTGCCCAACCCGTTTGTCGTGCCGAGGCCGGATCGGCATCGCGCATCTGGTCCAGGGGAAGGTGCTTGGCGACGACGTTGCGCACCATGTTGCGAAGTTCGTCGAGTTCGGAGGCAGACGACAACGCGTCGAGCGAGACGGCCATTTTGTATACAGTAAAGCCGATTTGACGGGTGTCAATGATCTTTCGGCGGCCGTTTACGGCGATAGGTCTCTCGTTGTATGCAATCTTGCTGTAACGACGCCCGGGCCGGCGACAAGCAGCTAGACGACTTCGCGAGGGCGGGCGGGCGGTTCGACGTCCGCGCGGCGCGGCGCTCGCAGCCCCACGAAGCCGAGGATCAGCCCGGCCCCGATTTCACCGACGGCGGTCAGCCAGGAGAACCAGTTGACATTGATCCGCGGTCCCGCGGTGAAGCTGTCTTGGTAGTCGGGAAGAAACGTCGGCAGCACGTGCGCGTAGACGAACAGGGTCGCGCTGCCAAATCCGACGACGATGCCGGCCCAGCGCGCCCCGGGGCGACCGCGCAATATCAATACGAGGGCGGTGACCACGATCAGTCCCTGGATTGTTCCGCCGACCATGACCGCCGGCGGCGATGCCGACATCCCACGCCGGAAATGGTCGATCGCGTGCAAGGAAAACGCGGCGACGAAGCCGATCATCGCCGTCGCTACCGAACGCTGTGCCGTCAGCGCGGTTTCGTTGTCGGACATTGCCTGCTCCCCACTAGCGCCTACTACGCACGGTAGTAACTATGGGGACGCGTTGTAAATACCCACCCGTGACTCGCCGGCCGGGCCGCCGTCGCGCGGGCAGACAAACCCTCGAAAGCCGCGGGGTCAATGCCTGAACGGCTATTCAGAGAAGACACATATGCTCACCGGAAATGAATGTTTCCTAGCAAACTCAAAAACTTCTCCGAATGTGTTTATCGAGCCATCGATAGCCCATTTAAAATCAATGAGAGCGGCTGCCAAAAACAAAGTTCAGCCGGCTTCTAGCCACAGCCGCGCGTTGAACGCGCCACTTCCCGATCAATAACGTCTCTGAGCAACCGGGTACGCCGGCGTGTTCGGTCCAGATCGCCGAAGGGAAATCAGATGTCGTTCGTATTCGCCACCCCAGACGAGCCGTCGGTCTCGGCCGCAAACCTCCAGTCGATCGGCGCCGCGCCGAACGCCCAGAACACCGCCTCGGCAAGCTCGGCGGTTGCGGTCGTTCCCGCGGCGGCGGATGAGGTTTCGGTGCTGACGGCCGCACGCTTTGCCGCTCATGCTCAACGGTTCCAGGAGCTGAGTGCGCGCGCGGCCGCGATCCAAGACCTGATGGCGGTGATGCTGGCCGCCAGCGCCGGCTCGTATGCGGCAACGGAGGCGGCCAACAGGTCGTCGACGGACTGAGCGCCCAAAACTCAAAACGCATTGGCGAGCGCACACTCGGGATCCTTTGACACTGCGCGGACATCGGCCGTGCGTTCTACGCTCAAATCAATCGACGACTACATTCCGGAATGCACGACGATCGACGATATGGTCGTGCGGTACAGCAACTTTTTCGGGCCATTTATGCCCGACGGTAACGCGACCGCGCCAAGGCGCCGGCGCCGTTCTTCTATCACGACGTTTCCTGAAAGGTTTGTTACCCACGGCCGCGATAGCCAGGGCGGTAGAGGGCAAAGCTAATGCGCTGGGTGCCGCGCCTGCGCCCGCCTGCCGATGACACCGGCGCGGGCGGCACAGCCTTCCGGGGCATGGATTTCACGGCCGGTCATAATGGCAAGGGCACCGGCCCTGCGAACCAAAAAGGGATCAGGCCGGGGTGTTGGTGCTCGAGTACGCCCTGAAATTGCGGATCAGCGGAATAACCGCATTGCCCGACGCCGCCGCGCGCTGACGGGAACGAAACGAAGGGTGGCGACGCATCGCTTCGCTACGTTCGCGTTCGCGACGTTGGGCGGCAGCCCATACCGGATGGGACTGAAGGAAGATAACCGTGCCTTCTTGGGTATTCGCCACGATCGTCACTCCTCTCAGACCACCCGCAAAAGCTAGGACAGTGGTTATTGGATCGTGATTCCAGAATGCCCGCCGCATCCTGAGACCAAACCATCCGCCAAGATGAGAAAACACCGTGAATTCCTAAAACCTCGTCCGAATGCCGTCACCGTGCCGCCGTCCGTGCTGGCCGACCGCGATTCGAACCATAGCGGCGGGCTCCGACAATTCCCGTTTACCGTCGTGCACCCTCGGCTGCTAGGGTCCCTTGCTTATGCCGGAGATCGATCGCCGCCGCATGATTTTGACAACCGGGATCGGCGTGCTGGCAGCCGCGCTGCCGGCCCCGAACGCCTGGGCCTCGCCGGCCGGACGGGATGCGCCCGCCGGCCGAATACCGGCGCCCGCCGCGCCCAGCGGCCAGGCCGGGACCTACATATTCGCCGACGAATTCGACGGGCCCGCCGGTTCGGCACCCGACGCGTCCAAATGGGTGGTGGCGAAAGCCCGCGAGACGATCAAGGACCCGACCTACTGGGAGCGCCCCGAGAACATCGGCCAGTACCGCGATGATCGCCGGAACGTGTTCGTCGACGGCAAGTCCAATCTGGTCCTGCGCGCCGCCAAGGACGGGCCCACCTACTACAGCGGCAAGGTTCAAAGCGTGTGGCGCGGCGGGGTCGGCCACACCTGGGAGGCCCGGATCAAGCTCAACTGCCTGACCGCGGGCGCCTGGCCCGCCTACTGGCTGGGCAACGAGGACCAGGGCGAAATCGATGTCATGGAGTGGTACGGCAACGGCAACTGGCCGTCGGCCACCACCGTCCACGCCAAGGCCAACGGCGGCGAATGGAAGACCCACAACATCGCGGTAGACAGCGGATGGCACACCTGGCGATGCCAGTGGGACGAGGCCGGCATCCGGTTCTGGAAGGACTACGCCGACGGCGCCCAACCTTACTTCGACGTGCCGGCCAGTTCCCTGCCCGATTGGCCGTTCAACGGGCCGGGTTACACGGCCTATCCGGTGTTCAATCTGGCGGTCGCCGGCTCCGGAGGCGGCGACCCCGGACCCGGCACCTATCCCGCAGACATGCTCATCGACTGGATCCGCGTCTGGTAGACCGGCGCGCTCAGTGCGTCAGCAGGGCGGTCGCGCTCCAGACCCTACCCCCCGGGTGGCGGGGATCCGGCTGCGGCAACCACGCGAGCGGGCGCATCACCAGCGGTAAGCGATGCATCCGGTGGGCGGCCAGGTACAGCGCTTCCACGTCGACGGTGCGCCAGCCGAGGTTTTCGAAGTACGCCAGCCCATTCTCGGGGGCGAACTTGAAGGGCGCGTTCTGCAACATGCCCGCCATCTTCTTGTTCATCATCTTCTTCAAACCGGGACCAGCGAAGTCGAGCATCCACCAGTGGACCTCGGGCCGCTTGATCGCGGCGGAAAGGGCGGTCACGTCGGTGTCGTCCAGATACATCAAGAGGCCCTCGGTCAGCACCAGCGCCTTGGTTGCGCCGTCGAGCGCCTCGTTCAGGAAGGCGCCCCGGGCCTGCGGGTCGGCGAGATCGACGGCGGCCCGCGTCAACCGGCAGCGCGGTACCTGCTCGGCCAGCACCTGCGTCTTTTCCGAGAGCAGCTTCGGCAGATCCGCCTCCACCCAGACGAAGTCGGGCGGCAGGTCCAGCCGATACGGCCGCGTGTCCAGCCCGGCGGCCAGATTCAATACCCGGTCGCAGCCGGCGGCGATCGCCTCGGCGATGGCGTCGTCGATGATCTTGGTCCGTGCGACCAGCCACCATCCGTTGCGGGTCGTGCGGGGGACGTTGTCGACGATCGCGCGGCCGTGCTCACCGGCGAGAAGTCCGGCGAGCGGGTCGCTGAACAACGCGTCGGGACGGGCCGATTCGGTGGCCCGGTGTAACGCCGTCCATCGAGCCGTATCCGAAACATGCGTGATCGTGTGCGCTGGTCCTGACATACGTTGCGTTATAGCAGCATCGTCGTCGCCCGACGGATCGGCCCCGCCCGCGCAGCTTTCGCGCGAGAGCGCGACTACCGACGGTCTCTCTCGGGAAACGTGTCGGCAGTTGCACTCTCGCGCGTCGGGATAGCCCGCGGCGGGGTCCCACTGGGATCTAGAGCTGCGCCCAGACCGACTTCGTCTTGAGGTAGATCTCGAGGCCCTCTTTGCCGAACTCGTGACCCCAGCCCGACTGCTTGTAGCCGCCGAAGGGCACGTCGTGGTCGAAGACCAACTGGCAGTTGACCTGAACGCTGCCGGCCTGCAGCCGCCGCATGATCCGGTGGGCCCGACCGAGGTTCTCCGTCCACGCGGTCGCGGCCAGGCCGTAGGTGGTGTCGTTGGCCAGGGCCACGGCCTCGTCTTCGTCGTCGAACGGCAGGATGGTGACCACCGGGCCGAAGATTTCCTGCTGGTACAGCCGCATCCCCGGGTCGACGTTGGTCAGCACCGTCGGGTGGACGAAGTAGCCCTTGCGGTCCAGGCGGTGGCCGCCGGTGACCACTTCCACGCCGTCCTTCTTGCCTTCGTCGATGAAGCCCATCACCCGGGTCAGCTGCTTCTGGCTGATCAGCGGACCGCTGACGCAGCCCTCCTCGCTGGGGGCGCCCAGCTTGAACGAATTCGCCATCATCGCAATGCCTTCCACGACCCGGTCGTAGACGCCGCGCTGGGCGAAGATGCGCGATCCGCACACGCAGCCCTGGCCGGAGTGCACGAAGATGCCCAGCGACGCCATCATGATCGCGTTGTCCAGATTGGCGTCGTCGAAGATCAGCACCGGGGATTTCCCGCCGAGTTCGAGCGTGACTTTCTTCAGGTTGTCCGCCGAGGCCCGCACGATCTCCTTGCCGACCTCGGTCGAGCCGGTGAAGGCGACCTTCTGGACGTCGGGGTGCGCGGTGATCGCGGCGCCCGCGGTGTGGCCGTAGCCGGTCAGCAGGTTGACGACGCCCTCGGGCACGCCGGCCTCGTGAATGAGCCTGTCCAACAACAGCGCCGACAGCGGCGTCTCCTCGGCGGGCTTGACGAGCAGGCTGCCGCCCGCGGCCAGGGCCGGCGCGAGCTTCGCGCTGGCGTTGAAGATCGGGCCGTTCCACGGGAAGATCAGGCCCACCACGCTGTACGGCTCCTTGAGCGTGTAGGCGTGCATGTTGACGTAGTTGTCGGTCGCGATGCCGTCGGTCTTCACGTCGTAGGCGACGCCGTTGATCTTCGAACACCAACCGGCGTAGTAGCGGAAGAACTCCGAACAGGTGGACATCTGTAACTGGGCCTGCATCAAGGGCATTCCCGTGTTCAAGGAGTCGAGTTGGGCGAACTCTTCGGCGTGTTCGTCGATCAAATCCCCGATCCGCCACAAGATCTTGGCGCGCTCGCGGCCGGGAAGGTCGGACCAGACGCCCGATTCGAACGACGCCTTCGCCCGCGCGGCGGCGTCGTTGACCGCTTCCTGCCCGCAGTCGGTGAATTCGGTGATCGTCTCTTCGGTCGCGGGATCGATGACCGTGATGACGTCACCCGTTCCGGGGCGCTTTCGAATGTCGTCCAGTACCGCCTGCACCGTCATCTGATCCCTTTCGCCTTGCCAGTCATCGCACCCAGCGCCGAATGCGCTCAGTGCTGAGCACTTGCTTAGCATTCTGCACACGGCTGGTCAAGCATTCGCCGGCGGATGGCCTCAGCGCAGTTCTTGGATGCGAATGAGGTTGCCTGCGGGATCGCGGACGGCGCAGTCGCGAAGGCCGTACGGCTGGTCGGTGGGCTCCTGGACGATGTCGACGTCATTGCCCTGCAGCCGTTCGAAGGTGCCGTCCAGGTCCTTGGTGGCCAGCAGCAGTGTGGCGTAGCTGCCCTTGGCCATCATCTCGGCGATGGTGCGGCGCTCGTCGTCGGTGAGGCCCGGGTTGGCGGCCGGGGGGTTCAACACGATGGAGGTGTCCGGCTGGTTCGGTGGGCCGACCGTGATCCAGCGCATCGTGCCCTTGCCGACGTCGAGGCGGACTTCGAAGCCGAGGACGTCGCGATAGAAGGCGAGTGACGATTCCGGATCGTCATGGGGAAGAAAGCTCGAGTGAATAGTGATGTTCATGCGGTCAGGCTAGGTCCGGTGCGACAGCGGCTGCTTCTCGATTCCTGATCGGTCTCGTCACCTGTTTGGCCACGCATGCCGGTATGCCGGCCAGCGCATCGGTCGACTGCCGGCGGAAGGTGCTGGGCGGCACACCGACCAATTCGGTGAATCGACTGCTGAAGGTGCCCAATGAGGAGCAGCCGACCGCGAAGCACACCTCGGTGACGCTCAGGTCGCCGCGGCGAAGCAGCGCCATCGCGCGCTCGATGCGTCGCGTCATCAAGTAGGAGTACGGCGATTCGCCGTAGGCAGACCTGAATTCGCGGCTGAGGTGGCCCGCGGACATGTGCGCGTCACGGGCCAGCGCTTCGACGTTCAACGGCTGCGTGTAGTCCCGGTCGATGCGATCCCGGACACGGCGCAGCAGAACCAGCGTCCGAAGCCGCCGCGCCGTCGCGTCCGATCTGGCGGTCACTCCGGGGTGCAATCGGTTAAACGCCGACAAGTTCGGGGTGGAACTTGGCCGCCATGCGGCGAATGCCCTCCTGCCAGTCGACGGTGGTGCCGCCGATGAGCTCGTGCATGCGGTCGACGGTCGTGGGGTTGCCGCGCAGCGCCTGTTCGCTCGCCTCGAAGACCGGTTCTTTGCCGACCAGCGAGCCGAGGTAGTCACACCACTCCTGCAGGCTCACGGTCTGGTCGCCACACCAGTTGACGGTGGTCGCCGGGACCGACGCGACCTCCAGCAGCTTGGGGATGGTGGCGATGATGTCGTCCTCGTGAATCGGGTTGTAGCGGGCCGGTTCACCGGGCGGGACCGGGATCGGGATGCCGGCCAGCATCATCTCCATGTGGTAGAACGGCCATCCGCCGTTGTCGCCGTAGGGGACGTTGAGCCGGGCGATCGTCGTGGGCAGCCCGATCACCCGCGCCACCGAACGGGCGACCACCTCGCCGGCGATTTTGGAGATGGAATACGTGGGAAACAGCGGCTTGTGGTTGTCACCCAGGGCGGAGCGCTCGCTGCGGGGGTCGTCGCCCGGCGGGTCGTAGACCGCGGCCGACGAGCAATGCAGGAAGGCCTTCGCCTCGCGGCAGTGCGCCATGAGCAGGCCGACCGATTCCGCGTTGGCCGCCAGGTCCTTGTCCCAACTACCGCTTTTGGCTACCGCCAAGTTGAGGACGTAATCGAAATCCTTTGGTAAGCCGTTGAAGTCGCCGGCGGCCAAATTCACCGTCTCGCATCGGATTCCGGCCTCCTCGAGGCCGTGCCGCGCGGCGGGATCGGTGAAGCGGGCGATTCCCCACACTTCGTTGTCGGCCGCCAGCGCCCGGGCGATGGGGGTCGCTATCTGACCGGTCGGACCGGTGATCAGGATCTTCGAGCCGCGCATGGGCGCAATGCTAGCGAGGAGCCGATCGGCCGTCAGTGGATCGGTCAACGTTCTCCGGCCCGGATGGCGAATCACAGCCCGGGCTGGTCGTCGATGATGCCCAGCCATATCTGCGCGACGTCGATGGCCACCTTCTCACTGATGAAGGCGTGCTGGGTTCCGGTGTAGATGTCACGGAAGGCGCGCTCCAGCCGGCTGCCCTCCCGGATGGAGCTGGTCCCGGCGACCAGGTGGGCCCACTCGGCGCAGCCCCGGGCGGTGTCGGTGGCGTAGACGGCGGCCACCCGCATGTCGGCGCGCAGGTCCGGTGTCAGCTCCTCCCCCGACGCCACCGCCGCCTCCGCGGTGGTGAACGCGTCGAGCACCAGCAGACGGGCCGCGCGCCAGGCCGCGCGGTGGTGCGCCAGTCCCTTCTGGAAGGTCGGGCGGCTGGCCAGCGACGCCATGTCGCTCATCCGGAATTTTGTCGCGGCCAGCTCTTGCACATCGTCGAGCATGCTCTTGGCGACCCCCAGCGCCCACGACGCGTGTCCGGCGGCGGTGACGGGCATCAGCCCCATCCGGGTGGCGGGCGACGTGCCGCGGCGGGGCCGCCGCGTGAACAGTTCGAACGTGCGGCCGGCGGGGACGAACACGTCGGTGGCGCTGTAGTCGTAGGAGCCGGTCCCCTTGAGCCCCTGGACAAACCAGCCGTCGTTGAAGCTGATCTCGCAGCGGGGAATGATGGCGACCCGCATCTCGGGGAAACCTTCACTGATCCAGCGCATCTCGCCGTTGTCCATCGGCAGGAATCCGGCCGCGACGTATTGCGAGTGGCCGATGCCCGAACCGAAGTTCCACGCGCCGGTGACGACGTAACCGCCGTCGACGGCAGCTCCCTGCCCGTTGGGAAAGAACTGACCGCCCAGGGTGACGCGGTTGTCGTGGGCGGTGAACACCTCGGCAAAGCCCTCGTCGGGCAGGTAGGCCGCAGCGGCGAAGGACGACGGCAGATTGGCGATCCCCACCCAGCCGAATGACCCGTCCTGCCAAGCCATTTCGATCCAGGTCTCGATCATCTCGGTGAACGACGGCTCGACGCCACCGGCCGCTATCGGGTTGAACGCCGCCATCAACCCGCTAGCCCACATCTCGTCGACGATCGCCGGAGTCAGCGTGCGCATGCGTTCGGATTCGGGGGCTTGTGCAGCAACCAGCTCGCGCATGCCGCGCGCCAGCGCGACAACCCGGTCTTCGGTGTCGGCGATCGAGGTCATGGGGGTGACCGTATCAACCAGTCATGGCTTTGAGAACGAAAATCGGCCGTCGCGGCACGTCGTTTACGGTGTGGTTGTGCGCTGGATCGTCGACGGCATGAATGTGATCGGAAGCCGCCCCGATGGTTGGTGGAAGGACCGCGAGGGTGCGATGGTCACATTGGTGGAAACGCTGAATCGGTGGGCCTCGAGTCAAGGAGAAACGGTGACAGTGGTTTTTGAGCGACCGCCTTCGAGGGCCATCGCGTCGTCGGTGGTCGAGATCGCGCACGCACCCAGGGCGGCCGCGAATTCGGCCGACGATGAGATCGTGCGGCTCGTCGCGGCCGACTCTGCGCCGCACCACATTCGCGTGGTGACGTCCGACCGCGCGCTGACTGAGCGGGTGCGAAACCTGGGCGCCTCCGTCCACCGGTCGGAAGGCTTCCGCGACCTCGTCGATCCGCGGGACCGATGACCGCGGGCGAACCGGGCCCGGCGCCCAACCGGGTGTGCGCACTCGCGCGCATCGACATCCCGATCATGCAGGCGCCGATGACCTACATCGCCGGCGCCCAACTGGCCGCGGCGGTGTCGAACGCCGGCGCGCTGGGCATCATCGAGACCACCTCGGATCAGGGTCGAGCCGACCTGCGGCGCGTACGCGACCTGACCGACGGCGCCGTGGGCGCCAACATCGCGCTGCTGTTCAACCGCGATCCCGCCATGCTGGAATTGCTTGTCGCCAATGACATTCGGTTCGTGACCACCTCGGCCGGGGATCCCTCGCTGTTCACCGACCGGCTGCACGACGCGGGCATCACGGTCTTCCACGTGGTGGGCACCCTGGCCGCGGCGCGCAAGGCCGTCGACGCCGGGGTGGACGGGCTCGTGGTCGAAGGCGTCGAGGGTGGTGGGTTCAAGAACCGCTTCGGGGCGTCCACCATGGTGCTGCTGCCCTTGGTGGCGGCCCACGTCGACGTCCCCATCGTGGCCGCCGGCGGGATCTGCGACGCCCGATCGATGGCGGCCGCGTTCGTCCTCGGCGCCGAGGCGGTACAGATGGGCACGCGGCTACTCGCCTCGGCGGACTCGCCGGTGCACGGCAACCTCAAGCAAGCGGTCGTCGACGCCGACGAGACGGGCACGGTAATGCTCCCCCTCGACGGCAAGCGAATGATGCGGGTCATCCGCACGCCCGCCGCCGAGCGGCTGGACGCCGCGACGTCCGCCGGTGAGGGCGCCGCGGCGCTGCAACGCGTGCAGCGGCTCTACTTCGACGGCGACCTGGACGCCAGCGTCGCCAACACCGGCCAGGTGGCCGGCCGGATCCACGACCTGCCCCCCGCCGCCGAGATCATCCAGCAGATGTGGAAAGGCTGCCGCGAGGCGCTGGCCGCCACCGCCGACCGCCTCGGGACGGTCGGCGATGGCGAAGCCGGCGCCTAGCGCGCCGTGAGATCAGCCCGCCGCGGCCAGTGCGGCGTCGTAGTTGGGCTCCTGCGCGATCTCGGGCACCAACTCGGTGTAGGCGACATTGCCGTCGGCGCCGATCACCACGATGGCCCGCGCAAGCAGCCCGGCCATCGGACCGTCGGTGAGGGTCACCCCGTAGTCCTCGCCGAAGCTGTCCCGGAACGCCGACGCCGTCTTGACGTTCTCGATGCCCTCGGCGCCACAGAAGCGCGCCTGCGCGAACGGCAGATCCTTCGAGACGTTCACGACGGTCGCCCCGCCCCCGGCGGCGCGCTCGTTGAAGGTCCGCACGCTGGTCGCGCACACCGGCGTGTCGATGGACGGAAAGATGTTGAGCACCACGGGCTTACCGCCGAATTGCTCGCTGCTGACCGGGGCCAGATCGCCGCCCGTCAGGCTGAAGCCCGGGGCTTTGGATCCGACGGCAGGCAGCTCGCCGACAGTGTTGATCGGGTTTCCACGCAACGTTATCTGTGCCATGGGCACAGTCTGCCAACACCGCTTCCGACGTCACGGGGCAGGGTGCGCGCAGGCCCGTGTCCTAATTAGTGGGATAGATGGCGTAGACGACACACCCTGCTATGCCCAACACTGGGTTCATGCCTCGCAAGGTGGTCATCGCCGGGTATCCGGGGGTGCAGCCGCTCGACGTGGTCGGACCGCACGACGTGTTCACGACCGCGTCGCTGTTGACGGGCGGCAGCTACGACGTCACCGTGGCCTCGGTCGACGGCCGACCAGTGTCGACGCCCACCGGGCTGGCCTTCGTCGCCACGCCGTTGCCGGATCCGGGCGACCCGATCGACACGGTCGTGCTGCCCGGCGGCGGCGGGATCGACGCGGCGCGCGCCGACGCCGAGCTCGTCGCCTGGGTCAAGGCCGTCGCCGGACATGCCCGGCGCCTGGTGACGGTGTGCACCGGCGCATTCCTCGCCGCGCAGGCGGGGCTGCTGGACGGGCAGCGGGTGACCACGCACTGGGCCTTCGCGGAACGTTTGGCGAGCGAGTTCCCCGCTATCGACGTCGACGCCGACCCGATCTTCGTCCGGAGCTCCGAGACCGTGTGGACCGCGGCGGGGGTCACGGCGGGCATCGACCTCGCGCTCGCGCTGATCGAGGAGGACCACGGCACCGAGGTCGCCCAGACGGTGGCGCGTTGGCTGGTGCTGTATCTGCGCCGCCCCGGCGGGCAGACGCAGTTCGCGGCGCCGGTGTGGATGCCGCGGGCCCGGCGCGACTCGATCCGCGAGGTGCAGGAGACCATCGAGGCCGAACCGGGCGGCCCGCACAGCGTCGACGATCTGGCCCGCCGGGCGGCGATGAGCCCGCGCCACTTCACCCGCGTGTTCACCGCGGAAATCGGCGAGGCGCCCGGCCAATACGTCGAGCGCATCCGCACCGAAGCCGCGCGCCGCCAGTTGGAGGAGACCGACGACACCGTCGTCGCGATCGCCGCCCGGTGCGGGTTCGGTACCGCCGAAACGATGCGCCGCAATTTCCTTCGCCGCGTGGGCATTTCGCCCGATCAGTACCGCAAAGCCTTCGCTTAGCCGGAAAGGACGACACTCATGACCCAAATCGCCATGGTGGCCTATCCAGGATTCACCGCGCTGGACATGATCGGCCCCTATGAGGTGCTGCGCAACCTCCCCGGCGCCGAGGTGCGGTTCGTCTGGCACGAGTCCGGCCCGATCACCGCCGACTCCGGCGTGCTGGTCATCGGCGCCACGCACACCCTGGCCGAAACACCTTCTCCGGACGTCATTCTCGTCCCCGGCGGCCCCTCAACCCCGGTCCATGCGCGCGACGACGCGCTGCTCGACTGGCTGCGCCGCGCGCACCGCACCGCGAGTTGGACGGCGTCGGTGTGTTCGGGCTCAGTGATCCTGGCGGCCGCAGGCCTGCTCGAGGGTCGGCGGGCGACGTCGCACTGGCTGACGATTCCCGCGCTGAAAGCCTTCGGCGCCGTCCCCGTGGCCGACGAACGAATCGTGCACCAGGACGACATTGTCACCAGCGCGGGCGTGTCTGCCGGGCTCGACCTCGCGCTGTGGCTGGCCGGGCAGATCGGCGGCGAAAACCGGGCCAAGGCAATCCAACTCGCGCTCGAATACGACCCGCAGCCGCCGTTCGACTCGGGCCACATGTCGAAGGCGTCGGCCACCACGAAGGCCGCGGCGACTGCGCTGCTGTCCAAGGACGGCGTGAAGCCCGCCAACGTCAAGGCCACGGCCTTGCTGGCCTGGGAGCAGGCGCTGGGCAAGGTGCGGTCGCGGCGGCGGCGGCGGTCGAATTCCAACGCCGAGTGTGCGATTCACGACGCGATACGCCGGTGATGCGTCGCAGACCGCACGCTCGGCGGTAGGACGCTAGGCGTTGGGCTGCAGGATCTCCGTCGTGGCGAGCTGCCCGCCGGCCTGCATCCACGCCGCGACGACACGGGGTGCGTCACGATCGGGGTTGTAGATGTCCTCCTCGCTGGAGAACAGGCCGCCGCCGGCATAGACCAGCCGGGTCCAGTTGGGGAACCAAAACGGTTCGCCCTCCGGATCGGTGGGATGGTCCAGCAGGTTCTTGATCATGACGACGACGGCGTCGTTGTCCTCGTCGTGGGCGATCCAGTCGTTGGGAAAGCGCATGTGCGGAAAGGGCGCCATCACCGCGACGATCCAGTCCCGGACCGCCTCGCGCCCGTGGAAGACGCCGTAGTGATGCTCGGTGTAGACGACGTCTTCGGTGAACAGATCCGCGAACGGGCGCCAGTCGCCCGACGCGCTGCATCCTTCGACGACCTTGGTGTAGTTCTCGACGGCTTTGTCGATTTCTGCCCTGCTGAATTTGCCCATAGCGGACACATTAGAACGTGTTTCGGTTTTGGGTTGCCCGTTGCGAATAGGGTTGTCGAATGAACGTGTGGGAGCAGTTCGACTTGCGCGGCAAGCGGGCGTTGGTGACCGGTGCGTCCAGCGGCATCGGCAAGAACGTGGCCCAGGCGTATCTGCAAGCCGGCGCCCACGTGGCCCTCGCGGCACGGAATTTCGAAGCCTTGCAACGCGTCGCCGGCGAGCTGGCCGCAGACCGCAGCGACGTCCACGGCAAGGTGGTGCCGATCCGTTGTGACGTGACGCAACCGGACCAGGTGGGCGTCATGGTGGACCGGGTGATCGCGGAGTTGGGCGGCATCGATATCGCCGTGTGCAACGCAGGGATCATCTCCGTCACCCCGATGCTGGAGATGTCGCCGGAAGAGTTCCAGCGCATCCAGGACACCAACGTGACCGGAGTCTTTCTCACCGCGCAGGCGGCGGCCCGGGCGATGGTCCGGCAGGGAGAAGGCGGCGCCATCATCACCACGGCCTCGATGTCGGGGCACATCATCAATGTCCCGCAGCAGGTTGGCCATTACTGCGCCTCCAAGGCGGCCGTCATCCACCTGACCAAGGCGATGGCCGTCGAATTCGCCCCACACAACATTCGGGTCAACAGCGTCAGTCCCGGCTACATCCGCACCGAGCTCGTCGAGCCCCTCGAGGAGTACCACCGCGTGTGGGAACCCAAGATTCCGCTCGGACGCATCGGCCGGCCCGAGGAACTCACCGGCCTCTACCTGTATCTGGCCAGTGAGGCGTCCAGCTACATGACCGGTTCGGACCTCGTCATCGACGGCGGCTACAGCTGCCCGTAGCGCGCCATCACCGCTCGATCTCGCCGGAGATCCCGCGCTCGATGTTCGCCCGTGCGCCCGACGGCAGCACCAACACACCGTCGAGTTCGTTACGCGCCAGCTCGTAGGCGCGCTGACGTTCGTGCGCCGCCGCCGCGGGGTCGGCCGCCACCCGCAGCAGGCTTTGGGCGCGCGCAATTCGTTGCTGGTCCGCGCGGGAAAAGTCGTTGCGGCGCCGGCGTATCGCTTCGGCCTCCGCGGCGTTGAACGCGGTCGCGTAATCCTCGACGGCGGCCATGTATTGCGCGGCGGCGTCGCGATCGTCGAGGAGATCTTCGGCCTTGGCGGGCCGCAGAAACTCGGCGCGGAGTTTGGCTTTGTGGAACGCGACCGTCAGCGCATCGCGCATGTCGGTCATGAGCGGGAAGTCCAGCAGCTTGGCGACGTCGAGTTCGTACTCGAGCCAGCGATCGTCGGTGCGCTTGTGCTCGTCGAGGACGCGCCGGATCGCACGCCACTGGGCCGCGTGGTTGTGCGCGCCCGCGCCGGCGGGCGCGTCGGGCAGTGGGGTCCGGTCGGCCTCCCGCGCCTGCTCGTCGGCGCGCCGCCGGTAGGCGCCGAATGCGCGCACCGCGGCGATGATCGCGCCCGTCAGCGGCAGGATGAGGATCAGCAGCTCCGCGAACCGGAATAGCAAGCCCACATGGCCAGGATGCCATCAGGGCCGCCGGCGCCGGCCACCTCAGTGGGCGCCCAAACCGCCGCCGAGGTATTCGGCGCGACATGCCCGACGGGCCAGCTTGCCGCTGGTGGTCCGCGGAATGGCACCGGCCGGCAGCAGGCGCACGTCGGAAACGGTCAGACCGTGCCGCTGCGAGATCGCTTCGCGGATCGCCTCGACCGCCGGCTGCGTGTCCTGACGGCTGGTGCCGGCGGCACGTTCGGCGACGACGACGAGCCGGTCGGCGCCCGGGTTCATTTCGGCCGGTACGGAAAACGCGGTCACGTATCCGCGCCGAACCATCGGGGACGCCTCCGCGACGGTGGCCTCGATGTCGTGGGGATAGTGGTTGCGGCCGTCGATCGTGACCAGGTCCGCCACCCGTCCCGTCACGTATAGCTCGCCGTCGAGGTACACGCCCAGATCACCGGTGCGCAGCCACGAGCGTTGCAGATCGGCACCGTCGGCATGACTGCCGTGGCTCAAGCGCGATCGCAGCTCGGCACCGAACGCCCGCCGCGTCGCCTCGGGAAGACCCCAGTATCCGCGACCAATGTTGTTGCCCTGCAACCAGATTTCGCCCACCTCGCCGTCCGGCAATTCGGCGGCGTCGCCGGGGTCGACGATCACGGCCCATTCGCTGCGCGCCACCTGTCCGCATGACACCTGCGCGACGGCGTTGGAAGCGTCCGCGGGCACGCGCACCGCGCGCCCGGCGCCCAGCAGTTCGCGGTCGAAGTACACCGCCGTGGCCTCGGCCGCAGGGGCGATGGTCGCGACAAGCAGCGTTCCCTCGGCGATGCCGTAGGACGGTTTGAACGCGGTGCGGGGCAACCCATATGGCGCGAACGCCTTGTTGAAGGTCCTGATCGCGTCGATGCTCACCGGTTCGGAGCCGATGATCATCACCACGTTGCGAAGATCGATGTCCTCGCCGCCGGCAGGCAGGCCGCGCTGCGCCGCCCACTCGTAGGCGAAGTTCGGCGCCGCGGTGACGACGTTGCCCTGCCGCGAACCGTCGGACAGCGCCTGGATCCACCGCAGCGGCCGGCGGACGAACGCGGCCGGCGACATCAGTGTGGAATGGCCGCCGTAGACCGCCGGAAAGCCGATCATCGACAAACCCATGTCGTGGTAGAGCGGTAACCAGCTGACGCCGTGGGTGTTTCGGTCCAGCAGGTCGATCGACAGAATCATCTGCACCAGGTTGGTGCCGACCGCGCGGTGGGTGATCTCGACGCCGACCGGCGGCCGGGTGGAACCCGACGTGTACTGCAGGTGCGACACGTCGTCCATGCCGAGCTCGGTCGCCACGAACGACTCCCCCGCCGAATCGGGGATCCGGTCGATGGCGATCACCTCCGCGCGGCCCAGGTGCGGGTGATCGGCCAGGAATTTTTCGACCGCGCCCTGCGCGGTGGTGGTCGTGAGCAGGACCGTGGGCTTCGAGTCGCGCAACGCGGTATCCAGGCGCTCGGCATGCCCGGGCAATTCCGGGGCGAACAACGGGACCGCGATGGTTCCGGCCTTGACCGCCGCGTAGAACCCGGCGACGTAGTCGATGCCCTGCGGCGCGAGGACCGCAACGCGCTCACCACGGCTCGCGACCTGCTGGATGCGCGCGCCGACGGCTTCCAACCGGACACCGAACTGGGTCCATGTCACCTCTTCGGCCTTGCCATCTCCTGGGCCGCTGTAGTCCAGGTAGCGATAGGCCACCGCGTCGCCGACGTTGGCGATGTTGCGGTCGATGAGCGATATCAGGTTGACGCCCGGCGGCAGCGCGATACCCCCGTCGCCGTCCAGGCAGTCCTCGATTCGGAGCAGCCCGGGGACACCGGCGTCGGGCGGGGAACCGTGATCCATGAGCGCAAGTCTAGGCAAGATGCCCAACGGGCTCCGGTTCCCCGATGCGGGCAAACGTCAAGCGGGGCGGCCGCATTCGCAGATCGCGGTAACCGCCCGCGCTTGTCCTGCGCTGCTGCGATCAACCCGATCCGCCCGCCACCCGGCGTGGGCGGTAGCCTACCCGCGAGCGGCGTCGAGGGCCGTTGCGTTCGCTATCACCAGGAGTTGTCATGTCGGGCCGGAAGTTCTCCTTCGAAATCACCCGTACCAGCAGCGCGCCCCCCGCGACGCTGTTCCGGCTCGTCGCCGACGGCGCCAACTGGTCGCAGTGGGCCAAGCCGATCGTGTTGCGCTCGAGTTGGGCCCGCCAGGGCGATCCCGCGCCGGGTGGTATCGGGGCCATCCGCAAGGTGGGCATGTGGCCCGTCTTCGTGCAGGAGGAGACCGTCGCATACGAGCCGGACCGCCGCCACGCCTACAAGTTGGTGGGGCCACCGACCCCGGCCAAGGACTACGCCGGCGAGGTGGTCTTCACGCCGAATGCCGCGGGTGGCACGGACATCCGCTGGACCGGGTCATTCACCGAAGGCGTGCGCGGAACGGGGCCGGTGATGCGCGCCGCGATGGGCGGCGCGGTTCGATTCTTTGCCGGCCGCCTGGTGAAGGCCGCCGAGCGTGAGTCGAACGCCGGGCGCTAGCAGGTCCGAAATACGCGGCCCGCGAAGCCCACTCGCGAGGGTGGTCGGGCAGGCGAGCCGCTACTTGGACTCGATCTCGTCCTGATACTTCTTGGTCATGTGCGCGACGGCGTCGAGCTGTGACTGCGCGAGGCTCTCCCGGGCCTGCCCGGCGCGCGCCGCGGCGTCCAGCGTCGGCTGAGCCTGGCCCTGAAAGTGCGGCATCACCTCGGCGGCGAACAACTCGGCGGATCGCCTGGTGGCCGCCGGGTTCGCCCACTCGTGACCCATCTGCAGCATGCAACCGAACCCGCCGGACTGGTCCCACAGCCGCTGCACCTGCTCGCGCGCCCGCTCGGGCGTGCCGATCACACCCGCGCCGTTGTCGTTGATGACATCGATCATCTCGTCGAGTTGTTCTCCCGGCATCGTCATCTGCGGGAACGCGGCCACCTTCTGGAAGTACCGGAACCATGGCTCGATCCCGAACTTGACCTCTTCGCGGGCCTGCTTTTCGGTCTCGGCGAGATGGAACAGGCCGACCAAGCTCCAGTTCGTGCGGTCGACCTGCGCGCCGAACGCCGCCGCGCGCTCCTCGACGATGTCCCAGTGGTACGACAGCGCGTTGAAGCCCTCAACGGTCAGCGTCGCCCCGATGGACAGCAGGCCGATGCCGTGCTTGCCGGCCAGCCGCGCGCCCGTCGGTGACGCGACGGCGGCGACCGACAGCGGGATCCCGCCGTCGGAGTACGGGGCAAGCTGCAACCGGGCGTCGAACAGCTGATGGGTAGCCGTTTTGGCGCTCACCGTCTCCCCCGCCAGCAGCCGGACGACGATGTCGAGGTTCGTTTCCAGCAGCTCCCGCGTGTCGGTGGGGGTGAGTCCGATCATCGACGAATCGCTGGGCAGCGAGCCCGGCCCGACACCGCCGATGATGCGGCCATGGGTGAGATGGTCCAGCAGCATCAGCCGGTCCGCGACCCACAGCGGATTGTGATACGACAGCGAAATCACCCCGGTGCCGAATCGGATTCGCTTCGCGCGTTCGGCGGCGGCGGCGATGAAAACCTCCGGGGAACTGATGATTTCGCTTCCGGCCGAGTGGTGCTCGCCCAGCCAGACTTCGTCAAAGCCGAGGGCGTCGAGGTGCTCGATGAATGCGAGATCGCGCTGCAGGGCCAGCGTCGGATTGGTGCCCGCGCGATGGAAGGGAGCGATGAAATATCCAAACCTGAGCTTGCCCATGGGGATCCCTTTGCAGTCGAGTCCCCCGAACCATAGCTCAACGGCCGCTGCGGGAAGCCAGAAGAAAAAACCCAGGAGTTATCAGCCGGTGGGGCCAGGTAACCATGGCCCCACCGGCTAGGCAAACAAGTCTGGGACTTCGAACTAGAACAGGCTCAACGACGGTGGCTGATCACGGGTAGCCGCCGCAGACGTTGCCGACGCATCCGCCGCCACCGCCCGGGCCACCGCCGCCACCGCCGACGCCGGGGATGCTGCCGCCCCCACCGCCGGGACCGCCGCCGCCGGTGGGTCCGCCGGGCACGCTGCCGCCGCCGCCACCGGGACCGCCGCCGCCGGTGGGTCCGCCGGGCACGCTGCCGCCGCCGCCACCGGGACCGCCGCCGCCGGTGGGTCCACCGGGCGCATTTCCACCGCCGCCCTCACCGGGTGCCGTGGAGGGTGCGACGCTCGAAGACGGCGTGGTCGTCGGGGTGGTCGTGCTGCTGGGGCCTTCTTTATGACCGCCGCCGCATCCGACCGCCAGTACGAGCATGGCCGCGCCGCCGAACAGGGCGACCGTTGTCCTCGGTCCAGATCCCATCAGATCCCCCAATCTCCACTTGCGCCACATCGCGACGCCCACTGTTTCTTACCCCGGGGCGCGGGCGCGCAAACTATTTCCGCCGTCGCGATCGCAACGGGGAACGGTGGCCGGCGGGGCCATCGCGCAAAAGTGGGGGTGAGCCGATGCCCCGGCGGAGCCGCAGCGGCACAAGGGAATCTGGCCAACGCGGGGGATCCGGCTCATCGAGGCTTTAAGAGCCGATGGCCCATCTCGGGCCTATGGACCATCGGCGATTCAAATCGTATCTGTGTGTGGCCTGTGCCGTACGCGGAATGTTCTGACTCGTAAATTAGAAAATTTCTTATATTCACTAAGTAGACCGTTCGTGAACCGGTCTTATGCGGCCGCGCAAGGCTGTGACCAGGGCCGCAGCCGAAAACGCGGCTATCCCTCCTTGGTGATCAGCTTGCGCAGCGCCACGCGGTCGGGCTTCAGCAGTTCGGCGATGCGGGGCTGGTTCACCTCGGCGACGATGATTTCGCCGACCTCCTGGTAAACCTCGCTGAAGATGCCGTGGGACTTCATCTTCGACGTCTGGTACAGGTTGTCCTCGGTCGGCGTCACGTAGATCACCCCGTCGGCCTTGAAGCGGTGCACCAGCCAGAGGTGGATCAAGGTCATCAGTCGCTTCTGCCGCAGTTTCTCCGCGAAGGTGTTCTGGTCGCGCACCTGAAGGATGCTGCGGCCGTGCCGGTCCTTGATCGGGTCGACGACCACGTTGGCCAGCTGCTCGTCGTCATTGCCGTAGATGCCGAGTTCGAGCACGTCCGAGCCGGCCCGGCGGGGCCGCAGCTGCACCCGCAGTTTCTCGCCGAGGTCGTAGTTCTCGCTCCACATCGCCAGCCACTCCTCGAGCAGCTTCTTGGGCACCTCGGTCTGCACCAGGTGCTGGTGCTGGGTCGAACCTTCGCCCATCGACTTGGTGGTCGCGGTGCGGCCCGAGGAGGCCGTGAGCGCGGCGTCGCTGCGCGGCCCCCCGACCAGGGTTTGCGGTGTGCGGTAAGGGGATTCGACCAGACGCATCTTGCGCTGCAGGCGGGCCAGCGCCAGCATGCCGTCCTGTTGCAGCGAGGTGGCGAACTCCTCGGCGGCGACGCCGTCGATCTGGTGTCCGCCGTAGGTGATGAAGTTGAAGACGAAACCCATCTTGCCCAGTTCCTCGGGGAACTGCTTCATCTGCTCGTCGGTCATGCCGGTGGTGTCCCAGTTGAACGACGGGGACAGGTTGTAGGCCAGCATCTGGTCGGGAAACTTGGCGTGGATGGCGTCGGCGAACTGCCGGGCGTCGTCCAGGTCGGCGGTCTTGGTCTCCATCCACAGCAGGTCGGCGAACGGCGCGGCGGCCAGCGATTTGGCGATGGCGTACGGGATGCCGCCACGGATCTGGTAGTAGCCCTCGGGCGTCTTCGAGAGTTCGCAGTCCCAGCCGGGGTCGACGCCCAGCTCCTTGGCCTTGGCCTTGGCCGAGTAGAGCGAGGCGGTCGCCGCGAACTCCCGCCACTCGTCGGCGCTCATGTCAGCCGGTTCGTCCTCGCTGGCGGCGAAGGCGAGCACGTCGGCGACGGCCTCGCCGTAGGTCATCAGGCCGGCGTCGTCCTCCCAGGCCGCCACGAACCGCGACTCGACCTGGTCGAACAAGTCGTCGATCGACTGTTGACCGTCCTCGCGCCAGGCATTGACGGCATCGGAGACGATGCCCTGGATCCCTTGGCGCTCAAGCCATGCTGTGGCCTCGGCGTACTCCCCTTCGGGCAGCGCGTAGAGAAGGTGGCCATTGAGATCTTTGACGCCCAGCTCGTAGAAGCGACGCACCAGCGCCAGGAAGCACGACTTGTACGACGGGATCTTGAGGTTGGTGGCGCCGAGCAGGAACGGCTGGTCACGCTCGTCGGCGCGGCTGTCCAGCAGGTTGGCGGCCTCGGCGTCGGTGCGCGCGACGATGATGCCCGGCACCTTCATGATGTCGAGTTGGAAGCGCGCGGTGTTGAGGCGTTTGATCTGTTCGTCGGACGGCACCAAGACCTTGCCGCCCTGGTGGCCGCACTTCTTGGTGCCGGGGCGCTGGTCTTCGATGTGGTAGCCGGGCACGCCGACCTCGACGAACCGACGTATCAGGTTGCGCACGTGCGGGTCACCGCCGTGGCCGGTGTCCGCGTCGGCGATGATGAACGGCCGGTAGTCGTAGACCGTGGCCGTGGCGCGCTGCTTCTCGCTCATTTGCAGGCGCTGGTACTGCTGGTTGCGGTCGGCGGTGAGCAGGGCGCGCACCAGTACCGCGGCGTCGTCGGGGACCTGGCTCAGCGGGTAGCTGGCGAGGTCGGGGCCGGGATCCTCGGTGGTGGAACCCTTGGCCGACGTGGCCCAACCGCCCAGGTAGATCCCCTCGATGCCCATCCGCTTCATCGCGACCGCCTGGCCGGGCGAGTACGGGCCGAACGTCGTGATGCTCTTCTTCTGGGCGAACAGCTCACGCAACCGCTCGTAGAAGGCCGCCGCAGCGTTTCGCGCCACGGTGTAGTCGGTCGGGATGGTGCCGCGCTGCTCTGCTACCTGGCGGGCGGTGTACAGGCGGGTGATCCGGGCAAAGCGCGGATCGTCGAAGTATTGCTGCGTGGCAGCGACCTCGTCGTCGAACGATGGCCGGACTTGTGTGTCCTTGTCGATGATCGCCATGTCTTAACGCCCCTCTCCGGCACGACTCCACTGAACGTGAGTCTATCCCCGCGAAGGGCAGTTCAATCAGGAGTCGAAGGACTCAGGCGAAGGTGATCTGAATACGCTGGGGCACAAAATATTTCGAGGCGTCACCCATCACTGACCGCCGCGCGCCGGGCCAGCCAGTCCCGCTGACGACCGACGAACGCGGCGTCGACGACTTTGCCGTGGCCCGGGACGTAGAGGGCGTCGGGGCCACCCACCTCGAGCAGCCGCTCGAGGGTCGCCGGCCAGGCCGCCACGTCGGAGTCGGCGTCGATCGCGGGGTCGGCGGACTCCTCAACCAGGTCACCGGTGAACACCACCACCCTCTCGCCGGCATTGGCTGCTGGGGCGATCACCACCAGGTCGGAAGTGGTGTGGCCGCGCCCGAGGTGCGTGATCGCCACCGCGCGATCCCCCAGCGCGACCGACGCGTCGTAGACACCGCGGCGGGGAGGCCGCAAGGCGGCGATCGCCGCGTCCACCTCGGCTGCGCCGGCGCCGTACCGCAGCGCCTCGGCGCGGATCTGCTCGGTCGCCGACGCGAGGTACCCGACCACCTCGGGCGCGCAATAGATCTCCGCCCGGCCGAACAGCGAGGAGCCCAGGACATGGTCGAAGTGCTTGTGCGTCAAGACGATATGGCTCACCGGTCGCTCGGCGAGCTGACGGACGTCGGCGTCGATAGCGGCCGCCTCGGTCAACGTGGTGCCCGTGTCGACGAGCAGCGTTCCGGTGCGGCCGCGTACCAGGCCGATCGTGACGTCGCAGAACGGGAGCCGGCAACGATGCACCCCGGCGGCCAGCGTCTCCCACGCGAAATGCATACCCGGGAAGGTAACCCCCGGGGGCTTGCTTCCGGGCGCCGAGGCGGCCGGTTTCGAGCGTCACCGCACCGGCTATCTCCCCGAGATGGCTATCACCGATTCCCGCGAGGTCGTCATCGAGGCGACGCCGGACGAAATTCTGGATGTGTTGTTCGACCTCGAGTCGCTGACCGAATGGTCGTCGGCGCACAAGAAGGTCGAGGTGCTCGAGCGGGACGAGCAGAACCACCCGACCAGATCCAGGCAGGTGGTCAAACTCGTCGGCGTCAGCGACGAACAGGAACTCGCCTACACCGTGCACGACGACGGCGTCGGCTGGACCCTGATCAGCTCCAAACAGCAACGCGCTCAGGAGGGCCGGTACACGTTGACACCCGACGGGGACTCCACCCGGGTCCGCTTCGACCTCACCGTCGACCTGGTGGCGCCCGTTCCCGGATTCCTGGTCAAAAAAGGCGCCAAAAGCCTGATGGACACGGCCACCGAGGGATTGCGCAAGCGGGTGCTCGAAGTAGAGAAGCGTGGTAAGTAGCCGCGGTCGTCGCCGGAAAACTTGTGCTTTCGCAGCGCGCGGGCGCGGGTCAGACTGTTTTCATGGACGCGAGGCACGTGGTTCGCCGGATTGCGGCGCTGCTGGGCGCGGCGACGCTGCTGGGGGCGCTGGTCGGCTGCGGCGCAGACGGTGACAGCCAGCCGACGTCGTCTCCGGCGCCGAAGGTCACGACGCTCGGAAAGACGGCGCCCAACGCGCCCGCCGGCGGGCCGTTGACGATCAGCAGCCCGGCGTTTGCCGATGGTGCCCCGATTCCGGTGCAGTACACCTGCAAGGGCGCCGGCGTCGCCCCGCCGTTGGTGTGGTCGGCGCCGCTGGGCGCGGCGCTGGTCCTCGACGACCCCGACGCCCCGGCCGGGTTGTACGTGCACTGGGTGGTGATCGGGATCGCCCCCGGTCCCGGCAGCACGGCGGAAGGTCAGACTCCGGCGGGCGCCATCACCCTGCCGAACACGGCGGGCCAGTCGGCGTATCAGGGTCCCTGTCCCCCGGCCGGAACCGGCACACATCGTTACCGGTTCACGCTCTATCAGCTTCCCAATGACTACCAACTGCCCGGCGGCCTCGCGGGAGTGCAGGCCGCGCAGGCGATCGCCGGCGCCGCGACCGCGCAGGCGCAGCTCGTCGGGGCGTTCGGCGGCTAATCCGTCCCCGTCAGGTCGCGTCCTCGAGCGCCTGATAGCCGGCGTTGTACCCGGGAGTGAAGGTGATGCCCGGTCCGCCATGGCAGCCCGCGCCACCGAGGTAGAGGCCGTCGATCGGGATGGGCAAGTCGAGGAAGCCCTTGGGGCCGGGCCGGTTGGGGCCCATCAGGTCTGGGTGCAACAGCCCGTGGCAGAAGTCGCCGTCGGGTGCACCGAACATCGTGTTCATGTGGTAGGGCGCGAACGTGATGTGGCGTATGACGATGTCCTTGAAGTTCGGTGCGAGTCTGGTGATCTTTTCGATAACCCGTTGGGCCATCTCGTTTTTGAGGTGCCCGTGCTGCCCGCGATCGACCTCGACCGGAAACGCATAGGCGAACGCGCTCGCCGCGTGCTTGCCCGGCGGCGCCATGCCGGGGTCGTGCACCGACGGGATCTGCATGCCCATCGACGGATTGTCCGGGACGATACCCCGCCGGCAGTTTTCCCAGTGCAGCTGTTGGGATTCGGGCGATCCGAAGATGCCGATCGACTGTTGCATACCGTCGTCATTGAGGAACTCGTACGGCGGGGCGAATTCGGGCAGCCCGTCGAGGGCGAAGTGGATCTGCACGAACGAGGCGCGGTGGTCGCGGTCGGATACGCGCGAGACAAGCTCGGCGGGAACGTGTTCGGGTGCGATGAGCTCGGTGAGGGTGACGTCGGGTGACAGGTTGGACACCACGATCGGCGCCGAGATGGTCGACCCGTCGCGCAGCCGCACGCCGGTCACCTTCTGCTTGTCGACCAAAATCTCCTCGGCCTTGGTGCGGAAGCGGATCTCGCCGCCATGGGAGACGAACAGCTCACGCAGGTGCTCGGTGAGCGCGCCGATGCCGCCCTTGAGCTTAGTCATCATCGCGGTGCTGCCGTCGGGGACCGCCAGCGCGAACGCCAAACATGTTGCGCTGCCTGGCGTATACGGGCCACGGTAGGTCGAGTTGACGGCCAGAAATGCCAGCATCCCGCGCATGACCGCGTGCTTTTCCCGGTCGGGCAGATAGCGGTCGATCACGTCCATGGCCGAGCCGAAGAGCATGTCGTGGATGGCCCGGCGTTCGGCGTCGTTGGTCGCGCATGCGTACATTTCGTCGAGGGTCTTGGGCGGTTGGCGGACATCGAAGCGACCGAGCGCCTTCGCCGGGACCTGGCTCCAGCCGATCAATTCGGCCATGCCGGTGACGGCCTCGATGCCGTGCTTCTCGCCC